>JAQVGX010000126.1 GCA_028696515.1 Candidatus Dojkabacteria bacterium | reverse complement strand
TTTTACAATATATTTCAATAAGTAGAGTTTCTTTGTCCATTTCGGGCAGTATTAATAGTTTAAGTCCATTAATACTATAGATTCTCTACTTATTTTTAAAGTTCTTATCTAATTCACACATTAGGCAGCATATATCTAAAAATATTCAAATATCCGGCTTATAAATTTAGAGCTTGTCTGTTTTTACTTTTGTATGTATAATTGTAGCCGATCTTTCTCAAGGCAAGGGAGATGCAAACAACGGATAGCTTGACTCAGTCCTTTAGAGTTCTGATCATTAGGTTCATCGACATATAAAAGAAGAAAGCGTGACAATAAATTAATTGCTCTTTGAAGCAAGCCGTGTAAAACCTCACTACGTTCGGTTCACACGGCATAAGAAAATCTAACTCCTTCTTTGTCGGAGAGATTTTCTACTGGCCCTATCGTCCTCAAGGCGAAACTAGGCGAAGTTGAGTGAAACGAAAGTGAGCCGTAGTTCGACCTAGTCCCGCGAAGCTTTAGCGTAGCGGGATAACGAAGCGAAATAAGAGTTGCTTTAAAAATTGAAAATTTCGTAAGCCGTGTAAAACCTCACTACGTTCGGTTCACACGGCATAAGAAAATCTAACTCCTCCTTTGTCGGAGAGATTTTCTACTGGCCCTATCGTCTAACGGTTAGGACATCGGCTTTTCAAGCCGACAATCCGGGTTCGATTCCCGGTGGGGTCATTCTTCCATTAGAAAATTTCATCAAATTGTGTTATAATGATATTCGTTCATTCAAAGTAGGTCAGGAGTGTAGAAAATTGAAATCTTCTTTCGTAATTAATTCCCTCGCTAATCTATTTTGTAAAACCAGATAAATAGCTGGTAACTCGTGCAGTTGTGCTTGGTATAACCAGTACACTGCAAGATATAACCTGCCGCTGGCTGAAGGAATCTAATTATTAATAGAACTGTAATGAATCAATTCAATAACAATTTTGCACGGCCTCGAACTTCAAGTTTTACTAATCGTAGAAACTACGGAGGGAGTTCAAGACACCCATACCACAATAGAAATTCATATAGAGGCGGAGGAAGCCGGAATTTTGGCTTTACCAAGATAAGCCATGATAAATATATAGCGAAAGCTGAAGGAACAGAGATGCCTACTATTTATGAAACAGATCAGAAATTTGACAATTTCAACATAAATGGAAGGTTAAAAGTCAATCTTTCCAGACTGCAGTACACCACACCTACCAAAATCCAGGGTCAGGCAATGCCGGAAATTCTAAACGGAAAGGACGTTTTGGGGCTTGCAAGTACAGGATCTGGAAAAACTGCAGCATTTCTCGTACCTATGATCAATAAGGCTATGGATGATCCATCACAGAAATGTCTGATCGTAGTTCCAACAAGAGAACTTGCAGATCAGATCGATCGTGAATTCTACAAGCTAACTTTTCAAACAAATATTCGCAGTGCTGTTGTCATAGGTGGTGCAAGCATGTACAGGCAGATAAAGTCTCTGCAAAGAGGGCCACAGTTCATAGTCGGAACTCCTGGAAGACTCAAGGACCTTTCAGAAAGAAAGAATTTGAGGCTTGAGCAATTCAACAATGTAGTTCTTGACGAAGTTGACAGAATGTTAGATATGGGATTTATCCATGACATCAGAAATCTGATGTCGCAACTGCAGAGAGTAAGACAAACCCTGTTTTTCTCTGCAACGATGTCGCCAAAAATTGAAGTAATAGCAAATTCATTTCTAAACTCTCCAGTTCGCATCCAAGTGGAAAAACAGTCTCCTGCCAAAAATGTTGATCAGGATATAGTCAAAGTAACCACATACAGTGACAAGCTGGATAAACTGCAAAGCCTTCTTCATCAAGACGACTTTGAAAAAGTGCTTATCTTCTCAAGAACCAAACGCGGTGCTGATCATCTATCTACTCAGCTAAGCATCAGAGGCTTCAAGGTAGATGCAATACATGGCAACAAAAGCCAGAATATAAGAACAAAGGTGATAAACAAGTTCAGAAATAACGTCATAGATATCCTTGTTGCAACAGATGTCGCTGCAAGAGGGCTTGATATACCAGCCATTACCCATGTTATAAATTACGATGAACCGGCAAATTATGACGATTATATTCATCGCATAGGCAGAACAGGACGAGTAGGCAAGAAGGGCTATGCCCTGACATTTGTAGTTTGAGAATAAGAGCTAAGTGCTAACTTCTGCTATATTGAAATTCCTCGCTCAAAATATTTGAATATTCTCGCTCAACTTATCCTAATCTAAATTATAGTTATTGTTGCTCAACTAACGGACAGTTCTTTTGGTTCTCTAGTCAACAAGTACACCCCGGACAAATCAGCATATATACATTTTTCAAATATTTTAGCTTCAATCTTAGTCAGAAAAGTTGATGCGCATCAATTAAGCAGAATTACTTACCATATTCTCATTCTTTTTTTACATATTTATCACTTGTAAATTCTAAAATAAAGTAATTAACTTATTACTATAATATTTATGAAAACATTCTTCATTGTTTTGATAGGGTTCGCACTTATAGGGGTTGTAGCTTTAATAATTCTTAATGATAATGACGAAGAA
>JAQVGX010000059.1 GCA_028696515.1 Candidatus Dojkabacteria bacterium | reverse complement strand
AGTATTCTCAGAGGTCAACTTTCAGCTGATCTGATAAGGCCCTTCAAGATACCTAGTTACTTATTGGCAAAACACTTGGCGAGAGTTTTGTCTGAGACTATTATCCATGTACTTCTAGTTTGCCCTATTCTGCTTATGTTTCCAAATCTTCTTTTAGAGTTCAACCTGGATGTGACATCTGCTATTCAATTTGCTATTGCAGTATCTCTCGCTTCAATTCTCAATTTTAGTATTTTTTTTACAATTGGTTCGGCAGCTTTTTGGACTAAAGAAGCCTCTGGCCTTCAAAATGTGATTAGGAATAGTACAAGATTATTTACTGGAGAACTTATGCCTGTTGACTTATTTCCTGCCCTAATTCAAAAGATAACTTTTTTTCTTCCATTTCAATATATATTGTATTTCCCAATCAAGGTACTTATAAGTGAGGTTTCTAGTGGTGATTTCTATGTAGCAATATTGAATATACTGATTTGGATAACAAGTCTTTCTCTAGTTAACATTATTCTATGGAAATTTGGCCTCAGGCAGTATGAGGCTGTTGGTATATGAAGAAATATTTTAGAGTTTCTAAACATCTTGTATGGCTAGCACTCATGACTGATATGCAGTATAGACTTAACTTTGTATTTTCATTCCTTGCAACTGCTTCATGGTTAGTAGCTGAAATCCTGTTTATAAATTTTTTGATAGCAGATTATAAATCTATAGCGGGTTGGAATGCTTATGAAATCAGTCTTTTGCTAGGTACAAATCAAATATGGGTCGGAGGTTTCTTCTATTTGATAATTTGGCCTTCTCTGGCTACATTTGCCGAATATGTGAAAACCGGCATGGTCGATAAAATCCTTACTTACCCTATAAAAACAAGATTTTATATCTCTGTGTTCAAAACAAATTGGACGAGCCTGGCCATCCTGCTCAATGGAATTATTTTGATGATGTACTGTTTTGTGAAACTCGGATTTTACCCAAACCTTCATCAGGTTTTGCTATATTTTTTCTTTATGACAGTATCCGGGTGGATCATTTACTGCATTCAATTTATAGCTACAACGCTTGTTTTCTGGGTTACAAACGCCGGAGCTTATCTTTATATCACAAATACTATTGATCGATTGAGCAGATTTCCATATGAAATTTATACAAAAGGAGTGTTCTTTATCCTATTTACCTTTGTGATACCTATCGCTTTGATCTCAAATGTTCCAACAAGAGCTCTTTTGGGACTATTTGATTTGAAGTTTGCTCTCTACTCTATTTTAGTAGCATTAGTTTTGACTATTCTATCAGATATTATTTGGCGACTTGGAATAAAAAGATATGAAAGCGCAAGTTCATGATTCGTCTGCATTGTTACCGGATTATAATACTTTTTCCGTTTCATAATCCAGAAATTGCTATTTACTTTTTCTGATACTTCTGTAAAATCTGAATAATTACTTAAGATTAGTTTGCAATATAATGTTCGGAGATATAAATAAGGTAGAAATAATGGGTAACATGACAAGAGATCCTGAGTTGAGAACAACAAACAGCGGGACTCCTGTATGCAGCTTTAGTGTAGCTACAAATAGAAGGTATCAGCAAAATGAAGAGTGGAAAGAGGAAGTAGAGTTTCATAATGTTGTGCTTTGGGGCCAAAGGGCTGAATTTTTTACTCAAAGGGCAAAAAAAGGAACTAGAGTTTATGTTGAGGGCAGACTGCAGACGAGAAGCTGGGAAGGCGAAAACGGCAATAAAAACTATCGAACAGAGATCATAGCACTACGGGTTCTTCTGATAGATCGATATGAGAGGGGAGAAGGCTATGAAGGCTCTACTGTTGGCAATTCTGAAAACTCAGCTTCGGTACCATCATCTAAACCAGCTGATAATAGAAAGCCAAAGGCAAAACAACCTTCAGATGATGAAAAGATAGATCCGGACGACCTGCCATTCTAAGAATAAAATTTACAGGTAGAATCCCTAAATTAGGGAACTGGGACAGAAATAATTTAACGCACAGTCTTCACATTTTGGTTTTCTTGCTTGGCATATAGTTCTTCCGTGCCAGAAAAGGATAGGGTTTATCAAGTAGTACTTTGATCTTGGGAAAAGTTCCATAAGATCCTTCTCTATTTTTTCAGCGGTTTTCTCCTTTGTTAATCTCAAACGTCTGCTCATGCGCGCAACATGTGTATCAACGGCTATTCCCTCGCTTTTGGCGTATATCACTCCTTGAAATACATTGGCTGTTTTACGGCCAACTCCGGGAATCGTGACTAGCTGATTCAGCTTCCTTGGAACCTTGCCTTCATACTGTTCGAGTATCAATATAGCTGCCTGATGTAAATGTTTTGCCTTTGCATTGTAGAATCCAGAAGATTTTATATCTCTGGCGATCTGTTCCTGACCTGCATTTGCGAAACTTGTCAGCTTAGAATATTTATTGAATAATTTGGGTGTTAATTTATTGATTTGATCATCATTTGACCTAGCTGAAAGAATAATTGCAAAAAGCAGCTGCCAGTCATATCTCCAGTTCTTTAGGCCGGTTCTTGGGAAATCAGAATATTTTGACGTAAGTTCCTTTAGCGTTAGGACTGCTCTTTTCTGTCGATTCATTATTTTATGTCTGTGAATGATTTTATGATACTGCTATAATAGCATTTATCTGATACAAAACCCAAATTTAGTAATGAAAATTCAACTAAAAAATCATGATTGGTTTATGACACTTACGATATTGGCATTGCTATGCATAGGCCTCGTAGTTATATACTCATCAACTTTTACTGCAAAAACCGATGTTGAGGGTTACGGAACTATAAATCGACAACTGATTTTTGTATTTATAGGATTCGTGATTTACTTCTTTGTTTCTACGGTAGATCCTAGCCTATACAGGTACCTACCAATTCAAATTGCGATATTTTTAGTTATTTTTTTTCTCCTCTTTTATGTAAAGGTTTTTGGGGATCCTATCCGGAACACGAATAGATGGATAGAGTGGGGATTTATCCGAATTCAACCATCCGAATATGCAAAAGTTGCTCTCATTATTCTTAATTCTGCTATTTTATCCAATAATCTAGCAGAAAATCGTGATAAAAGCAGTGACTGGACGAAGAAAAAAAGAAACGTATTGTCGCTTTTGACTGATCTGGTTTTCAATTTAAAAGGTAAGTTTCCGGTTTTATATTCCTATCTTTTAGCAGCTATGATCTCAGGAGTTTGTATAGTTCTGATATTGATCGAACCAGCTCTAGGAAACGCTACGATCACCTTTATGCTTTGCTTCTCAATCTTTTTTATCAGCTACCCTGAGCAAAGAAAGTTCATAGGGCTGTTGCTTGTAGCCCTTTTGAGTATGAACCTTGCCGCAAGCACAATAAACTTTTCAGCTTTTTATGAAAGGTTGGGATTTTCTTTGATAGTTGAAGGTATTGATGTAGCTCTTGTATTTATTTCAATTATCTCTATTTTGATTCTAACCTATGTATTACGCATGAAGGTTTTGGTTGTACTCCTCACTTTCCTTATAACTATTAGTGGATTTATCGGAATCAAAGGTTACTGGGAGAACAAATTGCCTGAATATCAGAAAAAAAGAATTGAGGTTTTCTTTGATCCTGATGCTGATCCTCAAGGTGCTGGTTGGCAACTTAGACAGTCAAAGATAGCTATCGGCTCAGGGAGAATTCTTGGAAAAGGATTCTTGCAAGGTTCTCAGAGCAAATTAAGGTATCTCCCAGAAGCATATAGTGATTTCGTGTTCGCTGCTTTTTGTGAAGAATTTGGAATGGCAGGTGCTACTGTGATATTTGCATTGTATGTTTTTCTGATCATTAGGATAATCTCTACCGGTCAAAAGGCTGAAAATACCTTTGAATCCCTGATATGCTATGGTGTATCTGTAATGATTATTCTAAACGTTTTTATAAATATCGGAATGAACATGGGAATCATGCCTGTTACCGGTATACCGCTTCCTTTGATAAGTTATGGGGGTAGTTCGATCATGGTCACAATGATTGCGTTAGGACTGGTTCAGGCAGTAAATATTCACCGGGATGAGGTTGACATGCAGGAAAGCTTAGTAGTAAAATCTATTTCGCGTATTGAATATTAGTATGTTTTCTGATTTAATAAAAGAACTAATTTTTACAACCTTTTTAAATGAGCAAGGATTTTTCAATCGTAAAGCTGGGTGGAAGTCAGCACAAAATTTCTGTTGGAGACATCATCATAGTGAATAAACTTCACGCAGAGGAGGGTAAGACAATAAAACTCGAAGAAGTTCTACTTTCAAGAAAAGGTTCGAAAACTGAAATAGGTAATCCTACACTCAAGGATACAGTCGTAGAAGCCAAGGTCATTGAACACACAAGGGCAAAGAAGGTAGAAATTTTCAAATACAAAGCTAAGGCAAGATACAGAAGAAAGATGGGACACCGTCAGGATAAGACAAAGATAGAGATAACAAAGATCTGATCAAGTAATAATTTTTAGATTTTTAAAATGGCACACAAGAAAACGGCATCAGGAGGTGTAAGGCAAGGAGTTCAAACTGCTGGTAAGCGTTATGGGTTGAAGAAATCACAAGGTCAAGTTGTAAAATCAGGAAATATACTTGTAAGGCAAAAAGGTACAAAGTTTTTTCCGGGTGAAAACACTTCTATGGGACGAGACTTTACTATATACGCTACAGCCGACGGAATGGTTGAATTCAGGATTTTAACGGGTGATAGAAGAGGAAAAAAGGCAATTGATGTTATTTCAAAATAATCTTTCTCCAATTTGATAAATTTATCACGCTCAATTAAAATATCTATGTTGAGTTAATACTTCCGTATAAATCATGACCAGTAATATTACAGTTGAACAGATAAAGCACATAGCCTCACTTGCAAAGATAAATCTCAGTAAAAAAGAGATCATAAAATTTAAAGCTCAACTTACTGAAATCGTCAAATACTTCGATAAATTAAGTGAGGTCGATACTCATGGAATAGATCCAACGAGCCAGATAACCGACCTAAAAAATCGTCTGCGTAAAGACGAGATTATACATTTTCTGAAGCGCGAAAAGGCTTTACAAAATGCACCACAGAGAAGAGATGGGTATTTTGTTACCAAGACAAGTATAAATAGAGATGCTAAAAATTGAGAATTTTACAATCCAAGAGATACATGATGCACTTTCGAACAGGGACTTTTCCTGTACCGAGCTTGTCAATGATAGCTTAGAGCGCATTGAAAAGTTAGATAAGAAGATTCGTGCATTTATCAATGTTACTCCAGAAAGTGCTCTTTTGAAAGCAGCTTCAGTAGATAGCAAAATCTCAAAAAAAATAGCTCTAAAGCCTCTCGAAGGTATCCCCTACTCTGCAAAAGATGTATTTTGCACAAAGGGTATCGTGACTACAGCAGGAAGTCGAATCTTGGAGAACTTTATACCACCCTACGATGCTACTGTTATAAGAAATATTGATGAAGCGGGTGCTATTCTAATAGGAAAAACAAATTGTGATCCTTTCGGTTTTGGAAGTTCAACTGAGAACAGCGGATTTTTCCCTACTCATAATCCATATGATATTGAAAGAGTACCCGGAGGTTCAAGCGGGGGCAGTGCTGCTGCTGTTGCATCAAGAATGGGAGTGTTCAGCATAGCTGAGGATACAGGCGGTTCTATTCGTTATCCAAGTGCTCTTTGTAATGTCTCGGGAATCAAAGTCACTTACGGACGTGTCAGTAGACATGGAGCGATCGCTTACGGGTCTAGCCTTGATACTGTTGGGCATATGGCAAGAAATGTTGAAGACGTGGCATTGATCATGAAGTATACAGCAGGTCATGATCGTTATGACTCGACGACAGTAGATATTGGAGTGCCCGAATATTCTAAGGAAATGAAACATTCTATTCAGGGAGTACAAATAGGTCTACCAAAAGAGTATTTTCAAGTAAAGGGTTTTGATCTGGAGGTAAAAAGGACAGTACTAGAAGCTGCAGATACTTTTGATAATCTGGGTTGTCACATAGAAGAGATATCATTACCACATTCCGAATATGCTATCGCAGCATACTATCTGTCTGCTATCAGTGAAGTAAGTGCTAACCTTGCACGGTACGACGGGATTCGCTTTGGTTATTCAAAAACAGATGCCAAAACTCTTGATGAACTTTACGCACTGACACGCTCCGATGGTTTTGAAGATGAAGTAAAAAGAAGAATCATGCTTGGAACATTCGCTCTTTCTGCTGGTTACTATGATGCATATTACAAAAAAGCCATGCAGATGCGTACTCTTCTTAAAGGTGAAATTGATGAGGCGTTCAAACGTGTTGATATCATTCTAGCACCTGTAGCACCCAAATTAGCATTCAAAATAGGCGAGCATGAGAATGATCCTCTCTCTATGTGGCTTGAAGATATATTTACTAACGGATTAAATCCAACTGGCTGTCCCGGACTCGCTATACCTGCCGGCTTCAGCAAGTCCAAGCTTCCCATTGGGATGCAGCTTATCGGACCTCATTTTTCTGAACACTTACTATTTCGTTTGGGCTACCACTTCCAGAATTCTACTAATTTTCATGAGATATTTCCTGATATTTTGGAAAACATGGAAGAATGAGAGTACTAGTACAACTTGTGAACAATGCATTAGTTACTATCGAAGGTAAAGAGAAATCACAAATCGGAAAAGGACTGGTTTTATATTTAGGGATAGAGAAAGCCGATGCCGACAAAGATATCCAATATTTAATTGATAAAATTATTACATTACGGATCTTTCCGAACAAAAAAGATAAATTCGATAAGTCGCTATCAGATGAAGAAGGTGAACTTTTGATTATTTCACAATTCACTTTGTTTGCGGATGTAAGTAAAGGGAGAAGACCTTACTTTAAACGTGCCGAAACACCCTTAAAAGCGTCATTCTTGTACAATAAATTTGTAGAAGCAATCTCTTCGGCTTACAAAAGAGATAAGATAAAAACCGGTAAGTTCGGAGCCAAAATGATAGTAAATCAAGAGAATCTCGGTCCTGTAACAATAATATTATCTAGCAGAAATGAACAATAGAAAAATAATAGTTGGATTAGGAAATCCTGGTGCTGAATATACGAATACTCGACATAATGCCGGTTTGATGCTTGTAGAATTTATAAAAGATCAATTTAGAGATTTGACTACGAGTCAACTTCCTCATTCTACCTTATACAAACGCCCAAATATGTTACTAGCAGTGACTAAAACCTTTATGAACGAAAGTGGTCTCGCAGTCAAGGAGCTGCTCAAGTGGACGGATGCACATGTTGAAGAAGAATTTATTCTTGCACATGACGATCTCGATATACTTCTTGGGAGATTCAAATACCAGTTCGGGAAATCACCAAGAATACATAACGGGGTGATTTCTGTTGAACAGGCCTTGGGTACAACTCATTTTCATAGATTTAGAATTGGTATCGAGAATAGAAAATCAAGGGCTTTGTCGGGAAAGAGCTATGTGCTACGTAAGTTTGATAAGGACGAACTTCAGCAGATGAATGATACATTTGCAGATTTATATAGAATGCATCTAAGTGACTAGGATTTTGTAAAAATCGCTAACTACTTTTCTTCTTCTATGATTTCGACCCGGAGTGTCCCATCTTCATTCTTTCCAACAACTTCTAGTTCTATACCGCAGAAGCTGCATTCTATGACATCTCCATCTGAATAATCTTTCTTGAGGATTATTTCATTTTTGCACTCAGGACATTGCAATTTCTTATCCATTTTTGTTTTTGTGATAGATAATCTATAATGACGTTAAAGATAACATAAACTCTTTTACATTTCAATTTAAAGAAGAACCCCGCTAGGCGGGGTGGCCCTATTAACTTGTAATATTTGAAACGTATATTTGAAGGATACGTCACATCATGGGAATTTGGTCATATCGACACTTGTTCAGTCAAAACGTTGATCCTAAGTTCCGGTTGTCTCTGGGCGAAGGGAACACACCTTGCACAAATTGTTCCACTTTGGCGAAACATATGGGTCTTAAATACATATATCTTAAACGTGAAGACCAAAACCCAACCGGCTCATTCAAAGACCGCAGCATCGCCTACCAAATTAGCTCTTACCTCCAAAGCGGTAAGAAAGATTTTGTTATCTCATCTTCCGGTAATGCAGCTATATCGGCTATTGGATATTGTAGAAAATCCAACTGCAGACTGCATGTCTATATATCAAATAAAATACCGGACGATAAACTGATCAGAGTTTTTGAAACAGCCTATATCGAAGAGATAGACTTTGCAGGAATACGCAGCAGAGAAGTGAAAAAGATAAATAAGCTTGATTTAACTCTCAACTTCTCATCAAAAGCCAAGTCAGATGCTTTGAAATTCTCTCGCAAGAAGGGATTCGTATATTTGAGGGGATCTACTGACGATCTAGCTCCAGTCGGTTATAAAACAATTTCCTACGAATTGGTGAAGCAGGTTCCAAATGCTGATTCGATATTTATACCATGCAGCAGTGGGGCCAGCACTATCGGTATCTATAGTGGGTTCTATGATGTTGATAAGCAGTGCCCAAGACTTCACATAGTCCAAACAACCAAAATTCATCCTATGTCTTCAATTTATGACCAGAAGTTTGAGGGAACACAAAGTAGTTTATCATCCGCTATTTCTGATCGAGTAGCACTACGGAAGGATCAGGTTACAAACCTCGTCACAAAATCAGGTGGAAGTGGATGGGTTGTGGGTGATGATGAGTTGGAAGAGGCTAGAAGAATTCTTTTCGAGGCATGCAAAATCAAAACTTCATATGATTCAGCTCTATCACTTGCTGGATTGAAGAAAGCATTATTAAACAAAGTTGATATCAAAGTTCCGATTCTTATTCTCAGTGGCAAGTGAAAACTTCGCTTTAATAGATAAATTATATGGATACATTAGAAACGCTCATTGATAAGATAAACAATATCACACACAAAAAACCAATTTTTTTTGTTACCAATGATCCTGAACGAGCGTTGGGACTTGAGAAACTTGTTGCCAATTATCATATCGTCTGCATTGATGATAATGATATTGTCGACTATATAGAAAAAAGCAATGTCAATATCTATTCTCTAGAGAAATCTCTAAAGAAACAGAATATCATCATGCGCAACTCAAATAGATTGCTTTGGCAGGAAGATGTTCAGGAGTATATCAAAAAAAATTCTAAATCAAACAACGAAGGGTTTCTCATGTTTTTCAAGATTGCACCCAATCTTGAAAGAAGTGCCCACAAGATGGGCTTTGAACTTCTCAATACATCTTCGCTGCTTAACCGAAAATTCGAATTGAAGCTTTCTCAATACGAGGTCTTAAAGAGTGTAGATATCCGTATGCCTCCTACAGTTGTCAGTGCCTTGAAGGAATCTGACTACGATTCTCTTGTAAAGAAATTGGGAGAGAACTTTATAGTTCAATTCAACAGAGGTCACACAGGTGGAGGAACTATAGAAATCGACTCAAAGGCTCAGCTTTTTGAATTAAAAGAACTTTTTCCAAATAGAAGTGTGCGTATATCGAAAAAGATAGTTGGTCCTGCATATACCGTCAACGCCTGCGCAACAAGACATGGAATCTGTTGGGGAGGCCTAAGCTATCAAATAACTGGTATTGAGGAGTGTACAGCTAAAAAGGCTGGCACAGTAGGAAATGATTGGAAGTATCCCGAGAAACTTAGTACAAAGGCTTTAGACGATATAGGAAAATATATAGGTAATATCGGTGCAGCTATGCAAAAAGAAGGCTTCAGGGGCCTCTTTGGCATCGATTTTGTTCTATCCACACAAACCGATGAGATAAATGTTATTGAAATCAATGCCCGGCAGCCTGCTTCTATCCCCATGCATACTAAGCTGCAAATCGAGAACAATCAAATCCCTCTTAATCTACTCGCTTTAGCTGAATTTATGAATGTTGATTATAAAATTGATGTTCAAGAGTACATCGAAAATGCTTCCAAGCCTATTCAGGCTTCGCAACTATTCTTAAGAAGTAAGTATGACCGCGATGCTAAAGTTATCGGTTCTGTAAAAGTCGGTACTTATAGAATTCTTGGTGACAACAGTGCCTTTGATTGGTCGAACGGACAGCCTAAACAAAAGGAAAACGTTATTTTCACTACTGAGGATAGAGATATGCCTCTGGTTTTTCAAAATGAAACGTATGCAGTAGACGGTATCGATAAAGCAGGAATTCTTATTTTAGCAGCTAAAGAGGGAAAAACCATAAGTTCAAACAATGAGGTCGCAAGAATTCAGGTTAAAGATTCATTACTTGACGACAACGGGAAAATTAAGACTATTTATATGGTAATGTTGAGAGGCTTGAATTATAATATCGTCCTGAGAGAAGTATCTATTTGAAGTTATATGAAAATTTTAGAATTACCTCCAGAAGTTAAAGATTTTGTAAGGGAGTACTTCAACCTCAAGTTGAATGGTAAGAATGTTCGTTGTCCGTATTACATTAATATAAAAAAGTACAGACAGCGGATGAATCTAAGAGTATTGATTGGAAAAGGCTCTCCAGAAGAGATTGTCCAGGAAAGTTTGATATTTGAAAAACTACGCGGGATAGATTTCTCCAATATGACTGTTGATTCGATTAGAGACTTTTTAGTTAAAAGACGTATAGGAGTTGACTGTTCGGGTTTTGTGGTTCAAATCCTCGATTATTGGCTTAGAAGTCAAAAGAAAGGGCACTTATGGAATTATCTTGCATTTCCGAAACAAAATATTTACAGGAAAATTGCCCGATTGCTTCGTCCAGTTGAGAATATTGCAGCTGTATATCTGACGGGTGATTTAAACTCTGAACAAGTGAAAGACTTCAATCTTATAACCCCTGGAGATCTTATACGTACAAAGATAGCTAAAAGGGCAAGCGATTTGCTTGACCAGTTTCATGTCATGTTGATATCTGAAGTCATAAAAGATAAGAATGACAACATTGTTTCCTTCAAAT
>JAQVGX010000058.1 GCA_028696515.1 Candidatus Dojkabacteria bacterium | reverse complement strand
GCTTTTGAGTTTTTAAAGATCCACATTTCGTACACTTTTTTATTCATAAATTTAAGGAAATTATGCTTTATACCACAATGACGGTACGAAATGCTACTTTTACCCACAAATTTTTTTAATTATGCCTGATTCGCTGAATAATAGGTGGGAGTTATGAGGTATTGGATAGTCGTCGTCTTCTTGCTGTAATATGTTGATCTTTGCCGGCAATAGCAAGACTTGCGATCAGGGATGTGATAGGGACAGCAGATATAAGACCTATGCTACCAACCAGTGTACGTACTATCTCTTCTGCGACCGGCTCGAAGTTAGTGATTTCGTCAATGGAAGCGCCTGATGCGTAAAAGAGCATAACTATTGGAAGTGCGGATCCGGTATAAGCCAGAACCAAAGTATTTACCATGGATGCAATATGGTCTTTTCCTACCTTCATAGACCTTTTAAAGAGTTCCTTCCACGAAAGAGAAGGGTTGGCATTGAAGAGCTCCATTATTATAGATGCCTGGCTTACAGTGATGTCATCAAGGATTCCTATTCCTCCTATGATGATACTTGCTAGGAGAATACCTTTCATGTTAAGTGCTTTGTCTACTGTCTGAGTCAAGAATGTGGCCTCTTCGCTAGCGAAACCTGTTAGTTGGCTTAGGTTTGAAAAAATTACCCCCAAGAAACCAGTTATAATTAGGGCGATCAATGTTCCTGCAAGTGCTAGTGTGGTTTTCTTATTGAAACCGTGAGACAAATAAATCGAAGTTGTCATGATGATAGATCCACCCAAAATGCTTGCCAATATAGGATTGGTACCGGAGATGATCAGAGGTATTATCAAGGCTATTATGGTGATGAAACTGATAACAAGACCCAACAGGGAGCTCAATCCTTGAATTCCGCCAATCAACGTCACAGAGATCACGAAGATAAGTATGAGGGCGATAAAGGATGACTTACGGACTGGCTCCTTGACACCAAACCCTGTTTCTTCGCCGATTTTGATCTCGGATAAGTACACTTTCTGGCCGACTTTGTAGTTGTAGGTTGTTATTTTCGGGTCATCAGCAACAGCGACTGTACTGTCTACAGTTTCCCCGGCCTTGTCTTCGTTCAGGATTTTAAGTTTAAAGAAATAACATTCTCCCTCAGCGTATTCAACGGGACAATCTCCAGTTTCAAGTTCTACTATTTCGGCTTTGTATAATGTGTCATCTTGCTCCTGGGCAAGGGATTCTTGCGGAAGAATTATTACCGATGCAGAGGTTATCAATATAGTTAGAAAGAGAAGTCTTTTCATTGCGAGCTATTTTCTCAAGAAGGGAGTATCAATGCAAGCTTTCTAGTGGTTTTTTCTTGTAACGGAATGTTCCTATTTTCGTTATGAAATACTACACAAGATGCTAAAAACATGGAACAAGAATGTGGGGTAAGGATTTTAAGTGTTGTAGTCCCTGAAGGATACTCAACTATACCTTATATGCCTGTACAAGAGACAGGAGACTGGACCAAGACTATTTCTGTGACGGGGTGGGGAGGAGACAGGCTTATTCTTGGACAGAACGGCACAAAAGCAGCACCTTTTGTCTCAGGAGAATATATGCATGTTCAGGATGTTCCCGAGGGGGTTGTAGTGAGAGCATCTTTTGGACCAAATTACTATTTGATTCCGCCACAATATATTCAGAATTGAACTTGAGAATCTATATTGAATACTGATATAATCAGGGTCAACTGCCTCGGGATTTTTCATCTTCGCAATAGTTATCTGCCCGACTCATATAAAATTACTTATTAAGTTTTGTACATATGCCAGAGACAGTAGCGCCATTGAGAATTTGCACAGGAGATACAGTTAGCTATACCCCTGGCGGGTATTCCGTTTACAAACTAATAGATCCAAGTGTGATGGCTGGAGAACAAGTTTATTTAAGGATAGAGGGTGATCAGCGGAAGTTCGCAGCGGTATTCTCTAGAGAATTAGGACAGGGGGACTATGAAGTTGTTGAAACTAGTATCAGGTGTTTCGATCAGACACTTGTAGCTGTCGATTCAGGTTTGGGTATTTTTCTTGTTCATCCAGATACCCTATCGGTTGCAGGCAGGCCAGTTACTGCCGAAACATCGAATAAGGGTTTAGTTGGTCAGATGGTAAGAGTTGAAAAAAAGGGCGGCGCAAACGCAATGGTAGTGGTAGATGATCCAGGAGGACCAATAATAATTGATAGGGCACATTTCCGGATTGGCCAAGGGGCAGATTCCCGTTTCCGTGATGGAAATTATAGAGTAGTAGCAGAATGGAATCTAAGAGGACAGGGTGTAATAATTGAACTTTACATGAAAGGTGATTACCGCTGGGTACCTATAGACTGGATTGCAGGTGAGCAGTCACGAAGTCGCCCTTCTATTGAGCCGTAGTTGGATGAGACTGGGAGTACAAGTTTTATTATTAAAGTAAGATGAAATCAGTGATAGTCAATAATTATAAAAGGATAATTGTATCTCTGTTCAAGATAATTTTTTAAAAAATATATTCATGTCGGAAAAAGTAGAAGATCCAAAGTTCCAAACGGGTGAGAAGGTTCATGTTAAGGGAGACGGGCAGACTTATTATTACGTATCTACTGTAGAACACTCTCCTGATTTTGATCTGGATCTTGTTTTCCATGGTAAGGGAGAACATAGAGCTCCGGACACTTTTCAGCAAGGACCGTATACTTATCTTGGAGAATACTCGCAGGGCCCTGGTTACAGCGTTGTCCTTGGACAAGACAATTATATGCGTGGTGTTCCGACAGGATGGTTGATGAGATTGTCCGAGGGACAAGAATTGCAGGTCGACGCACCTCAGGAGCCATAAGTGAATGAGTCTTCTTTGTCTAGTTAGGGATTGTGGAACTAGTTCAACCATTTGCCAACTAGCTTCGTGAATTAGAGGTTACTCCTGATTCTGAGCAGGTGTCTCAAGGATTTGTCTGGAGAAGAAATCTATCCGCGGAATTATTCTTAAGAAGATAGTGTTTTTTTGATATACATCATTGTTAGGAGATTACCTATAGAATATAAGTTCAGGGTTGTGTTAATTGGCTCTAATACTTATGGATTACTATTCAAGAGGGTGTTTTTCTGTAAACCTCCTGATAAGAATGAATATGCCAATTGCGATTACTTGATCGACATAAGTAAAACTTCCTGTTTCCGATAGGCTATCATGACTATAGCTGATTGCTCCTGTTCCTGTTATACCATCAACTTTCCAGTAATCCAGTCCCTCTATAGTAACTGTGGATACGTTTTCATCTTGCTCGTGTCTAACGATTCCATCCATGCAGTTTTGCTTTACTTCTTCAAGAGCAGATGCTTCCGGGCATATTAGAAGTGTGTCATGTTCAGGACGCTTTGGGACAAATAGCGAAAAGGAGCTAGCTGTATTCTCACCCTCGGTCAGATTTTTGATGAAGGATCTCGAGCCTACTATATCAGATTGCCCTATGACTCTGTCCCAATTTAGATCATGTGTAAAATCTGCTTCAATCAGTGCTAGATATGTTTCTGTGTTGTGCAAAAGATAAACGAAATTTTCACTTACTAGTCCGTTTTCACTCCCCGTCTCAATGTTACGCAAGTCTGTGTCTTTTACGTCCAGGGTATTATCCAGATTATAGATCTGATAGGCATGCTGATAAATCCAAATGGACATATCTTGGTTTCCCAGATCATCTATCGTGATACCTGTTGAGACTATAAGTCCACGTTTGTTATGATCCATTCCACAGCTAAGTTCTTCAGTATTATCTTCCAAGTGTTTATTTGCAATTCCATCGCTATCAAAGGAAGAATCAAGTTCTCCTGCTGAATCGAGCATAGATAGTATAAATCCATCCGAGTAATCAAACAAAGTTGTTAGCAACCTATTTCCAGGGTAGGAGATCACATCCATAGCGCCTATCTTTCCAAAGCGCAGGATTCCAGGAGTTGTCTCAGTTGAATTAAATGAATTGTCTTTTGTTCCATCAGAATTTAGTTTCATAAGAAAGTAGTCGTAAGTTGGATTGGGGAAGCCAAGTTGTGAAGTAAATCCGCTAGCAATAACCTTGTTATCATTTAGAATCTCAAGTCCCAATATGCTTGAAACAAAACCGATTGAAAATGTTTCACATCCAGATTCGGTCCCAAAAGAAGAGTCTATTTCTCCTTCAGAGTTAAATCTGCATACCGCTGCTGAGACAGAAACAGATCCACCAAGAATTATAGAACCATCCTCAAGAGTTGTGATAACATTGCCCACGTCATTATCAGTTATGACTGGACTATATGTAGTATAACCACTTTCTGTGCCAAAAGAAGTGTCTAGATTTCCGTTCCTGTCATATTTCCAGATAGCCAAATCCGTACTGCTTGTGCTGTTTGTTATACTTCCAGTTACAAGAAAGCTGCCATCTGTCATTATGTGTATGCCATTTCCTGTGTCATCGCCGTAACCTCCATCGAAAGTAACGTATCCGTTACTGCCAAAGTCTGTATCATATGCTCCATCGGGATTCAGACACCATACAACCATATCAGAAGTATCAGCTCCTTGGTGTCCGTAACCTGTAATCAAGATTTTCCCTTCTGAACTTATAGCAATGTCTTTTCCTTCATCATTCCCTGAGAATAGATCTGAAACAAATGTTCCATCTGATGCAAATGTGCTATCTACAGATCCATCTGGATTTATCTGCCAAACAACCATATTGGTGTACCCGAAAGGAGGTAGGCTAAAACCCGCGACGAGCATTTTACCGTTATCTTGTATTACTATTTTATTTCCCTGATCTTCTGTTCCTATAGACTGATGATCTGGATTATCGTACACACTATAACCATCATCTGAAAAAGGAGCGTACCAACCTTCAACAAGAGCGTTTACTGGTTGATGGGAATTGATAAGGAATGTCAGGCTAAGTGCTATAACGATGTAGACTTTTGTTATTTTCATTTTTTATTTAAATTCTTTGATGAGCGGTTTTATAGAATACTCTTTTACCTCGTAAGCAAGAGTCTTTTTCTCTTCCTTTCTCTGAGGAAGCTTCATAGAGTAGGGGATGCTCTTTTTGTCCTGATATATGATTCCTGTTGCTATTTTCTTTTCTACGTCGCTGGCTGTATCAAATGCTTTTTTCCAGTCAGAGCTATCATAGTTCTTTTTTTCATCCAAGTTGTATACTCTTTCTTGGAACCACTGGAATGTGTTCAATTTATTGAATGTGATGCAGGGCTGGAGAAATTCTACAAAGGAAAATCCTTTATGTTTCACAGCGTTTTTTATGATTTTTAACATTTGTTTTGGATTCGCCGCGAAGGCTCTTGCAACAAAAGATGCGTTTGAGATCAGTGCTAATTGGGCCGGAACTATATTATTCTCAACTATTCCTAAAGGAGATGTTTTGCCTGGGTTTCCTTCTTCTGATGTTACTGTCGGCTGGCCTTTAGTGAGTCCGAAGGTTTAATTATTATGCATAAGGACAGTAATGTCATATTGCTCCTGGCCGCCCACATGAGGTGATTCACACCCTCTTCCATAACTCCGCCATCTCCTCCTATTGCTATCACAGTTAGTTCTGGATTTGCTACCTTTACACCCATAGCAGTCGCAACTGTACGGCCGTGAAGCGACTTGAAGCCATAAGTGTTGACTTTGTCTGCCATGTTACCGCTGCAGCCGATATCATATGTGAGTACCGTATTATACGGTTCCTGCCCGATCTCGGCTAATGCCTGTTTCAGGCTGTTCCACACACCATAATTTCCACATCCCGGACACCAGGTGGGTTTAATCTGAGTATTGAAATCGTCTATTTGAGCCATTTCGTATTTTATTTAAATAATTAGTCTTCTAACCAAAACTCTAAGTCCGAATACTAAAATTCTAAATAGTCTCGAATTTTGAATTTTGGTTTGTTTAGTATTTCGAAATTAGAGTTTAGAATTTCTTGTATTATATCTTTGTCTTCAATATCTCAACTAACTCGTCTTTAAAGAATGGTGTTCCAACGTACTTTGAAATTCTTGTTTTTATATCAATTCCTGTTTCACATTTGATAAGTTTTCCAAATTGTCCCGAATAATTATTTTCAACGGCAATCAATTTATTCTTCTTTGCATATCTTCGGATAGTTTCTGACCCAATCGGATAGACAAAAGAGTAGTGCAGAACATTGACTCTGCTTTTCCCGTTATTTAACTCATCAAGCGCGTCTATGACAGGACCTTTCTGTGATCCCCAGCAGACAATCGTTGTTTTGGCATTCTGAGGTCCATACAACTTTGGCTCTGGAAGTTCCGAATATATTCCTCCAAATTTTCTCATTCTTTTATCCATCATCTGTTTTCGGGTATAGAGATCTTCGGTAGAATATCCATTCTCATCGTGTTCATCACTGTTTGACAGGAAAACTCCGCCTTTTGCTCCGGGGATTGACCTTGGAGAAATACCTGAAAGTGTTACCTTATATCTTTTATATTCTAACTGGTTTCTCAAGTCGGATTCTGTAACTATCTGCCCCCGGCTGACCTTTATTCTTCCATCTTTAAATTGTCTTGTCTGATACCAGCTTTCAGAAATATATTTATCAAGAAGTACAAAAACAAGTGTCTGGTACTTATCGGCCAAATTGAAAGCCTGTGGAACAAGGTTGAAGATCTCATCGACATCTCCGGGGGCAATTATGATTTTAGGGAATTCCCCATGGCCGGCTCTTGAGACAAACTCCAGGTCACCTTGCTCTGTCCAGGTGGGTAGGCCTGTTGCCGGTGCAGGTCGCTGCGAATCGAAAACAACTAGAGGTGTCTCTGTTATCCCTACAAGAGAAAGGCTCTCAGTCATGAGAGCTAAGCCGCCTCCGGATGTACCACATGCAGACCTTGTCCCTGCAAAGCTTGCACCAATTGCCATTTGGATGGCAGTAATCTCATCTTCGGCCTGTTTTACAACCATTTTGGTCTTGGCAACTCTTTGGGCCAAATAGTGCAGAATCCCGCTTGACGGGGTCATGGGGTAAGCGCAGTAAAATCTGCATCCTGAGGCATAAGTTGCCAGCCCTGCGACTTCGTTGCCGGTTCCGATTATTCTTTCCTTGTTATTTTGCTTTTTCAACTGAGTGAAATACTGATCAGAAACGGCTTTGAAGCCGTCTTTTGCGCACTTGATATTGGTTTCGATATCCTTGGACTTCTTCCCAAATATTATCTTCAGCTGATTTTCCAGAACCTTGAATTCCTTTGTGATCATTCCCCATACAGCTCCAGTTATAACAGAATTCTCCATAACAGCCTGTCCATTATTCTTCTTTACTATCTCGTCAACTTGTATAACAAGAATTTGAATGTTTTTATTGTCAAGCAATCTCTTTATCTTTGACTTGATGATCCTATTATCATCACAGATCAGGAGTCCGCCTCTACTCAAATCTTCATGATGTTTTTCAATTGCCTCATCATTGAGAGCTACCAGAATGTCAAACCTTTGAGTAACGGAACATATTTGCTTTTCGGCAATATTTATCTGGAAAGTAGAATGGCCCCCTCGTATGAGGGAGGGGTATTCGCTGTACGAAAATGTCCAGTGGCCCAGATCCTTTAGAGCTTTTGTGAGAATATACCCGGAGGTTTTCACTCCTTGTCCGGCGCTTCCTCCAATTTTTATCGAAAAAGTCTGTTTCATAGGCAGTTTGCAATGTTTGGATAAAGCATATTACAAAGTTAGATGAAGGTCAAGGGAACAACGAGACGCAACTGTTCTAAAGCTATTGTTTAACAGTTGTTACTTAGTTTCGTAAGTGTTGTCGATTATCTTGAAACTATCCTTGATATCATCAATATCTGAAAAAGCTTCCTGCAGATCATTTGGTGCTATTCCGTTCATTTGCGCAAAAGTGTATACATATTCAGTGCTTTCTCCCAGCTTGTACTCTAATCCCAGTTCTTCCATCATAGGGTCCCAGTCGTCTTTGGAATAGACCGTCATAGTAAAGAGCGAAACCTCTCCGGAGGTGCTACTTTTGAGTTTGAATTCATAGTATGCCTCAAATCCCATACCTGTACCAGATGTTTTATCCACCTTGTAGCCTTCCCAGCTTTCCGGGAATACGAGGGAAAAGCCATGTTCGTAGTTTGTATATGGGAGCTCGTCTGTTATGACAGTGGTAGTTGTGCTTGAAGATCTGCTGAACGATGTGTTGGTTGACGAAGATGTGTTTGTGGAATTGTTTCCGTTATCGGTTGTATCAGAATTAACAAAAAGGAAGACACCTATTCCACTTACTAAACAGCAGCAAAGAAGCAGGGCTGCAACTATTAGGATTATTACTACTGTTTTATTCATTTAACTGGCTATAAAAGTTAATGAAATTATTATAAAGGTTATTTGAAAGTTTGTAAATTAATAGAGGTGGTGAGCTAGCCTGGCTTGAACTCGAGATCTAAATTCTGAGAGTTCCTGTGGAAGATCTGGTCCAGCTAGGACATTATTTATGATGTGGGCTAAGGCCTGAGGGTGACAATTTGCAAGTTCACCAAGAATATGATCGGACTGCCTGCCACTGGAGTCAAAAGAAATTAGTGTATGTAGTCTTCTTCGTTGAGCTGCTGCATCGCCAGTTTTTCCCAATATTACAATTCTCAGTTCGGAGGTATCTCCAGCTTCAAGGATGTAATCCAATCCATAGAGAACTTGCTGGGGAGACTCCTTAGAGACGACTGAAGACCCATATGAAGAGATCCTTTTTTGTTGGGGTAATATCTTTCGTCCGGAAGCTCTAAGTACAGTTGCCCTTAAACCTATCATGTATGCATCTACATTACCTTGAGCCTCTATTCTTCTTCCTGCTTCCAATGCAACAGCCTTTCTTCTTTCCTCTATGTTTAATTTCAAAAGAATCTCAAGAGCTGGAGATATCAACATTTCTTTACAGTGTATCTCTATTGCGGAAGCCAAATCTGTGGGTTTTATTTCAGAGAGTACTTCTCTCAATCTCCCTATTGCTTTAAGTGATGCATCAGTAGGCTCTCTGTTTAAGATATCATCTGCTAGTATGTTCAATTTTTGTGTTTTTTCGTAGTGTGTATCTGACTCGTTGAAGGCATTTAACCAGATGTCGCACATTAATGCTCGGCGGATGAAACTGGTACAGGTCCTTAGTTCGCTAATAATCAATTCCGTACTTACTATTTGACCATTTACAGATTCGCACTTTAGGCAGGCATACAACCGTTCTCGTGCTTCCATTACTCGTACCTGGTTTCGCTCAAGAGCAGCTGGAAGTCCAATCTCGGGATTGTCAAATCCGGGGTCAGTTTTGAGAGAGGGATGGATTGACATAGATCATTATAAATAAATAAACGTATTGAATAAATTATATCAATTGTTTGACTTATAATAAAATGGTTGTTAAATTTGGATTACTGCTGTAAGATCAGCTAATTATGACCATAAAAGATCTTTTGAGAAAGGGAAGCGAATTTCTTTTACATGATTCTCAAACTCCTGAGCTGGATAGTGAAATTCTTTTGAGCTTTGCTTTAGAGAAAGACAAGACTTATCTCTATGCCCATGGAGATGAATGCGTTGATTCAAAACATTTTGCAAAGTATTTGGGTCTTCTGGAAAGACGAAAGAAGGGTGAACCTATCGCATACATTACAAACCACAAAGAATTTTACGAGCTGGACTTTATCATTGATGAAAATGTCTTGATACCAAGACCGGAAACTGAGGACTTGGTTGATCTTGTATTTGGAGAAATCAAAAAGATGGCTCAAAAGTTGAAGCCCCCAGCCCAAGGCTGGTCCGTCTGCCTTCGCAGACAGACCTCTGGCGGAAAAACTCAAAAGTTGAAAATAGTGGATATCGGTACCGGGAGTGGATGTATTGGTACAGCACTTATTTATAAGATACTCAGGGTTAAATTGGATAAAATATATTCTTTCGAGATTTTCATGACAGATATTTCAGGAAAAGCTCTGGAAATAGCAAAGAAGAATTACCGAAAGATTATCAAAAAGCAAAGTAATCCAAAAGTCAATTTTGTTAAAATGGATCTGCTGAAAGGATTCAAAAACAAATTTGATATTATTGTTTCAAATTTGCCGTATATTCCTAGTGAGGAAATAGAATTCTTGGAAAAAGATGTAAGAGATTTCGAGCCAAGAGTAGCACTGAATGGAGGAAGAGGAGGGATCGAGATAGTAAAACAGTTAATAAGTCAGGCAGTAAACAAATTGGAGGCGGGGGGCGTATTATTTATTGAGATGTATGAGGATCATCCAAACGAGGTGAAATATTACCTAAATGAAAATTTTCCTGAGTGGGAAGTTGAATTTATAAAAGATAGTTTTGGAGAGTGGAGGTTCGCTAAGATAACGAAACAGCTAAATAGCGGAACAGCAAACAGTAAGACAAAAAAGGTAATCAGGTAACTAGGTAATTGGATTATTTGGACAATGAGAGATTGAAAGTAAATGACAGCTTTACTGATTAGCAGATTTGCTAAAAAGCCAACAAGCTGATGAGCCGATAAGCAGGCCTTCAGCAGGTGCTGTGAATTAGTGCGTTTACCCTTTTTCCCTCTCCGACAGCCCTATTGAATTCTTTTACAGCTTTTGGTGACTTGTATTTCCTGAAATTAATTCCTTTTTTGTCTGCTTCATCTTCTATCCCTGAAGGGATTTTTACTACGCCAGCCCAGCCGGTTCCAATAATTATTATGTCTGGGTTGTTATTGAAAAGCTCGTCGACTTCCCATTTTCCGATTTCGTGACTTGTTCCGAAGAATTCTTGAAGCTTTGGGTAATCTCTTTCTTGAGCAGAATTTCCTGATACTAGGACGTCATGATACTCATCGTCCCCAATTTTTATCTTTCCCCAGCTGATCTTATCAATTTTTTGATTCATTATGATTTAGATGTAAAACACAAATGCAATTAATTGCATTGTCATAATTAATAACGAAAAAAAAAGGAGCAATTTACAGATAATGAAAATAGTAGTAGGTTTTTGGGAGCCGTTTTTACTAATGAAAGTTGGCGAGATCCCCGAGGCTTTAGCCCGGGGATGAAGCCCAGGAAATTTTGAAAGATTTCAAAATTTCCATTATCTGTGGCATACTTGAATATGGGAGTCAAGTATTGGACAGGAGCACATACA
>JAQVGX010000125.1 GCA_028696515.1 Candidatus Dojkabacteria bacterium | reverse complement strand
AGCCCCATCAGGCCGATACGGTCATTATAGGCCCACATTCTTGCCCTGAGTTCCTGCTTTCGATTTTCTACCTTTGTCTGGTCTGTTATGTCCCCAACAGTAGTGTAGTAGTGACCAAGCTCTTCCGCCAGAATACAAGATTTTTCTTTTCCTGTTTTTACTTCTTTGTCCAGAGCTATATTTCTGTCTATATAAAGCCCGTCTATTCTATGTTGTGTTTCATTGTCTCCATTTAGATCAAATGACTCATAAACATGGATATTTTCCTTTACTGCCTTTTCAAGCAGTATTTCGTAATTATTCAAATAAATTCCTCCAGTTATTTATCGCCTTCAGATTTGATAAATGCGGCGAAGGCTTTGATCCGTTCTAACTGTTCCTTGGTATATTCCGTTCCATCAAAATGTGCTGCAATGGTGATGGGCTGTTCAGGAGTATCCCTAAAATATTCCGCATCGACACCTAATACATCAGCCATATCTAAAAGTACATCGATATCCACCTTTTTATTATTTCTTTGAATTATAGAGTATACCGTTGTAGGAGCGACATCTATTTTTCTCGCTAATTCGCTGGCACTCATATTTCTTTCTTTTAGTAATTCACTAAGCTTACTTCCAATTCCCATGTGTATACCTCCGTTTATTAGAATATATCACATTTGCGTTTCTTAGTAAACAGTTTTTTATACATTTGCGTAAAAAGCTGTTGACAAAACACGCATATAAGTGTAATCTATAAATAGAAACACGCAAATGCGTAGAAAGAGGTGAAAAAGTGTATGGTAATCTAGTTGCCGAAATGGCAAGACGAAAAGTTCTGATAGAAGATATTTCAAAACTACTAGGTATTCATCGAAACAGCGTTTCCTATAAGCTAAATAGAGGATCTTTTTATATTGATGAAGGAGAAGCTATTCAAGAAACCTTTTTTCCAGATAAAGAATTGAAATATCTTTTTCAAAAAGAAGGGACTGTTCCAGCAGAAGAGAAGGAGGTGGTGTGACTTATCATGACCGTAACTGAGAATATAGCAAAGTACGTGAAAGACATTGGAGTAAATCTTTCAGAACTGTCAAGAAAATCAGGTGTTTCGTATCAGGCATTATACGCAAGCCTATCAAGCAGGAGTAGGTTTCGGGAACTACGTGCAAACGAATTAACGGATATATGCTTTATTTTAAAGATCAATCCAATGGATTTTGCAGATAAGCCAGAAGAGAAGAAAGAATAGGGAGGCGGAGTAGAAATGGAAATAATGGGAAAAGAAATACAGGATCTAAAAAAGAAGACCCTGTATCTAAAAATTCAGCTACTGATTATTTTAATTCTTATGACGTTTCATTTTGTGCGACAACAAAAAGAAAATGCAGTTATGCAAGATTACTGTCAGACACTTGAGGATTATTGTCAGTCTGCTGAGGATTACTGCCGGTCTGCTGAGACTTACTGTCGGAAGGTTCAGACAACGTATCAGGGTCTGGACTCACAGTTGAAAAGCCTTGAATTGCAACTTGGATCATACCTACTAAAAAATGGATATCTTCCGCTTGAGATGACATGGATGCATCAATAGAAGATAAAAAGACACTTTCTGATTGAACTTGTGCTTCTGAAAGTTCAAGCTGTCTTTCTTGATATGTATTCTGCGAATTGAGTGATTTTTGACTGGATTGATCATCCTTCCAAAGTGAAAAAAGGCTGATCAGTATGCTAATCAGGGAAAAAACAAATTGTACAGTGTCTACTTTTCTTTTGTCTTTGCTAATTGGTTTTGCAACTGTGTCTGGCAGATCAAGTTCTTTAACATCTGTGTTATCCAGAATTACATAGTCTTGTGTGCTTTCGCCATCCAAGCCGCCTAAATTTTTTAACACAGGGGCATTATCGGCACTATGTGTGAGTGGTGATTGAAAAATTTGGCTATCGTGTTTCTCTAAATGATGGATACCGTTTACTAAATCGTGAAGATCTGATAGATCATCCGGCATTTTAAGTGAAAAAACGGATTTAACACTTTGGATGAAACTAAGCATCTCATCTTTGGGTGCAGAGATAAAAGCATCAGATATTTGTTTACTGAGATTACTATAAGGTTTTAAAGCTTCCGACAGACACGAGTTCAATTCCCTATAGGGTTTGAAAATATCAGATATTTGTTTACTAAGTTCGCTGTTAAATTTATAAGCAGACGGTATTTGCAGACTAAGTTCGCTATATGGTTTCAACATATTCGAGATACTTTCATTTAATTGTTTGTACGGTTTTAGAGCTTCCAATAAAGGAGTAAGGGCCCGACTGTTTAATTGTTTTATTCTACTATTAAGATTTTCTATAGACTTTGTTGATTGGTTACGATCGTTATCTATGGAGACCACCTCATTTCAGCATATTGTGTAAAAATTTTATCATAGTAACAATTTTTTTTCAATGTGAATTTGTAGAAATGCAGGTTAAACTTATAAACTGTTATTCGAACCAGCACCGTATGGTGCTGGTGTAAAAAAGATAAAGAAAGAGGATGTAAATTTTTCTGTGTCTGAAATCATATAGGATTCCTTGAATTGAGTTAGATATGTAAGATTTCCTTGTTGAAAAACCTTTTTTTATAATGTCGAATTATTTTTCTATTTATAGTATATC
>JAQVGX010000057.1 GCA_028696515.1 Candidatus Dojkabacteria bacterium | reverse complement strand
AAGGCCATAGTATATTCAACTCATGTGAACACAAACATAAGAAGATACTTTGAAAACTTTATAACAATAGGTAACATATCATTCACCTCATTGAAGCAAATCTTAGAAGAAAAATCGTTTCAAAGAGTGGAAAAGGTCTCGTCACCCGGATTTTACGCTGTAAGAGGAGATACAGTAACTTTTTGGTCTTCGGTTTACAAACATCCTATCAGAGCTAGTTTCTGGGGTGAAGAACTGGAACAAATTATTTCAGTTGATGAGATCTATAATACTAAGATTGAGACTCTAAGAGAGTTCATCATTTCTGATGAGTCTTGTCTTGAAGATGATATTGAACGCCAGTCAATCGGTATAGTGAACACTTCTGACAAAATTTCACCAAACATCGTATCTTTTGATACTAAATTATCAACATCTGATAAAAACAGATACGACTTCGGCTTTACGTATCCGCCTCTCTTTTTCAATAAATTTGGAATCTTTGCAAAACATGTAAAATCCCTTACAGGCTGGATCGTATCTATATCAACTATTCACAAAGATCTCCTTCCAAATGATTTCAAACATCTCATTATTGACTATAAGTTCAAATCTGGCTTTTGCAGTTCGAAGCTTAAAGTAGCTGTTTTTACAGACAGAGAGCTTTTTGGAACCCTTTACATCTCTCAAGAGAAGGCCAAATCTCAACAAAAGATAAACAAGTATCTTGCACAACTCGAAGGTGAGGTCGAAATTGGCAACTACATAGTTCATGAAGATTATGGAATAGCTGTATATAAAGGTTTTGAACAAAGAAAAGTCATGGGTAAACTTCTTGATTATCTGATACTAGAATATGCTCAAAAGGATTGCCTTGCAGTTCCTCTTAGCCAGATTCACAAGCTTACCAAGTATATCGGTCCGGATTCAAGACCTCCAAAAATCACAAGACTTGGGAAGACAAACTGGAACACCATAAAAAATAAAGTCAGAAAAAAGGTAAGAATTTTAGCAAAGGACCTCTTGAGACACTACGCAGAGTCTGAACTAGCTGAGAGTGATATCTATGGAGAACACGAATGGGAAGAAAAGTTCAGCCACGAGTTTGAATTTGAGGAAACGGAGGATCAGATGTCAGCAATCAATGATATATTAAATGATCTTGCTTCCCCAAAACCAATGAACAGGATTCTTGTAGGAGATGTTGGATTTGGTAAAACAGAAGTTGCCATAAGGGGAGCATTCAGAACAGTTTTGAATGGTAGGCAGGTAGCAGTATTATGCCCGACAACTATTCTTGTTTCCCAGCATTATTCTGTCTTCAAACACAGATTTCGAAACTATCCGATTAACATAAAAGCACTATCACGGTTTGGATCAAAAGCAGAAAATGAAAAAATAGCAAAAGACCTAAGCTCAGGTAAAATCGATATTGTTATAGGCACACATAGACTACTTTCAAATGACATTCATTTTAACAATCTGGGATTGCTTGTAATAGATGAAGAACAGCGTTTCGGAGTTGCCCAAAAAGAAAAAATCAAAAGACTTGCATATCAATGTAATGTCCTATCAATGTCTGCAACACCGATTCCACGGACATTGAGTATGGCACTCTCCAGCCTCAGAGATATAAGTATAATAACTACTCCTCCACCAGGTAGAAAGTCAGTTAAGACAAAGGCAGATCTGCTAGATTGGAACAAGGTTGCTATAGCTATACAGGATGAATATGAAAGAAATGGCCAGGTTTACTTTCTACACAACGAAGTTCGTACTATTGAAACAGTAAAATCTAAGCTCGTAAGTATTCTCCCCAATGTTAGATTCAAGGTTGCCCACGGGCAGATGCACCCATCAACATTGGAGAAAGTTATGCGTGAATTTTATGAACACAAATATGACTGTCTTATATGCACAACAATTATTGAGAATGGTATCGATATACCGAATGTGAACACAATTATCATCAACAAGGCTCAGAATTTTGGTCTTTCACAACTCTACCAGTTAAGAGGACGTGTCGGTCGCAGCAACCGCCAGGCATTTTGTTTCCTATTTTATAGTGTCAAGAATCTCTTAGCTGATTCGCCCCAGCTCAAAGAATTTGCAACTGAAGGAAAAATATTACCCTTTGAGAAGGCCAGAGCGAGGCTAGAAGCTATATTGGGATCGCAGGAAATAGGATCCGGCTTTAAGGTAGCAAGCAGAGACCTTGAAATAAGAGGTGCTGGAAGTCTGCTCGGAAGAGATCAACACGGGAATATTTCCACGATTGGACTTGGACTATACACACAATTACTTTCAGATGAAGTTGAAAGAATAAGACTAAGCAGTCAAAAGAATCCCTTCAGAAACTAGACAGGGGCTTCGATTTTTACTTTCTTTCCCCAGTCAAAGAACAAATTTGAGCTCTTTGTATCGTCTATACTTAATTTCATCTCAATTCCATCAGCATCCACTATCATAGTTATCTTGCTGATCACAAGCTCAGCCTTCACTGGCAAGAGTGTGTTTTTTGAAACCCAGAAACCGAGATTTGAGCCGGAATACTGTATATCACTTGCCTTATAGCCGCCTGTTGCCCTCTCAAACGACTGAATAAAATAATCAGTAAACTCATCCAAGAATTCCTCATCTACTTTAACTTCAAAATAGTAACATTCCTCTTCCCCAACAGCCTTTGTGTCAATGTAAATATGTTCACTATCAGCAAACTCATAGAAGTCAGAATCAAGAGTATCTCCAGAAATGTACCCCGCTTCCTGAGCTTCCAATAAAGTGTACTTCTCGAATTCACCTGAGTCGATCTTTACATAGATATCTTCTCCCAGAACATAGCTTTCTGTCGCAACAGTTATATCATACATAGTCTGAACAATCTTTGAGTAATAATCACCTTTCTGGATATCAACCTTGCCTTCCTGTGTCATATCCATAGACATCTCAACATTAGCACTAGGATAATCGGGCACGGTAACTCTAACTGATAAGCTAACATTTCCATTATACTTATAATACTTGCCTTCTCTAAAAGACTTCATAGCTTCATCATACACCTGATCCATGTCAGAAGTTCCTGAAGTATCATTCCCCGAATCTTGGTTATTGCTGCTGACATCATAAGTTGAAGTCGTTGCTGAAATGTTAGAGTTGACGTTATCTGAAGAAACATTTCGCGAATCAGATTGATCAGAAGAAGGATTTGATGAACTTTTTTTGTTGTAAATAATCACACCGGAAATCAAACAGGTAACCAGCAAACAGATAAGGACAGATGAACATGTTAAGAAAATAATTAGCTTCTTATTTACTCTGGAGTTTTTCATAGAAAAAAAATACAAATAAAAAGAGGAGAACATAAGTTCCCCTCTCATTATATCATCAAGCTAAAACATCAGCCAGATTAGATTGGAGCTTGAATATCAACTTTCTCGCCCCAGTTCGAGTAAACTGAGCTGATTGCTACATCTGAGATAACCATCTCTAGCTCTACACCCTGAGATGTTCCCTTTACAGTTATCTTGGCGATCTTCATGTCTGATTTGATAATCCTGCTATCCGCTTTCGAGATCCAGAGTTCTATCTTTGCATCATCAACAACAATATCTGAAAATTCATCTTCAGGATTTGAGCCCTGCATAGAAGCTGTCATGGCATCTGTAAAATCTTTCAGCATCTCGTCATCAAGAGCAACTTCATAGTGGTAGCAGTCAACACCCTCGACATTCTGCTCCTCTAAAAGTGTATACTCTGCATCCGGCGAAAGATCCTTAAGCGCATCCATTTCATTACTTGCTTCACTTGCCTCGTCCTTCGAAACTTTCTCCCAGTCACCATCGGTCTTTATGTAATAATCCTCTCCAATCACATATGCCTCTGCTGTAGTTGACATTCCTTCCATAGTTGTCTTCATCTTTGTATACATTTTTTCACCCTGCACATCAACCTTGCTTTCTCCACTCATATCCATTTTAAATGTCATGTCAAAATCTGGCATACTTGGAGCTGATACTGATGCAGTCATTGACCCATCACTGCTCATCTGATAATAATCACCCTCAGTCATTTCTTTTACTGCTGTTTTAAAAGCTTTTGCCGGTGATTTACTAAAGAAGAGAAAATATGCTGCAAGACCTCCTCCGATAACAGCACATAGTAGAAGAACGCCACATACAGCTAAAACAACGCCTTTCTTCATCTATTTGAATTAAAAGATTAAATATTTTACTTATATTACTGTATTTCCAAAAAAAACTCAATAATAATAGTGTCAACGTTATGTTTTTATTTATCACTGTGTTCTGGTATATTCAATCATATAATTTGTCACGGATTCATAATGATTATCATATTCACAGGCGAAGGCAAGGGAAAAACTTCAGCAGCTTTCGGCACTGTTCTCAGAATGCTTGGCGCAAATAATACAGTGGCGATTATTCAAGTACTTAAGACAGATAATTCTGGTGAAACGAAGCTGTTGAAAAATTTTATAAAAAACAAGATCGAACCTTTCTGCAGTAAATTGTCAATAAAGACAATTGGAAGAAGAAGATTGATAAACCCCAGGAAGATATTTAAAACAGATAAAAAACTTATCGAAAAAGCTCTAAATCTTGTCGATTTAAAAATTAATGAGAAGCCAGCTCTATTAATTCTTGATGAGATACTAGTTGCACATAAGTTTAACATGATAAAAGAAGAAGCTATTTTAGAAATCATAAAGAGATGTAGGCAAAGAAAGATACACTTAATCCTGACAGGAAGAGGCTCAACATCAAAGATAAATGAACTTGCAGATCTTGTCACCAATATGCAGAACATAAAGCATCCATATAACCAGGGGATTCCGGCTATCAAAGGAATTGATTATTAGTATGAGCCGATGAGTTTGTGAGCTGATTAGCTGATCAGCCGAATAGCCGATAAGCTTATTCTACCAATTTCTTCAATTCCTCAATATTATCATTCCATCCTTCCCCATCAAAAAATTCAAATCCTCTAAATTGGGTTTTGTATAGAGAAGATTCAGTATAACTCGTTCCCAGATAACAATACTTTAAGCCAAGCTTTTGCGCCTCAATGATACTCCTTGTCATCATCCCAATTCCCGCGTTTTGGTTCAAATACTTTAAGTCATAAAATGGATATGAGTAGTGAAGTAACTCATTGGTCTTATTTATCAAACAATAACCAGCAACGTTATTTCCCTTTTGGTTTAAATCTCTAAACACAATGATATGTGAACATGTTCCCGAGGTAAAAAGCCATTTGATCTTATATGCACTAAATTTGCCTTCTCCACGCTTTGCGTAAAAATCTCTGCCCATCTTACCAATTTTATAATCATAATCGAAGTTCTTAAGATCAACTATTTCAATTCCTAAGTACTCTGTTTTTCTCAGGATCCTTCTGTTTTCACTTGAAGGAGAATACTCTCTTAAATCTATTCTAGTGCTTCTAGCCAGATAGAATAAATTCTTTTCTACCCTTGATGGAAGAAATCCCCACTGATATATGTTATCCAATGAATCTTTCTCTTCACGAATAAGATAGACTCTATAGGGAAAATTGTAATTACTATAATCCGGTGGATTTTCATTGTATTTAAACTTCATATTGAGAAAGACTAATATTACACTTTCATTTTAGCAGAAATCTTTTCCCTCTTGAACCTGAATATTGATAGCTTGAAACTCACCTTTCTCTTAGCAAAAAAACTTTCCCAGTCAAATGCAAGATATCCAATCAAGAGAATAAACCCAGCGCTAGTGATAAGCAAACTATGCAGATTCACAACTCCTTCAGTAAGAATATCTTGCAGAGAACTATAAACTATCTTTGAGGTATAGGCTAACGAATAGTAACTTACAAGCCTCCCAGAGAAAAATCCTAAAAGAGTATACCTGAGTCGGGCACCAGAAAATCCAACTGCCATGAAAAGAGTGTTTGATGGAAGGGGAGAAAGTGCCCAGATAAGGGAAATCATAAAAACATAAATTCTCCCCTTGTTTATCTTATGTCCTATAAAATCTAGGTTTTTACTTGCATAACTTGAAAAAACAGCTGGAACAATTTTCTTTGACATCCTAGCAAGAAGGAGACGTCCTGTAGAAGATGACAAGGCCGCAAGAAAAGTCAGAATAAAGAGATTTGCTCCATACCTGATATACACGAACGATACTATCGTCCAGGTTGGCGGCATAAAAGCCGGCACAACATTGATGAAAATTATGACTAAACATGTTATTAAATAAATCATTGATGATTGAACAGGTCAAATCAAATGTAAAATATTCAAAGGTTGTCTTGTTAGTATAATCAAATTGTTAGATGGTTAAATGGTTAGATAGTTAGATAGTCAGATCGTTTGAGCGGATTGTGTTGCAAGTTCACTATTCACTCTCCCTAAATATTCTCTCTATCCTACTTTACTACATCACTAATTACTGCTCATTGTTTTCTATTTACTGTCAGCTGCTTCGCTATTTGTTGATTGATTCTTAAGCGTCTTCACCGCTCTTTTCACTGCATCAAAGTCGCTCCAAGGATACTCCGTTGTTCCAAAGCATAGACTTTTCTCGTGAGCTTTTCCTGTAATAATAACTATGTCCTCCGGCTCTGCCACTTTGAGCGCAAGCTCTATAGCATCTTCACGACTCTTTGGCTTATTCTGATCAAAAGCAAATACCGGTTTTCTGCCTTCTTCAAGGTTTCCCCTTAGTATTTTCCTGAGTGCTGAGATTTTTGAATTTCTAAAATCTTTCCTTGTCTTAAATCTCTTTACGAGAATTCTTTTTTTGCTTAGGGTCCCTTCAAGAATCTCATCATTTATTTTTGACAAGTCTTCAGTTCTTGGATCCTCTGCTGTAATAATGATTATATCCGCAAATAAACCGGCTGATTTGCCCATTTTCGCTCTCTTCATCCTGTCTCTTAAACCGGCAGAACCAAAGACAACAAGCAGATTCCCCTTGCCTTTCAATGTTGAGGCTGTTTGAAGGGCTTTTTTCATAGCATTTGGAGTATGTGCAAAATCTACGATCACAAGACATGGCTTCCTCCTTCTCACAATATGCATTCTTCCCAAAGGAGTTCTGAATTCAGAAAGGGCTTCAACTATATCAGAGTTTTTAACGAGACTCTGACAGGTTTTGATAGCACACTGAGCATTTGAGATATTATACTCACCCAGAATAGGTATTGATATTTCCTCCTCCCTGCCATTTATCATATATTTGAACTTAAGACCCTCTCTCGTTACTTCCGTATCTTTAACCGAGTCATCGGAGCAAATCTCCCTGACAAATACCTTTTCATTGGCACGGATCATTCTTGCTATAAACTTCCCTCCTCTCTCATCTTCTTTATAGATGATATCTCCACCTTCCTTTACCTGATCTATAAGTTTCGTTTTAGCTAGAGCAACTTTTTTCCATGTTTTATGGTAATCGAGATGTTCATCTGTAATGTTAGTAAAGACCGCTTTTTCAAACTCAATATACGCTACTCGATTTTGATCCAGAGCATGCGAAGTTACCTCAAACACTACCCACTCCATTCCCTTTTTAACCATAAGATCAAGAAACTTTGGCACTTCCCAAGGATCAGGAGTCGTGACGTGAAAACCTGTATCCATCTCCACATTCCCTATTTTTGCACTTATGGTGGAGATAAGCCCCACTTTATATCCGGCTTTTTTAAGTATGTTATATATCATAATCGAGGTAGAAGTCTTTCCATCGGTTCCAGTAACACCTATTATTTTCAGTCCGGAGGATGGAAAACCAAACCTGATATTAGCCCATAAAGCCTGCCATTTATGTATCTGATTTTTTATTGGTTGAGGAACAAAGTTGCTTAAACCCATATTTTTATATTTTAAAATAAATTTTTAGTTTTGAGAATCACTCTAAGTCGCTTTTTGATCCTGTAAAGCCTGGTACCAACATTCGATTCATTCAATCCAGTTAGTTTCGCTATCTCGACATTCGACATTCCTTCAAAGAATTTATAATAGATAAGAAATTGATCCTGCTCCGAGAACTCTCTTATTGCATCATATAAAACTTTCTCTTCTTCATCTCTCAAGAAATCAGTAAAAGTCGAAGCCGACTGATCTTCAAACAGATTCTCGATCTCTGAAAGCGATATAGCCTCCTGATTTCTGCTCGCCTTTCGATAATAGTCTGTTAATAAGTTTCTTGCTATTCTGAAGATCCAGGATGAAATACTTATTCCCTGCCACTTAAAGTCCCCAATTGCCTTGTAAACCTTGATAAAGACCTCGCTAGTTAAATCTTCCCCTAGAGCTTTATCATTAATTCTGCTCTTTATATAATTCAAGACCACCTTATAGTACTTATTATAGATCTTATCAAAACCTTTCTTGTCTTTTTTAATCTCTTCGAGGATTGACTTGTCTTCTAGTTTACTCATCTTCGTGTACAAACTTTTTTAAGTTACTGACCGCTCGTTCAACTTGATTTGGATGATAATCAAACGATGTAAGCCTGTCTCCTAATTGTTTCAATGCAATTCCCTGTTCAATTCCTACCGCAAAGGCAGGAATGACAAATTCCCATATAAATTTACTTCTTAAAGGGATCTCAATACTTAAGCTTTTACTCCTATAACGAATATGGAATAAACTATCTTTCCTTTGATAGATAACATCAGTATCATGCAAGCCGTAAGTGAACTTATTTGTAAGCTTGAGATCAACTAGGTGTTTTTCCGTCGGATCATAGATAAATGTTGAATTTTCTATATCATCTCGAGTAAGCAGTTTACTAAGAACTTTGCTCTCTGGTCTTTCCTTTAATGCGACAACTACGCTTGGGATAACAGCGCTTGACCAGAACTTTGCTGTATCCTCTATAGAAGAATCAAGGTTGATGATCAGTGTATGTTGATAACGCGGCTTGAACATAAGGCTCAGGCTCGCCCTGATGATAAGCAGAAACCACTGAAACAGAGTTCTTTTTTTATCTACGTAACCCAATATCGAAAGCGGGACAGACATGTCCCACCACACTTCAGTTGTATTGCGACGAACTCTTTCAGATGGTTTCAGCAAATGGTATACCAGTTCACGGACTACACTTGTTCCAGCCCATCCTGTTATAAGAATAACATTGAGGTTATGTTTTTTGTATACCTTGTAACTCAGATTTGCTATTACCTTCTTAAATAGTTGCCTTAGTCTTTGTTTCATAAATTGATTATAGCAGTAAATAAAGTTAAATTTAAACACAGGGGAATATAAAATTCACCAAGGACTGATATAAATCCTCGCTTATTTCCTTAATGCCTGTTTTACTACTTCTCTCGAAAGAAGACGAATCAATTCCGGCAACTTCCAATCTATATGCTATATGCTATATGCTATCCGCTATTTCCCATTTGCTGTCAAGCAGAATGCCGTTTTGCTGATCTCCTATCTTCCTATTTCTATTTTTGCCCCCAAACCTTTCAGTATTTTAACTATCTCAGGATATCTTCTTGATACTATCTCTGCATTTCGAATAACTGTAGTACCGCTGGCAGCCAATCCTGCAAGGACTATAGCATGAGCACATTGCAGAATGCTTGTGGCATCAACCACGGTACCAACCAATTTCGAGGGACCATATGAAATAATCTGATGTGAGTCAGCTAGCATAATATCTGCCTTTATCTTGAGAAGCTCGGAAATGAATAATAATTGAGTCTCATACATGTTCCCAAATATTTTGATAGTTCCCTCAGACATCATAGCTAGAACAACAGCTTGAGGTATAAGATCCACCGGGTATCCTGGCCATGGCTGATCCATGATTTTATCTATATTGCCCTTCACATTTTTCTGACACCTCAGTTTCTGGTTTCCCGGAACAAACAGATCTTGACCTTTTATATCAACTACAACGTTCAACTTTTTAAAATAATTGAGAATTTGAGTCATATGATCTGGAATAGCATCTTTTATCAAAATCTCACCGCCAGTAATGGCAGCGGCTGCTATGTATCCAGCGATATCAATGTGATCGGGAATAATTGTCCACTCTCCTCCTGATAGGCTGTCAACACCTTCGATTTCAAGTTTATTTGACCCAATTCCCTTTATCTTAGCACCCAAGGAAACAAGGAAATTACATAGATCCTGGGTATGGGGTTCGCAGGCTGCATTGTAAATCACTGTTCGACCTTGTGCCCTAATAGCTGCCAGAATAATTGTTTCAGTACCTGTTACAGAAGCCTCAACAAGCCATATCTTTTCATTTCCGACTAGTTTTTTTGCCTCCATCTTATAACCATTATCTTGATCTATCTGTACACCCAAATCACCTAACCCCTGAAACATAGCATCTAAAGGTCTATTGCCTAGTTTACAGCCTCCAGAGTCGCCTATTTCGGCTTTGCCGAACCTGGCTAGTAATGGACCCAGGAAAAGAAAACCTGCTCGCTCCTGCTTTGCAAGGTCCTCAGAAACTACATACCTATCAACAGTTGCACCATTCAGCCTCACGGAGCTGTTTCCCAAATAAGATACTTTTCCTCCCAGACTTCTAAAAATTCTGAGCATTACCCTCACAGATGAGCTTTTAGGCACGTTGTTAAGGGTAACTGGATTTTCTGCCAATACACAAGCTGGTATGATCTTGAGAATGGAATTCTTATTGGGCATAGGATTTACCTCACCTCTAAGCGGAATCCCACCTTCTATCTTTATGGAGGACATATATTTGAATATAATAAGTTAACTTATCACTCTGAGCATACTTTTATAACGAGTTGAAAGGCAAAAGAGCACAAGAATAGATAGGTAAATTCTGGATGTTTCCGCCATAGGCGGGTCCGTCTTTGGCAAAAGATTATTGTTGTCAACTAAATCCCCGCACCCAGGTTACACTCAATAATTACTGATGACATAATAGCTATGAAGAACTTCAGAAGAAATGAGTTATTGGGTTATTGCTCAATGAGGCATAGAAATTACAAGCCTTGAGCAGTAACTTCTGACTGTCGAATTAGTCCGCATATCAACACGTAACGTTTTATTTCTGTTTACTCCTTTGCCCTTTAGCCGCACCTAATTGTTCTCAGCTGCTACTGTACTCGGTTTAGTTGTTTCCCTGCTCTTCCTGGGCCAAACCGTGCCTTTTGAAAACATCTCTTTCATAACCGTCTTCTTCAGCCGGGGTTGCTGCTTTGTGAATCGGGACTGTGAAATGGAAAGTTGTTCCCTTTCCCACCTCACTATCCACCCAGATACGCCCACCTTGGG
>JAQVGX010000056.1 GCA_028696515.1 Candidatus Dojkabacteria bacterium | reverse complement strand
CACGACGCTCTTCCGATCTAATTTCTTGTTTGTTTAGATTTTTCATTATTTCTGTGGAAGGAGATTCTATCCAAGAACAATATGAGTTACAGGTTTCTGAAGATATCAGAGCCAGAGTAGACGCCTTGAGACACGTATATGACAGAGTATATGAAGTTGTTTCAACAGCACTTAAGGCCCAATTTCCCGAACTAGAAAGTGTTAATCAGGCATGCGCTAAATTATACATGGCAATAGAGATGGAGGCACAACACATAAGACTAAAAGCAGAAGAAGAAATTGCTGCTTTCCAAGGAATTTCTGCTCCTTCTCAAGGACAATTCACAAGTTACGGACAACTTGTTGCATATTATGAACAGAAATACTGGCAAACATACAGCTCAAAACTTTCACAACTACCTGACGAAGAGAAACCATCTTGAAACTATATCCATAACAAAATATCGGGATCAACTGCAAGATATCTTCACTGTTTGTATCCAATCGCCCTTACAAACTCCATAGCCTTATCGTAAGCTTCCTCTTCGGCATTACCTAGATTATCAATATCTTTGAAGAACTTGCCTACCAAACCCGCCTCTGCTTTTTCATAATCAACCATCATTTTTCCATCTATCATCTTCATATTTGCAGATAAATAATCTTCAAAGTCACTGTCTTCTATAGTAAATGTCGTATTCAAGTACAGTTTGTACCCGTCCTCATATTCCAATATCTTCTTTACCCTCAGATGAAGAGAATATTCATCTACAGTTCCATAGCAGATATCCCCGCATGTTAGATACGTGCTTATCAAATAATCATCCCCTTCTTCAATCAGCTCCCCAAAATCACCAAAAAAAGGAGCTCCTCCGTGGCCAAGTTCTACAGTATCTTCATCAAAAACATATGCCCTATTTTTATCACCTACACTCAATTTATAATTAAAAGTAATATCAGCCGTTCCAGGATTCTCTTCTAAAACACCACATACCCCTTGATACTCAGACTCAAGCGAATTATCTAAAACTGTTATCTTCGAAGCATCTACTGTAAAAGGGAAATTTTCTACCTTAATATAGTACGTATAACCTCCCACATTAAATGAAAACTTTTCACAGCTGGCAGTGACGACTTCTTGAAGTGACTTATCTATTGAGACAGGTTTTGACTTAGCTGAAGTTGTAGTAGTTGTTGTTTCTGGAGTCATTGTACTAGCTGTTGCTGTACTGCTCGATGTGGCCGTAGTCTCACCAGTTGAATCTTTATCCGAATCAAATATTACAAAATACAATGCCGCTCCAAGACCAGCAAGAGCAAGAAATAATATAGCTGCAACAACTAAATATATCTTCTGCTTCGAAGATTTTCTCTGCTCAGACTCCTCAGGCTTCTTTATTGTCGGAGAATTTTCTTTAGAGGATTGAGACACTTCTTCTATCTTTATTTCATCCATATTAATTTTATAAAAAATTAATTAGACTAATATATCACTAAACTTGCAGCTATTTTGTCAAGAGTCGGAAGGATTTCTTGCCATTCAGTGAGTGAACGGAGCCCGGCACTTGAACTTGAATATGTAACTTCAAAAGGTTTTCCTCCTATTGAAAAGAGCGGAATTATCTGACCGTTATTATTTCCCACATACTCACTCTCTGTAACAATAGAATAAAAGTGAATTTTCCCACTTGATTCAAAATCGTACGCTAAGGCAGCTCCTCTCACTAGATCTACTCCGCGAATGGTTATTTCTTCCCCAAGCGAAAGCTGTTGTGGAGTAGAATCAAAATATGGTTTATACACCAAACTAAGATTCCACGAACCTTTCGCCACCACAACGAGATAGCCATATTTCTCGTCATTTACATCTCCACCGTCATATGGACTCCCTTGTTCTAAGACAATTTTCCAATCTTTTGGGTATCTGAACTTAAATCCATAATCATCATTCTCATATGTTTTCCAGCCAGCATAATCCTCTTCGTCTAAACATGCCTTCTCAGTACATGCAACTTCTCCCTCATCACAAAAACATGTATTGCATTTATCTATAGATGGAAAGGAATCTCCATTATTATAATTATTCTCATTATAAGTACAGACGGAATTTGCTATATCCTGCGTTGTTCCCCCAGCTAGCCAGTACAAACTAGCTGCTACAACAAAGACAGCCGTAGCTATAAATAATATGAGAAATATCTTCTTCATGTATCATTCTTTAAAAGTTATACAAACATAACTCTAAGTTTCATCAAAAGTAGCGCTACAGCTTTGTGACATGAACCTCAAGACTTTCTATGATCTCATCACAAGCAGTATAATCATTGCCGACAGATTCACACGATGCCATAAAATAAACATTGCTTTCAATCAACAATACTGTAGATCCGCAGGGAGCAGGCATAGTATCCTCTCCAGTCCCCATATCAAAGCATTTTTTACTGGTACTAATCTGATTGGTATATGAAACTACTCCATCTTGTCCGACAACCCTATATACTCTCCCAAGTGTCTTATGATTAAAGAGTTCTTCGTAACTAGAATAAGACTCTTCATAAGCCTCATAAAACACAGTGGCATAAAAAGTATAATCATCTCCTGAAACAGTAATTGTTGGGACCATCTGATCTTTGGCCGAATTTTTAGATTCATCAACTACTGCTCCACCAGGAACGGTAGCTGTAAATTCTAGAGTAAAGCCATACATAGACTGGTCAGAGCCTATCAGAGAGAATTCAACCTCATTACCAGAAGTTGTAGTAACAGTTGTTGTTGTCGTTTCAGAAACACTTACCAACTGACAGCTTCCAAGATCACACCCCGCACTCTTGCCCATTTCCGGACACGGAGCACAATCAACCAAATAACACTCTTCGGGCAGAAGAGAAGAATAGTTCTTCCCAGGGAAATATGCCAGAAGCTTTGAATCGCTCGTTAATTCTGACTTGGCAACAGCCTCCGGGCAAGCGCAACATTCATCAATTCTAATAACAATCATACAATCAGAATCAGAGAAACATTCGCCAGAGCTAGCCGTTTGTGAACTTGTTATAGTTCCATTCCCATCACCTCCATCCCTATCCTTAACTAACACCCAGGTGATAACTGCAGAAACTAAACACAATATGATGAGAAGAACAATGCAGGCAGGAATGGCTATCATAAGAGCCGAACTTTTTTTCTTTCGGTTATCAGAAACAGATGAATTTTCTAAATGGGCCACATCTGAAGCAGAGATTTCTTGGGCAGGTGACATTTATTCACAATAATAAATTATATGGGAAACGCAAGCTTAATCACTTTCGACAACCACACCATCTTCAGTATCTAATACCAATGTTATTATCACTTCATTTTGGTCACTATTGTAAGGATTGTACTGATGATATTTGATATCGATCAAATACTGTCCCTCACCGACTGCTGTTACATTATCGACTGAAACAACTGATGTGTTTGTGTTTCGGTATTGCTCGAACGAGTAAATATGCTCAAATAATCCCGAGTCCATATCGAGTTCCCATATTCCTCCAAGAGTAAGATAATCTTCGCTCACTTTATTCATCGTCTGTATACAAGCTGTATCAGCTCCATCACTGCATCCCATCGGAAGAATTTTGAAATAGAAAAAAATGTTCGTTTCGTAAGCAATAATCTCAGGAAGATCAATTAGAAATTTTCTTCCGAAGAGATTTTGGAAATCCAGCCTACTAAGAGTACCTCCTTCGCCGTTTATATCTAAGCTTGAAGCATAGCTACTTTCGTCTCGGTTTAAGAAAAACTTTATACTTGGCTGCACAGCAGGTTCTTCATCGATACAGTCCATTTCTGTACAGCTAACAAGCCCATCGTTACAAGTGCAAGTATTACAACCGTCGACTGAGTCAAAAAATGCTCCATTATCATAAGTTACCCCGGAGTAACTACAAATACTCTTAGCAGCATTTCTTGCCTGATCATCCTTTTCTAGATAATAAAACAGCCCAACTCCAAACCCGACAAGAATCATAAGAACAAAGAATATCATGCCTAGTATAAGAAGCAGGGTAAAGACAGTAGGTTTGCTCAATATCATCGATTTTAAATCATCTTTTTTTGATCTCTTTTTAGGCATAAGATTCCTGAGAAAATCACATATTAGTTATAGCATAAAAGAAAGAATTTGATAATTTATTTATCATTCTTGTGCCCTGAAGCTCAAAAGTTTGATCTTCAATAAAGATCGTCCGAGGCTTGCTTAAACTGACAGAGCTTGACCCAAAAGCAGAAAAAGCGCTAACCAGTTACTCTCTTGAAGAATGTATTCTGTTCATCGGTAGCAATATTGGTTTTTATTTATTTTTTGATGAAAATCAAAACCGCATTACCCTACACAACTGGTATAAAGCCGTTGTTTATCAAGATTCAGCATCACAAGCCCGCACTATCCATTAGAAAAGCAGAACGTTCCAGCTTTTGATAATAGCAACCTTGTTGCTATTGTCGATGCAGGAAAAAGGCCATTTTTTATGATAAAAATGATGCACAACATTGACAGCTATACATGAACAGTAGGCAGATTCTCAAACACAAAAAGAAGTCAAAGGAGATAGAGGGGAGACTATCTGAAATGGAAAAGCTGAAAAGAACAATGCTAGAAGGATTCGGTCACCAGCAATTCAATACTTTTCTCCTTAAACAGATCCGAAACAACTTTAGTCTTTAGGTCTACAAGACTTATTCCTTTGATCTTTAGATCTTTCATGGGGCATTCTATGCAATTTGGCGTCCTATATGAAACGAGAATTTGATCATCAATCCAATAGGTCTGAGACTCCTGGTCCCGCACTCTTTTTAAATCTTCATTTCCGATATCATATACCCAAACTGTTGTTACACCGGTTGGCCAGTCATAGGTCCAGTAAGTAACTTTGGTTTTATCAGGAGAAGGTCTGAAATCAAATGCTCCCATAATTCTTTCGGATAATTGCCGTGGTTTCTTTACTTCAAGAGACTGAACATACAAACTGTCATTCTTTTTGAAGTAGATCAGATCATTACTCATGAAGAATGCTGACGTAGGCACATGACCAACTTCCTTTTCCAGGCTGAATAAAACGGTTCCGGTCAAATCAAGAACCAGGACAGTCGGCTCGTTGACATAAGTATAAGTGTTTACAAGAAGAATTCTCTCGTCATTTGGTGAAAATCGGATATATGTTGCATCCCCGAAATCAACTGGCTTGTACTGATCATATTTAAACTTACCTAAATTCCGGAATGTACTGTTATTCTTTAGTGTTAAATACAATTCTCCGTTAAGTTCAAATAAATATGCCAGACTGGTTTCTTTATCTGACCACTCAAGCGCCAGGATATCATTTGCTTCTAACTCAAAACTATCAATAATCTCTTTTTTATCAACCGAATACGTGTTTACATGACATTTACCGCCATCACATTCTGAGTAACACAATTCATTTTTATTCTTCCAGCTCAGTGCCGTATGTTTCTTATCAGTATCTACTGAAATTGCCTTCTTCTTATTCTTCTCAATATCAAAAATAAACAGCTGACCTTTTGCTTTATATGCGATTTTTCTAACTCGGGGATCTTCTTTTTTCTTCTCCCGATTTTCTTCGGGAACACTGGCTGCAGCCGTTTCAATATGACCGGTTCCGACTATCTTGCTGTTCACAAATTTGTAAGTAATCGATATGATCGCTATAGAAAATATCAGGCCAAAAAGACATAAAATAATTACCGTAAATTTTTCCTTACGTTCTTCACCTCCGATACTGTCTGAATAATCCAAATCGTAATAATCCAGATCGTTCTTAGAAACACTATCTTTCAGTGTTGGTTGATATTCCATAGCGGGAACTTGAGATATTAACTGGATTATAAGGAAAAACTGATAAAGAAATCAAGCGTTTCAGGAAAATTTGCCTCAGAGTCTTGACTGTTATATCATTCATAGCTGTAGTTTACTCACTATGATATTTAATAACCTCAATCCTCCCCAGAAGGAGGCCGTCAGTACAGTAAAAGGTCCACTATTGATCCTAGCAGGTGCTGGGTCCGGCAAGACACGCGTGCTCACCCATCGAATCGCATACATTCTACAGCAGAAACTATGCTGTCCTGAGGAAATTCTTGCAGTTACATTCACAAACAAAGCTGCAGGCGAAATGAAAGAGAGAGTGGAAAAACTGGTAGGATCTCAACAATCATCAATCAGCAGAATACATTCATCACTTCTTCCGTTTATAGGAACCTTTCATTCTGTATGCGTAAAAATCCTTAGGCGCGACGGTCATCATATAGGAATCGATCCGAACTTTTCAATATATGATACCGATGATCAGCTTTCAGCTGTTAAGCAGGCGATGAAAGAATTGCGACTTAGTACCAAAGAATTGAACCCTAATTCAATTCTTGGTTTTATATCAAGTTCGAAAAATGAACTGATAACGCCAAGAGATTACAAGAACTACTCAAAGGGTTACATTCAGGACGCGGTAAATTCGATCTATCCCCTCTATCAAAGAATTCTTCGGGAAAACAATGCACTAGACTTTGACGATCTCATCGGAAGAACAGTAGAACTGTTTCAAAACTCAGGAACAACTCTAACTAAGTATCAGGAACAGTTTAAATTTGTCCTGGTTGACGAATATCAGGACACAAATCACGCCCAGTATGCCTTTGTAAATAAGATATCGAAAAAACAAAGGAACATCTGTGTCGTTGGCGATGATGATCAGGCAATCTACAGCTGGAGGGGAGCAACGATCAAAAATATTCTCTCTTTCGAAGAAGACTATCCGGAGACGAAGGTGATCAAGCTTGAGCAAAACTATCGCAGTACCAAAAATATCCTGGACGCTGCTTATAATGTAATTCAGCATAACAAAGAAAGAAAGGCAAAAAGATTATGGACAGAAAAGAAAGACGGACCTAAGATTGAGATATATCAAGCGCTGGATGAAAAAGACGAAGCCAGATTCATAGTAGAGAAAATCCTCGAGGAAAAAGATTATCTGAACAATGCTGTTCTTTACCGTACCAATGCACAATCAAGAACTCTCGAGGAAGCATTTCTAAATTACGGAGTCCCTTACCAGATATTTGGTAGCATCAGCTTTTATCAGAGAAAAGAGATCAAGGATGTGCTTGCATATCTTAGATGCATTTATAATCCAAAAGATGATGTCAGTCTAAAAAGAATCATAAATACTCCTCCAAGAAAAATAGGAGCCATTACAATTAGCAACTTACAATCTTTGGCAAGAAGGAATAATACCTCCATTGCAACTCTACTTTTTAAAACAGAGGGTAACGACATCAATGGATCAGTGAACACTTTCTGTATAATTTTGAAAAAGATTAGAAAAGCTTCGGAGCAGATGAAACTAACTGATTTCATAAATTTTGTTTTGAACGTATCCGGCTATATCGACTGGCTGAGTGACGGAACACCGGAAAACGATTCACGAATAGAAAACATAAAAGAATTGATGACTGTCGCGGTAAAATATGATGAGATGGACCCGGAGTCAGCACTAACCGCTTTTCTTGAAGAGGTGTCTCTGATAGAAGAACAGCAGCTAAAGGCGCAAACTCAGAAAGACAAGAATCGGGTTACTCTTATGACTATGCACTCTGCCAAGGGTTTGGAATTTGAGAATGTATTCATTGCCGGGATGGAGGAAGGGCTTTTCCCTCATTCTAGAAGTTATACAGATCCAACTGAGATGGAAGAGGAAAGACGATTGGCATACGTCGGGATCACAAGAGCCAAAGAGCATCTTTATCTGACACACGCAGAAAGCAGAAAGGTGTTCGGTTCGGCGCAGGACAACTTGGCATCAAGATTTATCTCAAATATCCCAGATGAACTGATAATATCCACTTCCTGGGATTCGTCTGAGGAGGATGCAAGCAACAACTACAGCCAAGTCAATCGTCTAGATCGTTTAGATCAAATAGATCCCGCATTTGATCAGATCGATTTTATAGTCGGTGATAGAGTAGAGCATGCAGAATTTGGCAAGGGCAGGGTAATGGAGATAAATGACAATATAGTAAAAGTTGATTTTGGTCCGCTTGTCGGAGTAAAGCAACTAGCTGTAGAATACGCAAATCTGAAAAGAGTAGAGGTAGAAGAGTTTTAGGCTTTCTAGCTTGTCGGCTTATCAGCTCATTGGCTCATCAGCTCCAAAGCCTACTAGCTCAAAAGCTTACTGCGTGGTATCATATACCCAATTAGTTGGCATAGGGACTATGAACGATCAAGTTAATCGGTTTTTACTTCTAGGACTTATTTTGATATTTGCCCTTTTTCACACATATCTCTGGATAAGAATAGTGCAGAAAATGGGATACAAAGGCTGGCTTTCCATAATGCTAACTGCAATTATTAGTCTATTTTTATACCTATCTGGATACCACTTCATAGTTTTACTGGCCCTATTAGCATTTCTGGCATTTGGCAAGTGGCCGATTTTGAGAGTAGCTGCAAAAAATCACAAGACCTCGAATTCGAAGAAGAAAAGATACTCCCCAAAGAGTAGAAAAAAGAAGAAGTAGGATGATATAATTATGGAACTTACTAATATCTATCATAAATGGAGAAAGCCGAATATTCATACAGACAACCCACACATCAACGCATATCGGAGATATTACTAGCCTTTCAACCTGGTACTAAAACTGTAGTTATCAACTCTCCTGGAGGTAATGAAATTATACAGAATCCACAAAGACTTCTCGCTACAACCCTTGACAGGCTACTTGAAAGTCAACAGGGACATATTGTGATAGAATTCCGAGGAGAAGATATTGTCATCACAACTTTCACACATGGCTTCAATCTCGGCAGAATGAGCTTGCCACAAGAAACAGACGAGGTAGCCATATACTCTATTGTCATTGCACCGCCAGAAGAAGAAATCCGAAAGAAACTTGAAGCGGTTGATTTTAAACAAGCATATGATCTCGATGAGGACGATGCAAGATATCTACATGACTTAGTATACTTAATTTTGAACTATCTTGAGTGCCCAACACTTGTTGATACGGCAGGCTCAAGACACTCAGATAGGCGAAAATATGAAAGAAGCTTAGTAGCAATTCATTACCGAAAACTCCCAAATCTGAGAGACTTTCTTGAATTCACTAGACTTTCAGGAAACCGAATTATGCAAGTTATAGAAGCTGTCCCGAGAATTTTAGAAATTTTAGAACCGTCTAAAAAACAAAAATATCTAATTCTTAAAATGATCACCGGAAGAAATATACCCCCAGCATTAAACTTTCACCCTACATCTAGAGGACTAGCTCAAGAACATATAGCTTTATTTAGATTTCTTGACCTTCAAGTAAATGTGACCGATCCTTCTGGCGAACCAGCAGTTGTTTATAAAAGCAGATACAATTATATGTCTTTGCAAGATAAGCTTGCCCTCGCAGGCAGAGTTGAGGCATATGCTCAAGAAGCTTTAGACTTCCTTCTCATAGCATACCCTAGGATAAGGAAGATAACGGAAAGCTAATTCAGTATTCAAGTTATGCACCTCTCGTAAATTTGTAGACAGAATATCCTAACTTTCTATACACCTTCACATACTGCGAAAGCATTTCAACATGCTCACCACCAAATCCGCTTTTGAAGTAAGAAATTCCCGATAGGGAATGATTCTGATCCCCTTTTGGTGCAGCACCCCACTGATCGTAGAAGCGCTTATTGCCACTAGCTGCTCGCTTGTCGCCTATCGCCAATCTCTTTATAATTTCCCATTTCAATAAATACGAAGCTTCGACATCGCGGCCTTTTGGAGTAGCTCCCCCATATAGTTCATAGGCTTGATAGTCATTCACTAAGACCAAATAAGCAGCAATCGTTACTCCTTTGTGCTCTGCTGCATAGATTTTGACTAAATCTTCTTCTGACATCTTGTCCCAGATCCTTTGAAAGTACTTTAGATCATGCGTTTTGAATGAAGTACTTTGTTTCACCGAAACGATTACTTTATAGAATTTGTCTACTGACCCTTTGCCTTCCAATTCCCGAACTTTCACACCGTGCCGCTCAGCTTTGCGAATATTCCTCCTCCATTTGGAACGGATATTTTGCAATAAATCTTCCTCAGACCTATCAATTCTGATAACATCCGTCCAGTTCGGTTGGATAGTTTCTCCGGCAGCTTTCCAATCTGAATCTTCCAAAGCACTTTTCATCTTATCATTCCAATCAGCAACACGGAGATCCTTTTCTGGGTCTATAAGTGCAAAAGCAATACCCTTTCCCATAAGATAGGCTGTTAATTCTTCGATCGCATAATGAATATGATCAGCCTTTTTGACTGGAAAACCTCTTGGAATGTAGGCAAACCCAGAAAGCCCTAATAATCCAACTATTCTTTGTAATGGGAACTTTCTTAGGTGAATAGACACCACAGATACCAATTCATCATCCTCCCAGATACCTATTCTTTCAACCTGCCAGTTGTAGGACTTAACCTCACCCCAGCCCCATGACTGAAGGGGCGACCCTCCAAATTGGCGCCAAGCAGATTTGTATTGTTTTTCACCTATTGGTTTAATCATACGATTGTTAAACAATTGTTTTACAACTGCTACCTACCTACCCTTTGTCTCCACCGATTCACCCTATCCATCAACGTGTACACAGAGTAACCAACCCTATCAAATACACAAGTATACTGCGGAGAAAAATCAATAACCGTGCCGCCGAAACCCTCCTTGAATTGAACCAAGCCCGGGTACTTAAATTCAGCTCCCCACTGATCGTAGTATTTCTTTCCCAGTTTCTTCGCGTGCCTCACTGCATACCACTTCATCAAGTAATTCGCGAGTAATTCATTACCCTGCTTAGAGCAGCCACCATACATCTCATAGGCCGAATTTGTGTTGTACAAAACCATATACGCGCCTACCGCTTCTCCTTGAACCTCCGCAATAAACAAATCGACATCTTCTTCAAACAACTTCCATACATTTTTATAGTAAGAACCTTCGTGCAGAACATACCCTTTAAGTTTTACTATCTCATTCATGATTCTGACAAAATGATCAATATCCGAACTAGTACCGATCCTAATGTCCACTTTGTTTTTCTCTGCCTTGCGAATATACTGTCTGTGTTTTGACCTCATTCCCGCCAGTAATTCTTCCTCACTCCTAGACAAGTCGAGAATCACAGTTCTGCTCGGCTGAATCTGTGGACCTGATGGTTCAAAACCAGCTGCTCTATAAACCTTTTCTATCATCCCAGAGCCGTGATCCTTGAGCCCCGAGCCAAATTCTTTATCCGGGTCAATCATCA
>JAQVGX010000124.1 GCA_028696515.1 Candidatus Dojkabacteria bacterium | reverse complement strand
ATTTTACAATATATTTCAATAAGTAGAGTTTCTTTGTCCATTTCGGGCAGTATTAATAGTTTAAGTCCATTAATACTATAGATTCTCTACTTATTTTTAAAGTTCTTATCTAATTCACACATTAGGCCAAGTATAAAAAGTAGTGTCTAATGTTAGAATAAATCAGGTTATTTTTCAACTAAAAGAATTTGTAAATGAAACAAATCTATGAAATATTCGTTATATTGATTATAAATATCATAATTGATATAATTAAGATATGTTAACGTTTTAAATATGGAAGAATCAAATAATGGGGATACTCCTCTAACAGATGCAATTGTTAACGCCTATGTAGCATGCCACCAAGGAACAACCAGTCCTGGAGATTATATTGCATCTCGTTTAGAGATGTTCAGTGAAAAAAAGTTTCCAGGAGATTTGGGACGTGCTTTTAGGGAATCAATCTACAAAGCAGCCGAAATTATTCTAGCGAGATTACCTACTGTCGCTTAAGAAAGGTATACAAATGGTAATTCTCCTTCGGCAGGAGCATGCCAGCTTATTAAAGGTGGGAAAAGCAACCTGGTCCGAATATTACCATCCTTCTTCCTCAAACCAACAACCCCAGCCAAAGGCTGGTCCGCCTATGGCGGAAATGACCAACATCCAAATTTATGCTATAATTACCCTAGCTAACCAATCTAGATAGCTATTCTATTTCGCTCAGCCGTAGGACTTGTCCTACGGAGCTTTAGCGAAGTAGGAAGGAAAGTCCGGACTGCTTGCAGTGAACTTTCAAGCTTTGCGAGAATAGTTTACTGACAAAAGTGACACCTGCGAAAGCTGGCAGGGAGCAATCTCTGGGAGAAAATTCTAGATTTGTTCTTTAAGAACCAATCTGAATATTACGTTATACAGCCAAGTAGGGCTTGCCCTACGAAGCTTTAGCGTAGTAGGGCCACAGAAACATACCGCCATTTGACAAAAAAGGGCTTGCCCTGAGCTTGTCGAAAGGTAAGGGTGAAACGGAGGAGTAAGAGCCCCCCGCTATGAAAAGTAATCTTCATAGGCTAGGTAACCCCTGTCTGCAGCAAGGAGGAAAAGTCTCCGCACTCAGCTTGCTGAGATGCAGAACTGGTGCACAGTTTTGCATAGATAAATGGCTATCATTCTTTGGTATTGCAAAAGGCAAATCCAACGTTTATCGAAGGATTTGCCCCAAGCTTTCCAAAGAAACAGAATCCGGCTTATTGATTGGTTAGCATCTTTTTTTAGTTTGTTTCTATCTTAAATTCCTTCTATCTAATTACTCCCTGAGAAACCAGTAACTAATGTTATTAGGCTATTCATTGGTATTGGGTAATACTTATCGTATCCTGGTCATTGGAAATTGATATTTGTAGATTAGTCATTTGTGGGTATTTGGGATTTTGAAATTGATCATTTGCTGTAGATTAGGATCAGATAATCTGTCATTGATGGCAATTGGATTTTGAGATTTGGTCATCTCTGGGAGATTGAGATTTAGGAATTGACAACTTCCTATACTAATCTCTCCTTCTGACGCCAAACGCTCTAAAAAGGAAGTACAGCAAGGAGGACAGCGATTGTGCTATAGCTGCAACATAAGTTAGGGCTGCAGCTGTTAAAACTTTCTTTACTCCCCCTAGATCTGTTTCGGAGAAAATGTTTAGCCTCTGTATCATGCCAAGAGCTTTCACGCTGGCATCAATCTCAATCGGTAATGTCAGTATAGTAAAAACTGTAGAAAGAGCAAAAAAGCCAACACCTACAATAGCCAATTGAAACATCTGCAGTGATAGGCCGACCAAAAAAAGGATATAACCAAGAGTTGACCCCAGATTAACAACCGGTACAAGAAAGTTACGTATATTTATAAATAGTGATCCGGTCCGATGCTGAATCGCGTGTCCCATCTCGTGTGCGGCTATACCTATTGAAGCAATACTCGGAGTTCTTGCAACCTGCTCTGACAATGTAATTTCTTTTGAGCGGGGATTGTAGTGATCATCGAGTTGTCCCATAGAGATATTTAGTTTTATATCAAGGTTATTTGTTCGTGAGATCTTTTCGACAACATCAACACCTGTCAATCCAGCAGAATTGCCAACCTTGGAAAATTTGGAATAAAAAACTTTGACTAAGATCTGTGCAGATAAAACCAGGATCAGAGCTGGGATAGAAAAAATTATATAAATCGGATCAATAAACATATTCGAAATATCAACTATCTTAAGTTACTCATTATAACACAGAAGTCAAAGATGAAAAGATGCTAAGTTACGAATTTAGCCTGGAAAAAGGTTGGTTTACTAAGCTTCCGGATCAAAATACACGAACATGTATTCAAATCTGCCTGTTGAATCATTATAAATGACTTATACGTAATACAGGTTAAATAGGATAATTTGATATATCTTTAGTTTTGAACCTTTCTTGTAATATACCAAAATTTTCCTCGAAACTTGACTATCTGACCAATTCGAATTCAGAGAAAATGGTATGTTTCCAAATGTTTACTCATTTTGTGATACGATATTTAGGCGTAATTAAAAAAATGTGTGGGTTTTTAACTACTTTTTTGGCTCAAAAGCTCTTCGATAATTTTCTTTTTTCTATCAATTCTAAGACCCCTGTGTATGTTAACTTTTGATTTCAAATGAC
>JAQVGX010000002.1 GCA_028696515.1 Candidatus Dojkabacteria bacterium | reverse complement strand
GCTTTTGAGTTTTTAAAGATCCACATTTCGTACACTTTTTTATTCATAAATTTAAGGAAATTATGCTTTATACCACAATGACGGTACGAAATGCTACTTTTACCCACAAATTTTTTTAATTATGCCTCTTTTTCAGATATCGGATACGCTGAAATCTTCTTGACCACTGAATCACCTTACCCCCCGGATTATATGTCATAGCATAGAGAGCATGATTGTATATGTACCAGTTAACTACTTCCGGAGTAAATGCTCTTGCAGAAATCCAGCTAGGTTCTAGATGGTCATTTAAGGGTTTGGCAAAAAGTGCTTCCAGACAAAATCTGAGACTGTTCCTATCTAAGAGCAGGATAGGACTATTGCTAGTCATTTGAACTACAATTTGTCTAAGAGCGTGATTTGGGGTTGTATCGGGACCAGCTCGCTGTCCGTATCTCATGAAATCCGGGTGATTAAACCAATCCATGCTTACTGAGGCAAAAACTATATTCGGATGTGCTTGTGAAAATTCTTGCAGAATCTCAGATATTCCCAGTTCTTGCTTAAAGCTTCTTGGAGACTCTCCACAAACACAGGAATATCCCATTCCCCAGGAGTAAAGAATTCGTAAGTTAGGATAAGCCTATCCTTAATTGATTTAATTTTATCATCAAGAGGTAACATAGATCCAGGGACTTCAGTATGTTCTTCCATAGTTTTTTTTGTTTGCTCTGAATAACAATTTGACGTTACAACCCTATTTCCTTGCCTATCCCACTTACCGCCTTGAGCGCCAGCTCAACAAATTCTTCAAGCGATAAACCTGTCTTGTCTATATCATATATGAAATCTCGGTTTACCTTTCGTGCGAAATCTTTCTTTTTTAGCTTTTTGATGACCGAATCAGGCTTGACTGATGCCAACTTTTTATCCGGCATAACAAGTGCGCAGGCTACGAGAAATCCAGATATGTTCTCTGCTGCAGCTAATGCGAAATCAAGTTTCGACTCTCTTTTTACTTCCAGATATCCAAGATTTTCACAGTGAGCTTGAATGGCATGAATCATCTCACCTGGAAGATCATCGCCGAACTCTTCTTTTAGAAGTTCAGAGGTTATTTTTCCATGATCTTTAGGTTCGTTTACGTCAACTTTGTCCATGTCGAGGTCATGTAATAATCCTGTTAACCCCCAAAGATCTTGATCTTCACCGAACTTCTCAGCTAAAGCCTGCATGATGACCTCTGTCTCACGACTATGGAGCTTAATCCAGTCAGTGGTGACATGTTTATCGAGAAGTGCTGCTGATTGGTCACGTGTTATAGGCATCATTTTTTCTTTTATTAAAGTTAGTGCTTGGATTTAAGAGCATTTTATCACAGAGGGGTGTAAGGATAAAGTTGAATAAAAATGTGGTCAAGGTCAGGATGGGGAGGCCCGTTTAGTATTTTGTTAGGGTAGGGTGGTGAAGCAAAAACTGATGATGTATTGATGCACTGACTTATTCTCCTAACCTCTACCGGCTTCCTCACTCTAGCTTTAGAACAACAGGAGATCCGTTTTTCATAATACGGCTTATAGAATTGACTATTAAGATATCTACTGATACAATCAGCGCAGTAATTTTCTGTATTGATGACTAATGGGTAATATTTTCCAAATACTATTTTATCAGCCTACATTTAATATTCTCGTCTTTTTCTATAGACTTTTGGGCGATAATCTCGGATGGGCTATAGTTGGGGTTGCTGTTTTCAGCAGGATTATCACCTATCCTATGACTAAAGCCCAAATCAAATCAGCAGAGAGGGGAAAAGAATTTCAGAAGAAGTACGAAGCCTTGAAGAAGAAATACGGTAAGAATAAAGAGAAGCTGAATGAAGAGATGGCAAAATTGCAGGCGAAGTATCTGCCTGGTCAGATAGGTGGATGTCTTCCGATGATCATTCTCATAATCTTTCTTATTCAGGTGAGAAATGTCATAAGAGCTTTAGTGGAAAATGGAGCGGCTGCATTCAACGAAGTAGCCTACCCATTTATCACTAAATTTGCTGATGGAACTGTTATAAATCTTCACTTTTTGGGGATGGATCTCTCTAAAGTAGCCACTGACTTTGCTTGGAGTGATAGTAAAATAATTCCATATGTTATTCTTGCTGTCCTGGTAGGTTTTTCGCAGCTTATCTCAACTCAGATCTTGAGTGGGATAAAGTCATTTGGAGCAAAGAAAGAAGAAAAGAAGAAGGATACGAAAAAGAAGAAAAAGAAAAAAGAAGATGATATGCCAGATATGTCTGCTATGATGGGGATGGCAAGTAAGCAGATGATGTTTATTTTTCCTATTTTTACTATCATCACATCTCTTGGTTATTGGGGAGGCGGGAAAGTATTTCCTTCCGGAATAAGTGTTTTCTGGACGGTGCAAAGCGTCTTTGTTATAATTCAGCAACTCATAATGAATAGGGAAAAAGTTTTAGCTTGGATTAATATTAAAATTTTAAAAAAAGATGAAGGACAAGGAACTAGTAAAAAAAGCTGAGGAGATATTTGGTAAGATGCTCTCTGTTCTCGAGCCTGAGGCAAAGGCAGAAATTTCACTGGAAATAGATGAACATGATAAGAAATTCCTGAAAGTGATCGTAGAGGGAGAAAACTTGGGCTTTCTGATAGGCTACCGGGGCGGGACATTGAATTCTCTTCAGATGATACTCTCTCAGATTATATCTAACAAGGCTGGGGAACATGTTTCCGTTTTGCTAGATATGAACAATTATAGGGAAAGACGTAATGATTATCTAAAATCACTAGCAAGCAGAGCTATCGAAGAGGTACAAGAAACAGGACAGAAAGTGGCTCTTCCGCCGCTTACTGCATTTGAAAGAAGAGTAATCCACCTAAGCTTGCAAGATAATGATGAAGTGAAAACCGAAAGCGAGGGGGAAGGAATTGATCGACATATAGTTATATTTCCCCAAAAGGGATAAAATGAAATTAATTATTATTAAGACAATTTAGAAATGAAGATAATAGCAAAAAATAGGGATAAAAAGGGAAAACAAGCAAAGTTTCTTCTGAATGAAAGCTTGATCCCAGGGGTTGTATATGGTCCTAAAAGAAAATCTCAGGATATAGCTGTAAATGTGCAGGAGTTTAAAAAGGTATTTGATGATTCGGGCTACAGTAAATTGGTGGATTTCGAACTTGAGGGAGAGGGGAAGTCTTCCAAAGCTCTTATCCGAGAGGTTCAGTACAATCCACTAACAGATGATGAGATTCATGTCGCTTTCTATGAACTTGATATGGATAAACCGGTAACAGCAGATGTTCCCGTTGAAACAATAGGTGAATCCACAGCAGTGAAGAATAAGATCGGATTTCTCGTTACTCCGTTCAAAACACTTGAGGTGAGATGTCTTCCTGCTAAATTGCCAGAAAAACTTATCGTTGATATCTCTGAACTCAATGAGATAGGAGACAACTTTGCAGTTGAGCACCTAGATCTACCTGAAGGTGTAGAACTTGCTTCAGACATATCTGAAAGTGCTACCCTTGCATATATCGCTCCTCCACAAAAGGAGATAGTCGAAGAAGTAAAGGAGACCGTAACCGAGGAAGAGGAAGATGAGGAAGGTGATGAGAAGGCTAAAGCGGGAGAAGGCGAGGAAGATGGTGAAGATGAAGCACCAAAGAAGGAGTAAGCTATTCTTGATAAGTATGTCCGATTTATATTTTTCCTTTAATTAGATGCCTGAGAGGGAAGGAGCTTCACCGAAATTCGACCAACTAAATCGGTTAATATCTGAACGAGAGTGGCAAGAGCTTAGCAGTTCAGGTATCAGAGACCTCGCAGGAAGGATTTTTCGAAAAAGCACATATGTATTAGATGTTGGGGGGAGGGAAGTTTCCAAAAAGTTAGTACGTATTGATCTTCTTCAGAATCATCTTGATGCTACAGTTCAATATGTTGAGAGACTGGGTGGTATACCAGGGCATGAATTGAACGCTTTGTATCTTAGAGCAGTTTTCCTACTAGGCTTAGATATCGGAGAACTTGCAGGTCAGCTAGGTGTTACCGAAAGTTCTATAAAGGGCAGAATATCCAGCGGTATAAAGGTTATACGTACCAGATTTGCACAGACAGAATTTTCTACAGACTTTGAGGCTATCCCGGGAGAAATTGTTAGAATGTCTGCTCCTCGGGATCAACCATTTGCTGTTGCAGCCAGACTACTTACAAACTTGAGTCAGGAACAAATAGATGAAGGGTTAAGGCAAGTGGTTCAGAAGCACCATCTTGGTGATATTTATACTTTGTTTGGCAAGAAGGTTGAAGAGATTGCTACTCAAGATCAGATTTATGCTGTAATCGAAGAAGAGCTTCGTGAATTGGAAAGGAGAGGCTCTCCGGACGATAAATTTGGGGTTGTTTACATGAAGCTTATCCATCAAGCCGGAGTAGAAAAAAATACAGCAGCTGTAGAGTTAGGTAAATCTATATATGAATTAGATAGGATAGAGCTGAGAATTATTGAGAGATTGAGAAAAGTACTTGAAGATGTTGATTTTATAGCAATGAGAAACTGAGAAAATGTATAAAGATTTATAGTAGGGTTAAAGTCATTTTACTTTAAAAACAAAACGATTAAATCATTGAAACGATTGGTGGTAAAAAGTTGTACGTGATCGATAGGTTGCCTTACTGGCAGCCATTGTTTCGTGAGGTTTTTATTCTTTAGAAATCAGTATTACAAATTCTCCTTTCGGAGTTATCCCCTCTAGGCTGGTTTGAACGGCAGAAATTTTGCCGCACCAGACTCTTTCAAATTTCTTGGTTAGATCGTTTGCTACTGTTACAGTTCTATCTCCAAAGGTCTCGTAAATTGTGTCAAGCAGACTTTTGAGGCGAAAAGGAGATTCATATATGATCAAAGTAGTATCAAGATTGCCGAATTTCTCGAGAGCGGTTTTTCGTCTACCGGGACCTTTGGGTAGAAATCCAAGGAAGGTAAACTTGTCTGTAGGTAGTCCAGAAACTGAAAGTGCTGCAATCACAGCTGATGGTCCGGGAATAGCTATAACATTGATGTTTTGAGCAACAAGTTCTCGAACTAGTTTGAAACCAGGATCCGAAATTAGGGGGGTACCACTATCTGATACTAGGGCTATATTCTGTCCGCTCTCAAGAATTCCTAGAATCAAATCAATAACTCTCAGGTGATTTTGATCTCTGTATGAGAGCATCTTGGTATCAATATTGTAATGATGCAGCAGAGTAGTAGTTTTCCTTGTGTCTTCGGCCAGTATTATGGATACTTCTTTCAATATTCTAACTGCTCGGAAAGTAATATCTTCCAAGTTCCCGATTGGCGTGGCTACGACGTAGAGTTTGCCTGGTTGAGATAAGTTCAAAATTTTCTTTTAACAGTTTTTTTTCTATTATATCAACCTGTGTACTTGAAATACAGCTGTAGATAAAATTGCTTAGTTTTGAGTTTATACGAATGACTAGTTCTTCTTTTTAGAAAAGAAGCAAAACAATCTATTTTTTGACTGGCCAAAAAATAGAAAAAAAAGCCACCGGGGTTTTCAAGTTTTCTCCCTTCGCATTTCGATATAATAACAACCTCATACAGAATTACTTATACAAAACCAATATTAAATGCCGTCAAAATGCTTGGTCGTGATTTAAATTTTCTAAGAACTACTTTGAAAAGTTGAAAACCCCGGACCCCGAACTTCTTAGCTCCGAAGTGTTGTATACAGTACTTCGAGTGCTTACATACTGGGGTCTGGGGTGAGACAACTCCCTGTTTTTGTTATCTGTAGTAAAATGTTTATCTGACGGAATTTGTCTCACCCCAGAACTTTTTGCATACTTTTTAGTTATAAAAAGTATGTTTTTTGTTTCTTTTGAAAAAGAAAAAGTATTATTGCTTATAAACTCAATTATCAGCAATATTTAGCTTCTTTTAAAAAAAGTGGACTTACTATGTTAGTTTTTTCCAGCTCATTTTATACTCCTGCCAGACCTTGAACCTGAGTTTTGCATACCAATCAACAAGCCAAGTCCAGCCGAGAAAACAATTCTCTACACCCCTTTGTTTGAGGATCTCCGAAGCCTTTGCAGCCAGTGTCATTCCTATTCCTTTTTCCCTAGCTTTTTCTGCTACTCCCAGGGCCCCAAATCCGCCCATGTTTTCTCCGAGTATTTTATTCCAGGTGAGTGTGGTTCCTTGGAAGTTAGAGTTTTGATCTGTGAGAAGTACAGTTCCCAGAATTTCCTTATCGTAAGCGAAAAGAATATCAGAGTGGTCCATATTATCGAATTTTGTCCTAAATGAATTTGCCCATCCGGGGAAATTTTCTTTCTCAAAATTTAATATTTCTTTGGAATCCGTTTTTGTAGCAGTTCTGAATTTTAAGTTATTAAGCTCAATTCTTTTTCGTGCCCAATCCGGTGTTGAGTATTCGGACAGATTTCCGATTAGATCAAAGCTTGTTTCAGAATATTCAAATCCTACCGACTTAAAAAAACTTACTGCCTGGGGCAAGTTGTCAGGAACTCCAGGCCAAAGATAGATTTCTCCACCTGCCCCGACTTGAATTTTTCTTACACTTTGTTTTCTGAATTCTTTCAAACAATGTTCTACCAGCTTGGTCCCAATCCGTTTTCCTTGAAACCGTTTTAGTATGCAAATAAGAACAAGAGAGCCGTTTTTCTCAGATAAGTTTTTTTGTGTTATAGCGTAGCCTGCAATTGAATCCCGGACGGTTGCCAAATAAGTTGTTGAGTATCTATTCTTCAAAATATTGTGAAAAGTCACTGTGTCGAGGGGCCACTTAGCACCCAGAGATTCCCTGTAAATCTTGATGGCTTTCTTTTCGTCGGATGTAGTTTTTAGCTTTCTGATATTTATATCCATTTGAGTGTCCTTTCTGCTAGAATACACTTGATTATATCAACGCGCACTTATGAAATACATCGCATATTGTACAAAGGGAACAGAGCCAATCGTCAGGGCAGAAATTCTTGGAAAACTTAAAACAGTTCAAATATTTGAAGAGGAGGATAAAAGAATTATTTTTGAGTACTCTGGTACAGCCAAAATGCTTCTAGATCTAAAATGTCCGGATGATATAGGGATATTATTGGATAGGTTTGCATTCTCGGATTTGAAAGTATTTAGTGAGAGAGTCCTTGGCCTGGACTTGAAACCTGTTCTACAAAAGATTTATTCAATTAGACAAGATATTGAGGCAAGATTCTCAGTGACGATTGGAGGCGTAACAAGTATTGATCTCAACGATCTCAAGAAAGAAATAGTTAACACTTTAACTAATGTAACAGGCTTTAATTACAGTGAGACAGATCATGGCAATTTTGATGTCAGAATATTTGTAGATAAAAATGACATTTACCTGTCTGTCAGACTGGTGAAGCTGCCTCTGTATAAAAGAGAATACAAGAAGTATGAAAAAGCCGGCTCGTTGAAGCCATCGATAGCTGCTTGTATGGTTTATGCTGCAACTCAAGGAAAGAAGAATTTGAGAATAGTTGACAACTTTTGCGGGAGCGGGACTATTTTGTGCGAGGCGCTATTGATGGGAAATGAAGTCTTTGGAGGAGATATCGATCCTCAAGGTGTTAGTTATACTAGAAAGAATTTGCAAAACTTAAAATTTCTCACAATAGGAAGGTCCCTCTTTGACTGGAAATCTCAAAGTTCCCAGCCCAAGGCTGGCCCGCCACTGGCGGGAAAGCTTAAAGTTGAGGTGAAACAAATTGATGCTGTGAAAACCAACTGGCCAGACAACTTCTTTGATTGTGCTGTTTCAAACCTGCCTTATGGAAAACAGGTTAGGGTCAGTAACATCACAACTCTTTACAGAGATGCTCTGAAGGAATATGTAAGAATTGTTAAAAGAGGAGGGGTAATTTGCTTGTTGGGTTCTCGATCTGAAATTCTTAGAAAATATGCCAAGAAGTATTTGTGGAATCCAAAGATAGAAGAATACAAGCTTGGGTTTTTGGGGCAAGAACCCTGGCTAATTATGGTGGAGAATTTCTCTAGGTGAGGTGAAATAAAGATGGTATAATTTTGTTTCATGATAAATAAATCTATGGAAAAAGTGGATCGGTTTTACAGAGATGAACTAGACACAAGACTCCAAGATCGTTGGGGAGGACTTTTTTGGTACGATAGTTAGGGAAATCAAGTTAGGTTTGATATGCCAGTAGTTTTGGTGGATGATGATAGTCGGGTTCTCATCGGATCGATGCGAAATGCCCAAGCTCTTGGTGTAGTGAAGAAGTTAGTTGTCTTTCAAGATGCAGGAAGTGCAGAAGCTTTATCAGAATATATAGGAGTTCAGATTAAAAAACAACATCTCCTGAGATCAGGTCAAAGAGATGAGTTTTCAGTAGGTCATTGGGTGGATAGATTAACTTTTCGTGTAGATTATCACAGTGATCCTGGAATATGCAAAGTGTGGGTACATAAAGGGAGAAAGTGGAGAAGTGAAAAAGAGTTTAAATTTGGGATTGGGGATATTGTCAATTTGACTAATGACGAAGTAGGCAGAACGGGTCTTTTTGCTACTATAATTGCAGGAAAGCAAGGTCCAGAACTGGTTCTTTTTCACTTTGAAGATACGGGGATTCCTGAAGGCAAGCCAACATCAAGAGGGTTTGAAAGATTGGGATCAGTAGATGATGTTCTTGACAGGTTGGATGAGGATTTTGACTGGGTAGAGGAAGGGGACATTATAAATCCTGATGGGCATCCAAGTGGCCACATCGTTGGTATAATGGCTGCTATGAGAAGAGATTTGGATCAAGTAGAGGGAGATAATTATACTCGCTTAGCTAGACCAGATGCTCATAGGTTAGGAAAATTATACGCCCTTGGACGAGAAGGTTTCATGCAAAGAGGTGCTCCAAATTAATTCGAGCTTTTATATGCAGCAGCACGTAATTATCTTAGAGTGGTGGAGCTTGGGATTCGGTATAAGAGAGGGGATATTCCTGGTTCTCATTCTGAAAGAAGGGTTTTGTTTCTCGAGACTATGGAGCAGGTCAATAAGCATCTCTGGGATCTTTTAGAACCAAGATTTGATTGGGAACAAAGAGTTTTTGGAAGTATCATTACTCGGAACTTTAAAAGTATCAAGAGTGCACGTTTCGCTTCAAGTCAAACACTTGATGCAGTAGGGTTGCTGTTATGGAGGAGAGGCTCTGGCTCTGATAGTAGACGCAGAGCAGCGGGAAGGTTTGCAGACTGGTGACTTAGGTGCACTTGCAAAGGTTCAAAATAGCAGATTTCTAGGTCGCGATGCTGTAGTGATGGCAGCTGGTGTAATGGCTCATGAATATCAACATGGAGGTTACAAGAAAAATGTAGTTGAGGTAGGTGGGATTGAGCAGAGATGGGAGCGGGAAGAGATATATTTACTGAGTTCTATAGTCACATATTTCCTTGTTTGCTGGCTGGGAGATCTTATTTATACAGAAGCGCATATCATGTGGATGCAGAAACATTTGAATCGGGTGGGGCGATGAGACTGTTAGATCTTGTCAATGAAGTTATCGAACATGCCGGTGAATATGGACTAACGGAAGATGATGTATATGCCTCTGTAGCAGCTACTGCACATATTCGTGCTTTACGGACCCCAGATGGTAGTCAGATAGAATTTATGGGACGTAAAGTTTTTCTTTTTGCAGACCTTTATAAAAAAGTAAAACAGAAAACATTTGAGAGAGAGATAGGTGTTTGTAGGGATGAAGACTATAAGAAATTGAGAGAAGAAAAGGAGGATAAAAGATACTATTCTGAAGTCCGAAGTGCTGTGGAAAGAGTTGTACATGAGAAGTTAGAAGCACAGATGAAGTAGAGATTCGCTTCCCAAGAATGAAAATTTTCTAAAAAAGATTCTTTAAAAATGTCTCAAGTCCGACCACATTAATCCCCTCAAACCCATCAAGCCTTTCGAGCTCCTTGTAGTTATATGCAACAAGATAATCAATTTTTTCTGAGGTAGCTAGGTCGGCATATATACTAAGTTTCTTATCCTCAAGGGAGTGAGAAAGAGGCTTCTTTTTATAGGTTCTAAAAAGGGAGGGAACAAGTTGCATAAATGCGATAATTTTGGTCTTAGATAAATACCTGGTTTCAAGCAATTCCTTTGTCCTGAGGTTTAGTTCTTCAAGAATCTCGGGAGATGAAAACAATTCTAATCTTCTGCCGACAGCTAGTCTCATTACCTTCCGGATACTTTGATCATTTGTAAGTAAGTAATAGAGCCATATGTTGTTATCGATTACTGCTTTAGTCATCTTACTTCAAATTTGAAATTATTTCTTGTGCCTTTTTCGGAGTGACCTTTTTTTCCTTCTTATTCAAAGCTTTAATGTATTTGTCTACTAACTCAGATTGATCGTTTAAGCTCTCAAGGGAGTTCCACAGCGGATCAGTTTTGAGCTGTTCAGTGAGCATAAATTTGATATAGGTGGAAAGAGGCAGACCACGAGCTTGAGATATCTTTTTCAACATATTCTTAAATCGTGAACTGACCTTAATTTGGATCAAATCGTCTTGGACCATATAAATGTATATTAAAGGTAATTCCATTATATATACGGAATATTGATCCTAATGTCAAGTATACGATAAAATTCAAAAGTATCTGATTCGAGTAGGAAATTTATTTTAGAGATAGATTTTTATGGAAGAGACAGAACTTATGTTATCAACTCAAGTAAAGACGGCTTTTGCAAATGTTCTGAAGGGCTATGGGATGTGTAAGACTGAGGCTGGAAGAGAGTATTACAGGTGTGAACTGGCAAGGGTAGCGAAAGCAGCGGAACGAGTTGATCCTGGGTTTTATGCCATTTTAGTGGAACAGGGTTATGTAGTCGATCGAGCCTTGGAAATGGGAACACCAGCTGAATCTATATCTTTTTCAGATAGGTTTATAGTGGCATGCAATACTGGGGATACCGAACAATTGTTAGAGCTTCAAGAGCAAGACCAAGATTTATATCTAGAACAACTGGAGCGTTTGTTGCAGCAATTTGCAGCTAGGATTAACCAGCTTAGAGTCGATGGCGGAAATGTGATTGATGAATTAGTTTTAAGGGGGAATATGCGTCGGAAGATAGAGCTGATCCCGGGAATCAATTTAGGGGCGCCACGGACTAGGGTTCAAATTGAAGCAGAAAGAAATCAAGCAGATGCACGGATACAATTTCAGAGAAGCCTAAGTATTCCGGCGGAAGCTGTTGAGGTAAAACATTTTGGTTTAAATGATTTAACTACAGATATCATTTCAGGTTTGTCTCCAAGGGAGTTGCAACTATATATGAATCAGATATTTGATGGGGAAGGATTTATTCCTGGAGAACTCAACCGAGCATTTAATACGGGTCTCTTTACAGAAGAAGAAATTGCTGTAGCGAGGAAATTCTTAAGCGGTTTCGTTGAGAGGGTGAAAGTGGGAGGAAAGCCGACTGGGTTTTCGGTAGGTGCAAAGGCATAAGTGCTTGAAAACTTGAAAAGTGGATACTTGCTTAGTATTATATGATTGAGTGAAATTATAATTTTCGTCAAAAAATGATATGGAGACAGTACAATTATCACCTGAGCATGTTAAAGCCTTAAATACACTTGAGGGGTTGAGGGCAGTGCTAGAAGAAGGTATAGTAGATAAGGGAATTTTGTTTACAAGAGTAAGAGGGGTATGTGAAGCCCAAGGGTTGCCGCTTAAAATTCCTAAGAATATTGTAATTTTATATGTTGTGGCCTCTGTTGAAGAAAGTCTGGTGATGGGGCAAGCTGAATCTGCAAAAGCATATCAGAGACTTCCTGAGGTTCAGGTGTTTGGCTTAGTGGATGATCTTCTAAGATCTGCCTCAGTAAGCCTGCTTCTTAGATGCAATGTAAACCAGGCTATTTTGCATGAAATAGAAAGTGTTGTAGGAAGATTAGCAATTAAAGATCAGACATATGAAAATGTCAGAAGAGTATTATCTTTAAATAAAGGTGACATTGTGCAAAAAGCATTGGTCAGCCTAGAGCAGACTTCAGGACTAGATAAACAATTTGTTCGGACCTTTGACATGATCGAACACTATTTCACTACCTAGTGCTTAAGATAATTTGCACAAATTCTTTTCCTTATGTATAGTAAAGAAGGTACATTGATTGTTCATTCTTCGTACAGTTAATAGCAGTACATTAGTAAGTCAATTTTGTAGCAAAATGCAAGAGCCGAATAAAACACCCCAAAGAGTGGAACATTTCAAGAATGTTCCTGTATCACAGGCGAACACTTCATATAATGATTCGGACACTATTTCGGAAATTGAGGAATTGTCCGAAAAAGTTGAAACTGCAAATCTTCCGATAGGATTGAAGGATAAGGCTTTGAAAATGGTCAACCGACTCAGAAGGATGGCAAAGTTCGGCAGTTACAGTGGTGAATATGAGCTCATAGAAAAATATGTCGACTGGATCGTCAGTATTCCCTGGGGAAAATTCAGCGAGGATAATCTGGAGCTTGATAATGCTAAGGAACTTCTGGATAGAAATCACTTCGGACTCACTTCTGTAAAGATGAGAATTCTTGAGTACCTGGCTGTTGCAAAGTTGAATCCCCTGGATCAAGTCGGAGCTGTTGATGAAGGATATGAGAAGATGGCAAAGATGAAAGAAGCTCATCATGCTCCGATTCTTTGTTTTGTAGGAATCCAGGGTATCGGCAAAACTAGCATGGCCAAGTCGATCGCTCAGGCGCTTAGCAGACGGTTTGTCAGAATCTCCCTTGGAGCTATGGGAAGTGTTACGGATCTCAAGGGGCAGTCAAGGGCGTTCCTTGATGCTGAACCGGGACAAGTGATTAAAGCGCTGGTTCGTACGGAAGTGATGAATCCCCTTATTCTTCTGGACGAAATCGATAAAGTGAGTGAGGCAGAAGGGAGACGGGCCGATATCAATGCTACTCTACTGGAGATTCTCGATCCTGAGCAGAATCCCACCTTTTCAGATTCATATGTTGATTATCCGGTCGATCTTTCAAGAGTCATGTTTGTCGCCACTGCCAATAATCTCTCGACCTTGTCAGCAGCTCTTCTAGATCGTTTAGAGATTATACGGTTCTCTAGCTACTCTGACGAAGAAAAGGAACAGATAGCCAAGCACTATTTATTCCCTAAGGTTTTGAAAGCCAGCGGATTAAAACAAGATCAGGTAGAACTAGCTGAGAGTGTTTGGCCTATGCTCATTCGTCCGCTTGGATTTGATGCTGGCGTGAGACAGCTGGAAAGAAACATCAAGCAAATGTGCCGCGTAATAGCCAAGCAAGTGGTTGAGGGAAAAGGTGACAAATTTGTTATCACTTCTGAAAATTTTAGAGAATATCTACCTGCAGATATAGGGGTATATTCTTAACTCAAAATTATTAGCTAAAAACTAAAACCCGGAAATGAATAAAGATAGGTTCCCAAACTGGCTGAATGATTTTGGAAAAGCCTGGGAGGATAGAAATCCCGAGGCAGTGATAGATTTATTGTCAAGTGACATAAAATATTATGAAAACGCTTTAGAAGAACCATTAATCGGCAAGGAGAAGGTACAGGAAGTTTGGCAAGTAGTTCCCCAAAACCAGTCGGATGTGAGATTTTCCGGAGAAGTAATAATGATAGATGGGAACACGGCGATCGCGAATTGGAAAGTAAAAAGAATAAGACAACCTTCGGGTGAAAGGGAAAACATTGATGGAATTTTCTTATTTGAGTTGAATGATAATGATAAATGCGTTCTTTTCAAGCAGTGGAGAACGAGTAAGATAGTTTAGTTAAATTCATAACTCAAACTCAAATTTATTAGTATTTATTAAATTGTTGTATGAAAATTCTTGCTATAAATGGTTCTCACAGAAAAGGTGGCAACACAGAAATTCTCCTTAAGGAAGCGCTCGGCAGTTGCCAAAAGGCCGGTGCAGAAATTGAATTAATACAGCTTGCTGATATGAAAATAGAATACTGCGCTGCTCACGGAAGCGATTTCTGCAAGAATGAGGGCTGTATTTACAAAGACGGTTTAGAGGAGATTTTCGGCAAAATGGTTGAGTCAGGTGCTATCATTGTCGGAAGTCCGGTATATATGGGGTCGGTCACAGGGAAATTAAAGACATTTATGGATAGGTCAGTCATCTTAAGGAGGAAAAACTTCTCTTTGAAAAACAAAGTAGGAGCTGCTGTTGCTGTAGGCGGCTGTCAAGGTGGCGGACAGGAATATGTGATCCGTGATATTCATAATTTCTTTCTCATTCACTCAATGACTGTTGTTTCGGACGGTGTTGATACGGCTCATTTTGGTGTTACCGGGGTAGGTGGCGGGGTAGGGGACGTGAGAAAAGATAAAGCTGCCTTGGAGGTTGCCAGGAATCTGGGAAAGAGAGTTGTGGAGGAATTGAGGCTGAGGAGCGGTTAGCGAATAGCGGACAGTAAATAGCTGATAGTTAAGTAGTAAAATAGTTAAACAGGAAACAGCTAAGCAGCAAAACAAGGAAACAGTAAGGCACTTAAGCGAACAAGCCAATTACATCCTTTCTTATAAGGTCGTTAATAGTTATTAGGTGCGTTCAGTACATTATATACATTGTGTAGGTGACGGTTAGTCTGCTGATACCAATAACTAATCTCTAACAATCTGCACCCAACATTCAACATTATCTTCCTTTCCTTGAGAAATTTTGCGTTGCCTGATACTATATTGACAAGTTGTTATACCTCTCAATAATGAAGCGAAAGCATTACCAGGACGGGAATACTCTCATAATGTCAAGTGCGATTTCTGGCTTGGGAATTGCACTTTTTACTATTGTTTTTACTCAGTTCAGCTACCCTACTGATTACTTTCCTTTCCTGTTATTTTTTCTGATATCATTGCTGTTTTGGATTATCGCGATTCTATTTAGTTATAAGTGGGGCAAAACAGGGTTAGCTATTTTTCCAGCATTCATTCTTACTAATGCATTAGGGGTGTTTGGGCTTCTGATTTTCGGAGCCAGACTTGATCTTGTCGGTTATTGTTTTCTTGCTAATATCTTTATATATACTCTTTTATCTCTATATGTGTTTAACGGGAAATTTACACAAATAACAATTCTTTGGGCAGTGTTGTCAATGATTGTTCTTTCCTTGTATTCCGGAATTGATCTGGTACTGATTCTCATCTCTCTTGGATTAGGGGCTCTTGGAGTGAACTTTATGATTCGAGCGACAAATAAGATATGGCAGTCCCTGCCGGAGAAGGAATTGGTAAATGTCATCGCTGATATCAAAAAGACAAATTATATCTATTTGGTTGCAGCTATTTCTTTATCGTTGTTTTTATTGCTCATCAGAGTTCTCAAACAGATTTAGAATCATCACCAATGGAGTTAACTTTTGACCAACTTATTGAAAAGTGTAAGAAATGCAGTAAATGTAGGCTTCGTTCTACTGCTACTCAAGTTGTTCCCGGGGATGGCAATCCGAAAGCGGATATAATGTTTATCGGTGAAGGCCCCGGCAAGAATGAGGATATAGAGGGAGTTCCATTCTGTGGTGCGGCTGGGAAATTCTTGGATGAGTTGTTAGCTTCGATCGATGTCAAGCGTGAAGATGTGTTCATAACAAATATGGTAAGATGTCGTCCTCCCGGAAATCGTGATCCCGAGGATGATGAGATACAAGCCTGCAGAGAATGGACAAATGCATTTATAAAAATTATCACGCCTAAAGTCTTTGTTTTGCTGGGGCGTTTTGCAATGGCAAAATTCTTTCCGAAATTGAAGATTTCACAGGTGCATGGAAATGCGTACAGGAAGTGGAATCGGTTGTTTGTTATCATGTATCATCCCGCGGTAGCTTTGTACAATGGAAGTTTCAGGGATACTTTGACGAATGACATGACTATTCTTAGAGAAATATTGGATGGAGATGAAAGCAGGGTAGAGAATTTAGATGATGAGAAGAATGAAATCAAAGATATGCTTGAGAAGAAGAGGGAAGAAAAGAAGGGGGAGAAATCACAGTTAGGTTTGAACTTGTAGGACCTTTGTGTTTGTAGTTTTTTCCTTGCTACTTAATGTTTATTTTGCTCACGGAACTTTTGGTATTCTTTATCGTTTTCCATCTCTTTTTCGACAGAGTTTCTCACTATCTGGGCCTTGTGCATCCTCTTATAATCTGCGGCCCATTCTAGGTATCTATCAATTTCTGGTGAGATGATCAGAATGAATTTAGTATCAATTTTCCTTTTTGAATCTCGCACAAAATCCTTGATAATTTGCTCTAAAGTACTGATATTATATTTTTTATAAGTTATATATTTTGACTTCAATCCTTGGATTGTTGCAAGTGGATGAAAATCTGATTCTTCAAAATTGAGAGCAAGAACAGGCTTTCTTTGGGTAATAGCTTGACTTATTTCATACCCTATTCCAACGCTCGGTTCCGAAATCTCAGAAATATATATGTCTGCATCCTTTAGAAATTTATCTAGTTCTCTATAAACTTTTTTTATATCATCGTCACTTCGATTGAGTAGTTCGTGCGGGCTGACTTGATGAGATCCGTACTGTAAAACTTCTATGCCGAGATCTTGGAGAGTTTTTATTATTTTATCATATCTTTCTTTGTGTCCTTTTGATTCGGTTAAAGTAGCTGAGAAGTATGCTTTCATTTATCTTATATAATAACGTTAAGTATATACCAATCATTATATATTATGTCTGCCTATATATCAAATCACTTTTTAGTTGCAGATATGAGAATATGTTCGTGAGGAAAACTAACATTTGGAGTGAGAATTTTAACAAACGATTTCCAGAGTCCTAAGTTCGGGGAAATAAGAAGCTTTGCTTCAATAGAGAGCCCTAATTTATTGAAAGTTTCCTCAAAATCTTCTTGTCTGTAATATTGGTACATCTCATTTTGTTCCATTTTCCAGGTTGGAGTATCAAGAAATACGGTTTTTGTTATGAATCTTGTGAATGTTTTCAAATTCATGCGAACTTTGTCTTTTGAAAGCCAAGTGATCTTTACATGCATAGGTTTGTATGTTTGCTGGAATAACTTTAAACAGTCAATGGTAGGTCTATGCAGAATTTCAAGTTCGATCTGTTTTTTTAAGTTGCCATCATGTTCTACTCCATCAAAGAGAATAAATTGTCCGCCTTTTTTAATTGTTCTGATGATGTTTTTTAAGGCGTACCTTACGGCCCTTAGACCTTTCTTCTCGTCAAAATGGCCATTTCCTGAACTAAAGGAGAATACTTCATGGACTGTGTTAACGGCAATAGCAATGTCAAATTTTCTTTTTAACGAATGCTGTAGGTCTTCCTTGAGTAAATCAAGGTGTTCAAACTCAATATCGGGATATTGTTCAGTTGCCTTTTTTACCAGCTCAGAATTGTAATCTACTCCAACAAATCTCACAGGATATGTTGGTCTTGCCCTGTCAATGTTACGTTTTATATGTGCCAGTAAATGTCCCTCTCCACAGCCATAATCAACAACAGAAGGGATAATGGTTGTCTTATCGGTGAGCTTGTGTATGTATTTTAGAGCATATGGAATAACCAAAGATTTACCTGTTCCTGTGATAAGACTTTTCTTTCTCATATCAAGATAGTAAATTTCTGATGGAGAGGTGTATCTCATTGTTGCTCTTTGTTGACCTAGGGAAATTTTTGTCTTTTTCATTATATAGCTGTTCCTGAAAATTGAGGGAATTATATCAGATTATAAATATATATTTCAATGGTATATATATATTGGTATTTTAGTTCTATATCAACTTAAGAGAAGAAAGTGATGAGTAGAGTTTCCGCTTTGATCTAAATACTATGCCTTCTATTCCTGCGTCTTTTGCAAGGTCGATGTTTTTTTTCTGATCATCTATGAATAAAGTGTTTGATGGATGAACAGAAAGGATATTTAATGCATTAGTGTATGCGTACTTATTTGATTTTAGATTTTTTGTTTGAAATGAATATAAAGTCTTTTGAAAATACTTTTCATAGTTAAATACCCTTTGGCAATAGTCTGTCCATTCCTGAGCGTGATCGGATAAGATAGCCATCTGAAGGGATTTCTGATCTAACTGTCTTAAGAGTGAAAAAATACCATTAATCCTAATAAAATTTGAACGAATTACCTTTTTCAAATTAGAAAGGGAGATGTTCCAATTATACTTATTTTTAAGAGTATTTAGATATTGAGTTTCTGAGATTGCTCCAACAAATAGATACTGTAAAGATATGTCGTGTAGTTGAGAGTACACTTTTTGACTGTTAATTCTAAGAATGGGAGCAAGTTTCTCTTCAACGTTCTTGAGACCAGTTAATATTACTTCGGATAAATCAAAAATGATTGTTGTAAACTTCGGACTCATAGTAAGAATCGGTTCAATTGCTCTAAATTATAGCACACTAAAAGGCAGTTTATTTTTTGTAATATTACTGCTATTATAATAAGATGTTACTATCACTTTGATCATATGAAACTGCCGTTATTCACTAAAAAAGAACACAAGATTGATTTTCAAAATGAAACGCTTCTTGCGCTTGATGTCGGGACATCGTTTGTCAAAGCAAGTGTTTTTGAGGTAAGGGATAAGAAAGTCCATATCCTTGGTTACGGACGTGCTGCACAGCAAAGCGATGCGATGAAAGGGGCTATGATTATCAATCTTCAGAACGTTATAGAAAACTGCGATTTGGCTCTTGGAGAAGCTGTCAAGGGATTGCAGACTGAACTTCCTAGAAAAGTTATCATTGGTATTGCAGGAGAATTGGTGAAAGGTGTGACTATTATGGCAAAATACGATCGCGAATCCCCGGATCAGAAAATTACTCAGAAAGAAATCGAAGAGGTCGTTGAAAAAGTGCGGGGACGCGCCTTTCAAAATGTGAAGAGTGAAATAGCCGAAGAAACTGGTTTGCTCGAGGAACAAGTTGAAGAGATAAGCTCAGTTATCAATGACACATTTATAGACGGCTTTAGGGTGACAAATCCACTCGAATTCCAAGGGAAAAATATCAATTTCCGGGTTTTTTCAACATTTGCTCCTTCAATTCATCTTAATTCTCTTAAGTCGATTGCCCAAGCATTAGGACTGGAAATTCTGGATATAGTAGTTGAACCTTATGCGATAACCCGGGCATATGAAGGAGCTGTGAAAGAGGATTTCAGTGCAATTTTTATAGACATCGGGGGCGGAACAACTGATATTGCATTAGTGCAAAAGGGAGGTATCATGGGAACAAAGATGATGGCATTTGGCGGAAAGGTTTTTACGAAGAGATTGGAAACTGAATTCGATCTATCATATAAAGATGCAGAAAATTTAAAGATCCAATACAGTGAGAGAGAGCTTTCTGATAAAAAGCGTGAGCAGATAAAAACTCTGTTCTCGGCAGATTCCAATGTTTGGGCAGATGGAGTGGAACTTGCACTAAAAGAATTTGAGGATATTGATGTGTACCCTCAGAAATTTTTACTTTGTGGGGGTGGAACGTTATTGAGTGATATAAAAAATAGTCTGATGGAACACCCTTGGCTTCAGGTTTTAAGGTTCGAAAGATTTCCGGAAGTCGAGTTTATCAATCCAACAAATTTAAAATCGATAGTTGATTCGGAAGGGTTCCTGAAAGATGTTTCAGATGTAGCCCCGGCAGCTCTGGCCTATATGGCACTTGAGTTAAAATGATATTTGAATCTTTAAGTTACGTTGTTTAATTGTTAAATATGTTTGTATAACTGTGGCTGAGAAAATTTTTATCGACTTAGACGAAGAGCTGATCTTTATCATCGAAAGACTTAAAAAAGTCGAGGATGACAGGGTGATCTTAGTTGTTCCAGAAAGGGCAGCTGTACTTGGCAGCAGTGTGAGCCTTAAGTTGTTGTTTTCGGAAGTGTCAAAAACTGGGAAGAGAGCAATAATTGTCACAAAGGATACTGTAGGAAAAAAACTTGCCCAAAAGGCAAATTTTATAGTAGTGGATGTAGTAAATGATATTTCAGAAAAACAGTGGGAACAGGCTGAAGCAAGTATCCGGGAATATAAGAATCAACTTGAAGATAGGAAGGATGCTCTTGTAGATGAAAGAAATGAAAGGCCAATAGTTGATGAAACAAAAGAAGTTATTCCTTCTCCTGTTGAAAAACCCTTGATAGGGAAGCTTGAACCAAAGAAAGTTAATATTGACGGTTTTGAAATGGTTTCTGGTGGAGATATAGCAAAATTTGCAGAAGCAGAAGATATTGATGAGCAAGGATATGAAGCCGAAAAAGAAATTAGCGAAGATAAAATAGGAGATTTAGAACCGGAAGATGAAAGCCTGTCTGTGAAGGAAAACCGGCTTGTCGGAAAAGATATGAGTGCCTATAAATACTCGAAGGCTTCATCTGTTTCAAAAACTCCAAAACCGGAGGGACGGGACTCATTAAAGGCAATCGGAGGAGTATTTGAAAGTATCAAATCAAAATTATTCATTGGCGGAAATAAGAAGATCTTGATTGCTGTTGTGGCTGTTATCATTGTATTCTTTGGACTATCCTATTTTGTGTTTCCAAAGGCCCAAGTTATCATAAAGGTAGAGAGTCAGGATATCGAAATTCAAAAAGAAGTAATTGCCGATACAAGTGTAAATTCTTTAGATATTGAATCTCTTACTATTCCTGCAACCCTTCTTGAAGTTACAAGAGATCGTTCTGACAGTGCTGACACAACCGAGAAGAAAAAGACTGGAGAAATTGCGAGCGGACAAATATCGCTTTTCAATCTTACTGATGATGAAGTAAAAATCACCTCAGGTACAGTAGTCGAAGCTGTCGAGACGGGACTAAAGTATACTATGAATACTGATGTTACGATAGACGCAACAGAGTCTGGAGATTTTGGGATAACGTATGGAACTGTTGATGTCGGGATTACAGCAACAGAGTTCGGTGAAGAATATAATATTACTGATAAAAAGGATTTCCGTGTAGCCGGGTTTGATGTAGAACAGGTTTATGGCAAGAATTTTAACAACATAACAGGAGGAACAACTGAGGAAGTAAGATATGTGTCACAGAAGGATTATGACGGGCTCAAGAAATCACTAGTTGCTAGTCTAAAGGAAGATCTTCGCGCAAGTATGAAAGAGGAGGCAGGCGTAGGTAGAGAGCTACTGGAAGATACAATTAAGTATAAAGTCATAAACGAGGCCCCTTCTCCGGGAGTAGATGCCGAGGCAGATAATTTCACCCTGAGTGTTACTATGAAAGCAACTGCGTTATCTTTTAGCAAGGAAGATATAGATCAAGTCGCCGAAGTTTTAGTTGAGAAAGAAAATTCTCAAAACGTAGATGTAGAAGAATTTGAGTATGAAGCCAAGGTAAAGGAAAGTTCAGGAGAAAAGATAACAATAGATTTGAAGATTACTGGAGTTGTAACACCTAGCGTAAATGAAGATGAACTAAAAGATAGACTTTCAAACCAAAGTGAAAAGAAAGCAAGGGAATATTTGGATTCACTAGATGGGGTTCAGGTGTATGAGATAGCAATTGAGCCGGCTTATCTCCCTGGGTTTCTAAAACATTTTCCGAGTTCTGTTGCAAGAATAGAGGTAACTATCGAGAAGGTGTAATATTTTCCAGGCAGTACTTTTTGTTAAATTTTAATTAATGATAGCTTTTATACTAGCTTTGCAATATTCTTAGGACAAAAAACCCCGGAACTTCGATCTTCAGAAAGACTTGACATTGTGAGGCGAGTTAGTTAAAATTTTGGCCGTTAGCAAACACTGACTTAAACTGCCAAACCTTCAAAGTATTATTTTACATTTTATTTATAGATAATATGTCTGCTAAAACAAAAGTAACTCCGCTGGGGGCGAATATTCTGGTGGAGCCTGTCTCAGAGGAATCTAAAACTGCATCAGGAATCGTGCTTCCAGATACAGTTGATAAGGAAAAACCGCAAAAGGGGAAAGTAGTAGCATTGGGTACAGGAAAAGTTACCGATGATGGGAAAAAAGTTCCTTTCAATGTAAAGATCGGTGACATTGTTATTTTCAAGAAGTATTCTCCTGATGAAATGGAGATAGAAGACAAGGAGTATCTTATCATGACAGAAGAAGATATTCTTGCAGTGCTTAAATAATCAATTTGAGAATGTATAGTTTGTTGATTTAATTTATTAATTATAAAAAATGGCAAAACAAATTATTTATGATGAGCAGGCAAGGAAGAAACTGAAAAAGGGTGTCGATCTTCTTGCCAATGCAGTTAAAGTCACACTCGGCCCAAAGGGAAGAAATATAGCGCTCCAGAAGTCATATGGATCACCTCAAATCACTAAGGATGGTGTGACTATAGCAAAGGAAATCGAGCTAAAAGATAACCTGGAAAATGTCGGCGCTCAGCTTATGAAAGATGCTGCATCTGAGACAGTTGATGAGGCAGGGGATGGAACAACTACCTCTGTTGTTTTAGCTCAAGCAATTGTAACTGAAGGCTTGAAAAATGTTACAGCAGGTACAAATCCTATGGAGATAAAAAACGGAATTGAGAAAGGAGTTAAATTAGTTATCGAGCAATTGAAGAAGCAGGCAAAAGATGTCGGGGGGAAGGAAGATATCAAAAAAGTCGCAACTATTTCTGCAAACGGGGATGTTGAGATTGGTGAGATGCTTGCAAACATCATGGACAAAGTCGGCAAAGATGGGGTGATAACCGTTGAGGAAGGTCAAACATTTGGATTGGTGGAAAAGTACGTAGAGGGAATGCAGTTTGATAAAGGATATGATTCTCCCTATTTTGTGACCGATGCAGATACACTTAGTGCAGAAATCAAGGAGCCATATATTCTTCTTACCGATCAAAAGATATCTGCTGTGAAAGATCTGCTTCCAGTTATAGAGAAATGTGTGCAATCCGGAAAGAAAGATCTTGTCATCATAGCTGAAGAGGTTGAAGGCGAAGCACTGGCTACACTTATCGTCAACAAACTTAAAGGAATTCTAAATGTAGTTACTGTGAAAGCTCCGGCCTTTGGTGACAGAAGAAAAGAAATGTTACAGGACATTGCTACACTAACCGGAGGAACAGTTATTACTGAAGATATAGGAAAGAAACTTGAGAATGCAGAAATAGAGGATTTAGGAAAGGCCGCAAAAGTAGTTGTAGAAAAAGAGAACACAATGATTGTTGGTGGTGAGGGCAAAAAAAGTCAGATTGATGCGAGAATTGAAAGCATAAAAAAGGAGATAGCGGCGAGTGATAGTGACTATGATAAGGAAAAGCTCCAGGAAAGACTTGCTAAACTTTCTGGCGGTGTTGCAGTGCTAGAAGTCGGTGCTGCTACAGAGGTTGAACTAAAGGAAAGAAAGGACAGGATAGAAGATGCTCTAAATGCTACAAGAGCTGCAGTAGAGGAAGGGGTTGTTGCTGGTGGTGGAGTAGCCTTGTTAGATGCAGCAAAAGCTCTAGATACAGTTAAAGGATCTATGGGAGAGATGGTTGGTGTACAAATTCTCAAGAGAGCATTAGAAGAACCGGCAAGAATGATTATCATGAACGCCGGGCTTGAACCAGCTGCACTTATAAGAGATATGGGGAAAGGTAAGGGTTATGATTTTAGCAAAGACGATCTTGAACTTGTTGACTTGCTTGAGGCTGGGATTCATGATCCTGTGAAGGTAACGCGACTTGCTCTTGAAAATGCAGCTTCTGTTGCTATGATGCTGCTTACTACTGAGGCAGTAGTCGTTGATATTCCGGAAGAAAAGGAAGAAGGTCCTGCGATGCCTCAAGGCGGTATGGGTGGTATGCCAATGGGGATGTAATTTTGAATAAGGAAAAAAAGTTAAAGGCCTCGTTCACGAGGCCTTTTTCTTTTCAAATTGATCTGGTAAAATCCCTTGTATAGAGCATTCAAAATGATAAAGAAGTACTTGATCAACTTTTGGGTTTGGTGGTACGGAGCGAGACTCCGTGAAGTTCTTCAATCTGTATACTCGTTTTGGAGCTTGACTCTCGCAAATCTTAACATTCTTGCTATGTTAAGTAACTTATTTGTTCCCATGTTTAGAGATCAGAGCATTACCGGAAGAGTAGTAAGCATCTTCTTACGACTGGGGTGGGTTTTCGGGGGTACACTGATTCAAATTTTCGTCACTATTCCATCTGTACTTATCATTCTAATTTGGTTGGTATTACCTATAGTGTGCATTTATCAGTTTATTCTTGTTTTTATTTAGAGAGTTTCAATGCCGGTAGATGAAGGACAATACAACGATGATTTGAAAAAAGCTTTGTTAAAAGCTTCAATTGATTGGACGTATCTAAAGAAGGGAAAGGGAGTCCGAAAGGTTGAAAACGTGCTTCAAGTTGTTGTCGGACGTGTTTTACTATGGTTGTCAATAGTAGTTGAGCTGGGGATCGTGTTTTCAGAGATTCTTCAGAATAAAGGCTTAGGTAATATAGTTCTGCCGAATGGTTTTTCTGGAACTCTTTTTTGGTTTTTTTCATTTGTTTTTATTTACGCTCTTTACTTGCTCAGAAATAGGGAGAACTTTCTGGATGAGAGGCGTAAATACAATTTCTACAAGCTCACAAGGAGGGTTCTAAAAGGAAAAAGCATCGATCGTTTAGAAATTGTTGACTATATGAATCATAACTCTATCTGGCTTTTTGATTACATCATAAATGTCAATGTTACAAATTACTTAGCTGAACTTTTCGATAAGCTTATGAAGCTGTCACGACCTCAAGCATTGCTAGCCAGAATGGGCCTCATTCCCGGGAATCTAAATGTAAATCTGCTGGAAGAGAGATCTTTGAAGGAAAAGGATAAAATTATCGAACAGATACTCAGGAAAAGCTTCATCTTTGCGTATGAGGTTGGTATGAAGTATTTGAGCGAGGAAGCTGTAATGTATATATTCCTGGAGGAATTTCTGAAGGATCAGCTGCTTAGTCTGCAGGTTTTGGAGAAAGATCTTGTAGGAATAAGGGTATGGCTACGTAATGAAGCGAGGAAAAATAAGTATGTTGAAGACTGGAAGAGCAGAGTAAGCATAAAACCAAAATCAACCGTCAATCGAGCATACACATCAAGATTTACACCAACTCTGAATCAACATGCGCGGGATTTTACACAGGAAGTGATAAAAGGGGGGTTTAAGGTCTCAATTGCACGAGAGATTGAGCTGGATCATATGGTGAATATTCTAGAAAAAGGAGAAAAGAGTGCTGTTCTTGTTGTTGGTGAGCCGGGAGTAGGAAAAACGACTCTGATCAAAAGTTTAGCGATAAGAATGGTAGTCGAGGATGTGCCTCCTAAGCTCCAGGATATGCGTCTTGTTGGCTTCGACTTCAATAAGGCCTTTTCGGGAGCTGAAAACATTGAAGCATTTAAGCAAGTTCTTCATAATGTATTTGAGGAAGTGTCGCAGTCGAAGAATGTTGTACTTGTTTTAGACAATGTTAACCAGATGTTGAATCTGCGATCTGAAATCTCTGGTGAGATAGCAAATATAATTGTCGATGCTTTTGATACCTTTACTTTTCGGATGATTGCGACTACGGACAGCAGTCAGTTAGCAAGATTTATCAGGCCCCATAGAGCGCTGGCGGGTATGTTCGCTCAAGTACGGATGGAAGAGCCAAGTGACGAAATCGCAATGCAGATAGTCATGGATGAGGTGCCCGGGATAGAGAACGAATACAATGTAAAGGTTGGTTATGGGGCGATCAAAGCAGCGGTTGAACTCTCGCACAAATTTGCTTATGATAGAGTACTCCCGGATAAAGCTATCGATATCATCAAGGAAACAGTTGTCAGTTTCAAACATCTTGCAGGTAAAAAACCTTTAGAATATGACGAAGTTGCCAAAGTAGTTTCCTCAAAAGTAGGAGTATCATTAGGATCTATAACTCAAGAGGAATCTAAAAAGTTATCAAGACTCGAGAAGGAGATGCACCAAAGAGTTGTCGGCCAGAATGAGGCAATAGAATCAGTTAGCGGTGCTCTTAGACGAGCTCGCTCCGGGTTGAATTCTTCAGGAAGACCAATAGCATCTTTTCTTTTCTACGGACCTACAGGAGTAGGAAAAACTGAAGTGGCAAAAACAGTAGCAGATGTGTATTATGGCAGCGAAGAGCGTATGGTTAGGATTGACATGAGTGAATATCATGAAGAGGAAAACTTGAATAGATTAATCGGATTTACTTCAGATAACGGCGCGTTTGAAGGAGGGTTTTTGACTGAGCCTGTCCATACAAATCCATTCTCCCTTGTACTTCTTGATGAGATTGATAAAGCAAATCCAAAGGTTCTAGATTTATTTTTGCAGGTGCTCGATGAGGGTTATCTTGATGACGGGTTAGGGAGGAAAGTAGATTTCTCAAATACGATAATCATAGCTACATCAAATGCCGGCTCATCGAAGATTGCTGAACTTATTGAGCAAGGAAAGTCTTATGAAGAAGTAAACACAGCGGGTCTCGAACAGCTAAAAAAGGTATTTAGGATAGAATTTTTAAATAGGTATGATAAGGTAATTATGTTTAGACCTCTTACAAAAGAGGAAGTAAAGCTCGTTGCGAGAAAATTTGTCGAACATACTCGCTTGAAACTTTTGGACAAAGGTATTAAACTGAGTTATGCTGATGAGCTCTTGGAGAGACTAGCAACTTTAGGGTATAATCCAGTATTCGGGGCACGTGAGATGCGTCGAATAGTTCAAGATGAGGTTGAGAATAAAGTTGCGGATATGATTGTACGTGGAGAGGTACGTAGCGGGGGAGAGGTTAATTTATGACGAGGGTATAATGAATCGAGAACTTGATTAAGTAAAGAAACTGGTATTGGATTACATGGGTCTAGGGCACTAGGTATTGAAAAGCAAGGTTCTGATTTTGATATTGGGGTGGAAACCCATAAGGGGAAGATGTTAGATTGTGATAAAGTATCTGCATTGAAAGAAGCCCTTGAAGATTCAACTTTGCCATTTGAGGGCAGATGTGGTTATGATGAATCAGGTGAGCAAGGAGTTTAAAAAAATAGCCATGAAGAAGGTGTTATATTTAAAGATATAGTTAGGCAATGGATGAGAAGCTAACTGCACAATTAGTTCGGCTCAGAAAAGCCCTAACTTCTTTTCAAGAAGTATTGGGCAAGGAAGATGATTTAGATGTTATACGTGACGCTTCTATCCAAAGATTTGATTACTGTGTGGAAATTTGTTGGAAGAGTCTGAAGGGATATTTAGAGGTTCAGGAGGGATTGCTTGTAATTCCCCTGAAAAGTGTTTCAGAGAGGCCTTGAAGGTAGGGTTGTTAAATCCTGAAGAAAAAAGATTGGCGCTTGAGATGTGCACTATATAGTTCGAAAAGAGGTTGAGAATAAAGTTGCGGATATGATTGTACGGGGAGAGGCGAGGAGGAGGAGCGTGGGTGGGTACGTTATAGTTATGGTTAAGGAGTTTACATGGTAAATTTCTTCTATGAAAGAGAACAATAAGTATAGGAAAATCAAACTTTTTGCAGCGGGATCCGTGTTTGTCGGAGCTATGTTTTTATTTGGGTTAGGAACTCTGAACAAAACGATGGCTGCGATAGTGAGGGATGGGGATTGTGATTACGATACAGCAACCGATATACTTACTATAAAGAATAACACAATCGGGACTGGGGGGGATAAAGTAAATGTTGAAGGATTTGTGTATTTTGGTGAAATTTCCGCATGGTCAAAAGCTGTAAAATTTATTGATGAAGATCCCGCGCAAACAGATGTTGTTACTTACAATCTGTCGAGTTACTGGAGGGGAATGCCTGCTTTTGAGGATAGAAAAATCTTTGTTAAAAGAACCGGTAACTCTGACTGTTATACTTGGCTTACAAATGGTACTCCCTTTGGGCCTAACGTAAACGGTTATTCACATATCTTGTCAGTGAGTAGTGTTGATGAGGATTGTAAAATTACTCTTAAGAATGGGTGTCTAGGAAATATTGAGTTTAGGTGGTCGGGAACTGTCTTTAAAAAGGTTGTATACACACTAACTGTAGATGGGAATGGAGATCCATATTGGACAGGGTATGGTTTCGGGACGGGACAAGAAACTATTCCGATAAATCTGGATCCTGGGCCTCACTCAGTTGAAGTTGAAATGTTATTGGGAGGACCAGCTCATGCTAATCCGAAGTGGACATCTCATATCAATGGTCCTCCAGTCGGAACAGACTGTTCGAATGTAGGCAATCCAGATGTTTCGCAGACCCCAAAAGATCCATCCTGTAAAGAAATCTGCGGTGATGAGACAGGTTCGAATTTGACTGATTGCTGCAATTGTGTTTGCGGGAATCCCGATTGTAGTTGTCCAGCGGGAGATGATGGGGAGGATGATTGTTCGGAAACTTATACAGGAAATCTTTGGACTGAAGTCGGCTGTATTACACCAAGTGATAACGGTATTGTGGTTGCTGTAATGAGGGTTTTTGTAGGTATTGTTACGGGTCTCTCGGTTGTCAGGTTTATACAGGCAGGCTATATGATAAACACAGATGACCCGGAAAAGATGAAGGAGGCGAGAGGGATAGTTACTAGTGCTGTCATTGCCATCGCCTTTGGTATAATGCTCCCTATCCTTTTAAATTTTATAGGTATTGATATACTGGGTATTGGCAAAATATTTGAATAACTTTTAAAAGCCTTATTATGTTGAGAAGAATTTTTATATGCATTTCCCTATTCTTTTTGCTTATGACCTCTCTCCCTAGTGCGAAAGTAGAAGCAATGTCTTGTAATGACTGTTCCGGTCAATTTCTGCCAAAAGATATGTGTGAAAATGGAGGGAAAGTATGTACTGCATATTGTGATCCATTAGTCCCAGATGGTAATACTTGGTGTTGTTGTGCGGATCCTTCATCAACTGGTAAACCGACTACTATCCCTATTCCTACAACCCTCGTTAGTTTAGGGGAACTTATCACAAAGGCTAGCGGTATTACAACGCCCTTGTCAGTTGTTGGCTTCATTTTTACAGTCATTTACGCTGGGTTTGTACGCATGACTGCAGCAGGAAATCCAGATAAAGAGGGGAAAAGTATGAAAATAGCCATAGGTGCCGCAGTAGGTTTCGCAATAATGGCACTCGCACCACTCTTGGTTAGAATACTTGCCAGTTTGCTTGATATTGATACGGCACTTGTTGAGTAAATTGGGACACTTTAATAATAAATATTACTATAGATACTAATGTTTAAGAAATGGACTGAAATCTTGGGGGTAGATGAAAATGTTACAGGATCACACGGAGATACCGATCCTTCGGTCTTCCCGAGGCTCATAAAAACTGCTTTGTTAATTGCTATTTCCTTGCTTGCCGTTGGATTAGTTGTTGTAATTTTTTATGGTGGTTATACATGGATTACGGCTGGTGATAGTGAAGAGAAGCTACAGAAAGCTCAAAAGATCATGAAAGATGGAATAATTGCAGTTCTTATAGCATTTGGGTTTATATTGGTCTTTGCTGTTATAGCAGGTCTTTTGGGTGTAGATATAACAGACTTTAGTTTTATAGATGAGGTTTTTAGTTAATTAGCTTTCTTATCATGAAAAGGATTATAATAGGTTTATTGGTTACTGTTATAGTTATCTTTATAGGCATATCTGTTTTCCCCTTTTCGCAAGAAGGTGGGGTATTGGCATCTGCAAATAATGATGATGTCCTGGTTCCTGGGGAGGGTGATTTGTTTGACGAAATATTTGGCCCCGGTGGAAGTATAAGGCTAAATATTCTCAAGCCTCTTAACTATTGGGAGGGAGACACCTCGATTTGGGTAATTCTTTCAGTTATACTTTCGAACTTATTTGTAATTCTTTTTATCGTACTTATATTTGCCATTGCTATTGGAGCGATAAGGATGGTTGGGAGCCAGGGCAGTGATACTAAACTCCAAAGTGCGAGTAAGTGGTTTAAAAATGCATTGATTGGCTTTGCGGCGACAATTATTATGTTTATACTAGTTAACGTTGTGACATTCTTCTTGGGGATAGGTACAGTTTTTTCTCTGGCCCAAAATCTGGCTGTCTGTAATGGTGAAACTCTGTTTGAGCATAAGCGTGATATAGATGAAGACACTCTTCCAGAAGGATGTGATTGGGAATGCACTCCTGCTGACTGGGTATGTAATTGACGATTATTTACTTGCAATTTTGTTTTTATTTTGCTAATCTGGCATATATTTGATATAATTTCAAAGTTAATTTATAAGGTTTTGCATTATGAATAAGCTAAAAAAACTATCATTGAATGTTGCTTCCAAAGTGTTCACAGTATCGAGTGTTAGCGGGGCACTCTTTTTTGGGATGGCGATGCCTAGTTATGCAGCAGCTAATAATACTGGTGCCAGTGGAAGTGAGGTTTTGCCGCCTTTTATCAAAAATATTATTGATAGTATTACAGGAAATGATGACAGTTTAAATGCAAATGATGTAAATGAATTTGTAAATAGGCGTGTGAGGGTTGCTTTGACAGTAGTTTTTGTTGTTGTCTTCCTGGCTGCAATCATATATTCAGCATTAGCCGCTATTAAGTTCATTACAAGCCAGGGAGAGTCTGGGAAGCTTGAGGAATCAAAAGGAGCTATCAAAGCTGTGCTTATGGGATTTGCTGCTATGATTCTTGCGATTATCGGTATATTTGCAATAATATTTATACTTGGAGGTGAAAAAGCTCCAGAGGCTAATATCAATGTTGATCCGGGAGATTGAGGTAAGAGGAAAATTGATTATAGAAAAAGCTTCAGTTTATCTGAGGCTTTTTTATTTAGCAGAGCTCATTTATCAATCTTCAACTTGGAAGAAGATAGGAAATCTGAAGTAAAAGTAGGCTATATCTTTTTATAAATGAGGACAGAATTAGGTTCATCAAGTACAACTTCCCAATCAGGATCGTATCTGAGTGCATTGACCAATGGATCTGTAGGTCTTAGTAAGATAATTTTGACATTATAGCTATAAAGCCTCTCCCTCCAGTCTGGTATTTTGAGATCTTTGATATCGTTCTGTTCTTTGAGAATCGATCTTTTTCCCATTCTCCAAGAAGGCATTCTGCCGTCTATAAAAAGCTTCTTTTCTGGGTATTCCCAGATAAGATATCCTCCCCAGCCAAATGTGTTGAAGATATTGCCCTCTTCTGGGTTTTCTTTCATGTACACAACAGCTTCCCTTGGGTAATCGGCGGCTTCATAGACAAGATCGATATCGTTTATAAGTTTATAATATGTACGGAAGTTAAAAATGGATATTCCAAGAGCTAAAATGAATAGAAATAGTTTTGATGCCAGAAGGAGGAGATTGGCATCATTGAAATAACCCTTGATTTTCTGGTAGCCTGGGGTTTGCAGGATAGAAGGAAGAGCGACTGCTACTAACAAGGGCAGATTTCTTATCCCTTGCATGGTCATGATAGCAAAGAAAATGATTACCAATATTTCGTTAAGATTGATCTTCTTTCTCAAATAAAATGATAGGAATATTATCCCGGAAAATGAATAAAAGAAGAATCCACTTGTGACTTTAAAATCAGGAGAAAGCCACTCGTTTATGATATTGCCGGTATATGGCTCAACCGAAAAACTCAAAGATTGGAAGAGTATGTGGTGACCAAAAGGTGTGATGAGGGTTGAGATAAAAGAAAGTACAGTTATCAGAAATAGTGTTTTGAGACTTGGATAATCATCATCATAAATGGAATCTGATTTTCCGGAAAGGTTGAAACTTCTCAGCAGAAACTTTATGAACTCTGAGAAAGTAAGTAGACTGATAAGCGCCAGCCCTGATAGAAATCCTGGATGGACGTTTGCCCAGAGCACAAATATTACAGGAATAAGATAAATCAACTTGGATTTAGCAGTGAGGTATCTGTTGTATATAAAGTATACTGATACCACTCCTAGCAGCGACAGCATTTGCAAGCGTATTCCCGTCATCGGTATCGTTAGAAATAGTCCTGCAAACACAGCCAAAGTTCTGAGATTCCGGGGGGCTTTGCGTGGAAGGCTGATATTGGCTGAAAGAGTGAAAGCGAGTAAAACAATAACTGCAAAGAAGATCGAAAGTAATACATATCCACCAAATCTGTATAATAAAATAGTTAGAATGTGAGCAAGCCATTCATAGTCGTAAAATCTGAATTCAGAAAAGGTATATGAAAAAGGGTCATGTGATATTGGTCCTTGATCCAAAGTCAGTTCGCCATACTTTAGATGCCAGAATAGATCCGGGTCTGTCGGCAAAAACAGTAGCATAGTGAAAATCAGGATTACTAAAGATGTTGTAATGAGGGGTATCTTATCTAAAAATATATAAACTTTCTTAAATGTTTTCATAGTATACTTTTTATTGGTTTATTTTTTTGATTATAATAAAGTCTAACTGAAATTTCCATTGTCTTCTAAAATGTAAACTCGATTATATTAGAACCTTGTTTTCTGGTATAATTATTGTTAAATTAGTTCAACAATTTTATTGTTTTACGAATATGAAAATGAAAGTAAAAGTAAAGAATTTACTAAGGGGACTGCTTCTTGGCCCGATAGTTTTACTATCCAAAGTAAGTAGCTTGAGTGCTTCCTCTGGAACTATTAAAGATGAACCTTACCGTTTACAGGAAGCAGAGGTAATATTTATTGATGCCTTGCTTGCGCTCTGGGCTTTATCAATTCCATATTTCATTTTCACTATAATTTATATCGGTGCTCAGTGGATGCTGGCGTTTGGAGACGAACAAAAGCTATCGAGCCTCAAAAAACGGGGAGGAAATATTGCACTAGCTTTTGTACTTGTTTTTGGTGGATACATATTTGTACGGGTAATGATTATTTTGTTGGCACTCCAAGACCCAGGGAGCTGTTTCACTACTGGTTTCGATCAATTCGATAACATGGCAATATTTAGGTTCTTTTTCCCAGATGTTTGTACTGGAACTGTGTAGTGTCTCTATCCTAAATTTACTTATCTGATTGAGATTTTTTTCCAAATGTTAGATAATTGATCATAATTATCTATACTTTGTACTATTCGCGTCTTGCTAGATTATAAGTTGTCAAAAACATTTAAATTTCCATTTATCTTCTTAACTGCGTTTCTTCTTCTGTCAAATGCATTAAGTTCTCCTGTCTACGTATACTCAAAAACTCAGGATGAAATTGAAAAGGAAATAGATCAGAAGGAGAAGGAACTTGACGATTTAGAATCAGAATTGACAAAGGCAGAAGAGCTTGTTGCGTACTTCGAATCCCAAATGGGGACATCTTCATCCCAACTTGAGAATATTGAAACAGAGTTGAAAAAAGTTGAAGCTGAACTTGAATTAAACAAGGTCAAACTTGATAAGTACAAAAAAAGTCTCGAATTTCTGGAGCTTGATATCGAAAAGAAGCAAGGAGAAATGAATGAGAATCTTGTCAATGTGTATATTAATGATCGCCGAGGGCTGGTTGATGTTTTTCTTTCGAATGGTCAGGTCGATGGCTTCTGGAAAGATTATAAATATCGAGAAACACTTCTAGATGCTGACATTGACGGTGTAAACCAGATGGCCATTGAAGCAGAATCTCTGAAGAAAAAGAAACTAGAGTTTGAAAAGAAGGTCGGATCTCTAAGCGATGAAAATAAGAAACTCGCTACAAGGAAGCAAGAACTTACCGATGAAGTATCTTATTACAACTCGCTTGCCTCTTACAATGCAAGTTTACAGTCAAACATCCGGGCTCAAATGGGAGCCGTGCAGCAGGATATTGAGGGATTAAATGCTGATTTACGAGCTATGATGGAAGAAGAGGCTGTTCTTATCGGGGATGTAAATGGGGGGACAAAACCATTAGTAAAAGGGGAGTACTATTTTTATGGGAGAGGCCGAGCTCTGTATCAAGGCCATGGCCTAGGATTTTCCCAATATGGAGCCTATGGAGGAGGAAAAAGCGGTATGAGCGGCACACAAATTGCAAAGTTTTACTATCCGGGTACTGTTATAGGAACAGCATCGGGAAATATTGATGTCATAGGATATGGAACTATGAATATTGAAACTTATGTCTCTGGCCTGGGCGAAATCCCGGATAAGGCTTGTGGAAATCAGTCTCAGGTAAATACCAGGCCGGATAAGTATAGGTTGGACGATCCGAATTCTATATGGGACTGTTGGCCTGAAAATACTATTGAAGCCCAGGTAATTGTAGCTCGTTCTTATGCGCTAGCTTATGGGGGCCCGATTTGTACTTCTGCGAGTTGTCAAGTTTACAAGGGAGGTACGGCAAAAAAATGGGCTGCTGATGAAACAAAGGGGAAGGTTTTGAAGTCAGGAGGAAGCATCATAAAAGCTTATTATTCCTCAGATAATAATAACGGCTGGGGTACAGCTACACATAGAAATCCAGTGTGGTGTTGGGATTTTGCGGGTAACTGCGGAAGTGGCTTTAGCTGGCTGCAAGGAGTTAATGATTCGAGCTTTGCAGTCAAAGGTCCTTATACGGACTGGATGTGGAGAACAAACAGTTATTCTTTAAAAGAACTGCAATCAATGTTAGAATGGTATAGCAAGGCAGGGTACACCTACCCAAGTTCAAGTGATGTGAAAAATTTACTGGGTACGACTGGAACTCTTAAGGATATACAGTTTGTTCGAGATGTTTCGGGTAGGGCATCAAAGGTGAGAATTGTTGGGAGTAAAGGGACATCAGATATAAATGGGGAATTTTTTAAGATAATTTTTAATTTTTGGGTTGGTAACAAAAAACCTTCAGGTGAAGTGGATCCGGTATTTAGTTTAACATTCTACTTCAAAAAGGCCGAATAATTATTAGTGATGAATTATGACTCATACTCAAGAAAGACTCAATGAGATACTACCAGAGAGACGTGACGGGACTATCAGTTCTGTTATCATCATGCCTGAAAGGATGGAGTTTGAAACTCAGAATCCTAACGAAAGAGTTTTCATTATGCTGAGGGGGCATATCGCTACCAATCTTAGCTGGATTATAACCGGAGTATTTTTTTCTATTATCCCGCCGATTATTTTGTACGTGCTCAGCCTTATGCAAATCGACTTTGAAACGATTCCATTTTTCAGGGATAGTTATGTAGTTGTGGCTATCATGCTCTGGTATCTTCTGGTCTTCACATCAAGTTTTATGAAGTTTCTTGATTGGTATTTCAATTTATATGTAATCACCAGTGAAAGGGTACTTGATTTTGATTTCAGCGCCTTTGCATATCATAAAATAAGCGAGGCCAGTCTTGACAACATTGTTGATGCCACTCAGGAAAGTATTGGTTTTTTACCAATGTTTTTCAACTACGGGGATGTCTATATTCAGACAGCCGGTGAAAGGAGAGAATTTGATTTTTTATCCGTACCGAAACCTTCATGGGTGAGGGATAAAATCATGGATTTAAGAAATCTCATGGTCAAGCATCCAGTTTAGCTTTGCATTAGTCTATATGGAGAGTGAGAATTTGATCGTATTGATAACAAAAACACTATTTTTAGTGTTGCTATTTATATATTTCCTTTTGTCGGTTTTGATTGCACGGCAAGTTTTTCTGATGAACAAAGCAATCAAAACTAAGATGAAGGGATGTTTAAACTGCCTCAGTCTTGTTCACATATTCCTTGTTCTTCTTGTACTGATGGCAGTTGTGATAGTAAAGTGAAGATATGTAGTATCAGGCGTATACATATTTTTCCTTATATCATATGGAACTGGCCTAGTTTTAGCGTAATGAAAGCCAACAGTGCTTTTAAGTTTAATGTTTCGTTGAGAAAATCAGAAGGAAAATATTACGAATAACAACATTTTATTGTTAAGGGGTTAATTGAATTAATAATTATGGAAGGAAATCGAGATATTGAGTCAATCTTTCTTGTAGGTAGGCCTGAAAAGGGTGGGTGGTCAGGTGTGTCTGTAAAGCCGGAATCAAGTGCGGGTGTAAGTGAATTTGGTAGACTTTTTGCACTATTTACTATCAAAGCTCCAGAAGAATTTGACAGTGAAGTAGCAGGCGGACTTCTTTGTGACACTTTACAAGAGGAATATTATTCTCTCAATATTGAAAATCCTGTTGAAAGATTGTCAAAGGCCATTCTATTAGTTGCCCGTAAGCTTGAATTTCTACTTCAGAGAGAAAATATAGCAGCCTCTGAGGGTATAGATTTAAGTGTAGAAACCTTAGTAATAAAAGGGGGCTTTGTTTATATGGCTGTTCTGGGGGAGGGGGGGATAATGCTGATGCGTGATCGAACACTTGTAAATCTGACAGAAGGATTGAAAGACTTGTCAGGGAGGAACTTGATCAAAACAGGCAGCGGTAAATATGAGTGGGATGATCAGTTCAGCTTGATATCTCCGGATGCGTTATCTAGTCTTTCGGAGTCGGATCTGAAACTGGTAGCAAAAAATGGTTCGATGGATGATATCGAAAAACTAGCAGATAATCCTTTCTGGGGAGTATTAACTATACGTTTAGGAGAGAAATTACAGAAAGACGAGGAGGTATTGAATCTGCAAAAGGAAGAAGGTTCCCGGAAAATAGAGAGTCGAGAAGAGATGGAGGAGCCGGATGAGCAGGGTCTTTCTGATTTTACTTCCGAGAAGATAGTTCCGGATAAGAGCGAAAAAGAGGAAAAAGCAAACGTCACTCCAGATGACATGATTAGTTCTGGTGAAAAAAATCCAAAAGACATCCAAAAATCAATTGATCATAATCAAAAAAGCACAACAGGTTCTCAAGGCAAAATCAAGGAAATCGGTGAAAAACTGAAGGAGAAATTAAAAGACAAAAAAACATACCAAGTAATCTGGTCAAAGATAAGGGAATATGCTGTTAAAATTTTCCAGTTTCTCAGGAAGAATGTCTGGGAAGGCCTGATGGGTATGGGGAGAAAGGGGATTTTTATACGGGGTGCAGGACCGAAGCCTGCGGTTAGGGGAATTGTCATATTGATCTTTCTTGGAGTTTTAGTTCTATTTTTTAGTATAAGGGCGATAAAGAAAGGATCAGAAACAAAGGAACAGAAGGAAAACGTAGCTGCAATTCTAGCTGAAGTAGACGAACAGTTTGAGAATGGAAGGACAATCGGGCAAGCAGGTAATATTTCTGAGGCAGTTGTTGTCATAGATGATGCGCTTTATAAGCTAGATACGGCTCTGGAGTATGGTGTACTTACCGATGAAATTAATGTAAAGAAAGATGAAGGAATAGGAATACTTGATGATGTTACAAGGGCTATACCGGTTGATGAGTCTGCCTTGATAACATCAGTATCGGGCTATGTTGAGGGCGCAATAACAAGTGATATTACCTTGGTCAACGAAACTCTCTATGTGACCGATCCGGACAATTCTGCTGTGTATTCAGTCGGAGTAGACGGCGGGGATGTGACCACCTTTATCGGTGATGAAATTCTTATTACTCCTAAATGGATTGCCCCTAACAGGGAGAATGATTTGCTGGTTTATGATAGTGATCTTGGTATTGTAAAAATTGATATTATGTCTCGGACAGCAGAAAGTATTGCAGGTTTATCATCAACAAGTGTTGGGGATGTAAGCGAGATGGATACTTATAGTGATAAGGATGGCAATGAATACATTTATCTATTAAGAAACCAGGCACAAGATGTTCAGAAAATATCAAAGTATCCTTCGGGCTATTCTTTTCCTGTACTACGTTGGTCGAGTTCGAAACTTGCTGATGCTAATGATATGGAAATTGATGGCAATATCTATTTTTCGACACCCAGCCAGGGAATATTCCGATACTCTGTTGATAAAGTAGATTCCTATACATTAGTGGGATTAGACAGGGAGATACAGAATCCAAGTTGTATCGAGCTTGATGAAAACCTTGTTTTTGTAGCTGACCCGGGCAATAAGAGAGTTGTGGTTCTAAGCAAAGGTGCCACACTTACTCCAACTCAGGGGAAATTCATTGCTCAAATAGTTTTTAGAGGAGTAAAAGGTTTTGAGAATATTCAAGATATAGTTGTCGACAGTACAAATAGAAGGCTCTTTGTTTTGGATGACGGAAATATTTATAAGATAGACCTTGCTAAAGTAGATGAAAAAGCCGGACAATACGAGTAAACAGACATATGCACGAAATAAAAAAGCTTTTTTTGATTACGAGATTGGTAAAAAGTATACAGCAGGTATTCTGCTAAAGGGGTACGAGGTGAAATCTATCCGTCAGGGCAGCGCCAATTTAAAAGATAGTTTTATACGGATAAAGAATTTCGAGGCTTGGCTGATAAATATGTACATTCCTTTATATGGCCATGCTTTTGTAAAAGAATATAATCCTCGACGAGAAAGAAAGTTACTCATGAATAAAAAGGAGTTAAAGGAGTTGTTGATAGCTCAGGATGCAAAGAATATGTCAATAATTCCGTTGGAAATATATCCTGCGGGTAAAATGATAAAGGTCAGAATTGGTACAGGGAAAGGGCGGAGAAAAATTGACAAAAGATCTAAGTTAAAAGAGAAAGATCTCAAGAGACAGTTGGAGACTGAGCTCTCAGGACGGGTAAGTTTCTAGTTGGGAACCTTTGTTGCTTATATAGAGTTTACCATGTTAGAATTGCAGCCTAACTACTCATACTATGGATTCAAATGTAGCTAACAATCAAACAGGAAATGGTGACAATGGGGGTGCTACACAACCGTATTTAGCGCAACCATATTCTGCACAGGGGTCTGTACCATTGGAGCCTGTTTCACCAGGAGGATCAGTATCATCATTCCAGGTCAATCAGGCGGTGCAAGATGGTGGAGGACTAAATCCTGCAGGAGTTAGTCCTTCTCCTTCGCCAGAAATGCCAGCCAAAATCGAAGCAGGAACAGAAGTCGTCAGCAAGCCTGATAAAGTAGGGGAGGTGGAAAATACTGCCGAATCCCAGGAAGTTGCACAGGAACAAATGAGACCTCAGGAGGCTGGAAAGATAGATGCCCCGAAGGTAATTCCCAATTTAACCAAATTTGAAAATCCTCTTAAGGTATATGGTTATAAGGTATCTGATCAAGTTGCAGACATGGGGAAGAAATACCCAAGTGCGGCAGCTATTGGTGATGTAACCTTGGCAAAGACATGGTTATTGGTTCTTGTTGGGAGATTACTTCGTATGGGAAGTCCCACTGGAGTACAGCCAGGAGACTAACTATTTTGAAAGACGAAAATTCGTTTTTTTGAGTTATCGATAAATGATTCAAGAAGTATATGCTCAAAGTGTAAACGGTTCCTCCTCAGCTGGGGAGGGCAGTACGGGTCTTTTGCTTTTATTTCTCGTATCCGCATTGATTGTGGTCTCATCTGCCATTGGTGCTTGGTTCGCCATCAAATTCTTGAAAAAAATGCGTGACCGTGCATATGAAAAACGATCCGTGAAAATGGTTTTGCTTGAAATTAGAGTTCCGCATAACAATGAGGTAGAGATCAATGCCATGGATCAGTTATTTGCCTCTTTGTATGGGCTGTCAAAAGGAGGTAAGGGGCTGAAGAAATATTTCAATGTGTCAGATTTTATCAGCTTTGAAGTGGTTGCATTCCCAGAAACAATCCGTTTCTATGTTTGTGTTCCAGAAGATCTCCGGGCTATGCTCGAAAAGCAGATTCATTCCTCTTATCCAACAGCTGATATCAGGGATAGTGAAGAATACAATATATTCGAGGAGACTGGTAAGGTGGCACACGCAACCTTGACCCAAGACTCGGAAAAATACAAACCACTCCGAACATATGAGGAACTATCAGTAGATCTGATTTCTTCTATTACAAACTCGGTTAGTAAAATGATAGAAGGAGAGGGAATAGCCATACAGGTAATCATATCTCCAGCAGGGAATAAATGGAGGACAACAGGTAAGAATTTTGTAAATGGGCTTAAAAAACAGTCTTCTGATGGGGAAAATAAATCTCCAGTTCCTGAAGATATTGTAGGTGCAGTTGAGAAAAAATGTTCCAAGGTAGGTTTTTTCACGGATATTAGAATTGTAGCTGTCGGCAGAAGTCAGGATTCTGCAAATAGGCATGTGATGAATGTTGTTGCTGCACTTGAACCTCTTAAAAGTCAGCATGGTAACTCTCTTGTCAAAAAAAGTGCCGGTAAGGGGAAAGGTAAGCAGTTTGTTAGAAACTTTATATACAGGATACCCAAGGGAGAAAACATACTAAATACTGAAGAATTGGCAACAGTTTATCACTTCCCTAATAAAAATATCCAGACTCCGCATATACACTGGTTGCTCTCAAAACGAGCCCCGGCCTCTCAAGAGGTCCCTACGAAAGGCTTGTGGTTGGGTCAGTCTATTTTCAGAGGAATTTCACGTGATGTGTGCATAAAAGAAGATGACAGAAGAAAGCATATGTATGTTGTTGGGAAAACTGGTATGGGAAAATCATACTTGCTTCAGAGTATGGCGCTTCAGGATATTATGAACGGCAAGGGAATAGCCTTTCTGGATCCTCATGGCGATCCTGCCGAGTGGTTGATAGAAAGAATTCCCCCGGAGCGTTCAGAGGATGTTATCTACTTTAACCCAGGCGACACTGAAAGGCCTATCGGATTTAACATAACCGACTTCTTTGATGAACAGGATAAGCACAGAATAGTGAACTCATTTATCGGGCTTATGTATAAAATGTTCGATCCGAATAGGCAGGGTATAGTAGGTCCAAGATTTGAAAGAGCAGTTAGAAATGCTATGTTGACAACTATGTCAGAGAAAGGTAATACCTTGATAGAAGTGATGAGAATCTTAACTGATCCTCAATTTGTTAAGAGAAAACTGCCAATGGTTAAGGATGATATTGTAAAGAGGTACTGGACTGATGAGATCGCTCAAACAAGCGATTTCCATAAAAGTGAGGTTCTGGGATATATAGTATCGAAATTTGATCGTTTTGTAACTAACAAACTTATGCGAAATATCATAGGTCAAAGTGAATCCAGCTTCAATGTTCGTAAGATAATGGATGAGGGCAAGATTTTGATAGTCAATCTTTCCAAAGGTATTGTTGGGGAGGAGAACTCTCAGTTTCTAGGTCTTTTGCTTGTTCCTAAAATTCTGTCTGCCGCTATGAGCAGGGCGGATATGCCGGAAGAACAAAGACGTGATTTCTATCTATATGTTGATGAGTTCCAGAACTTCGCAACAGATGACTTTTCACAGATCTTGTCGGAGGCAAGAAAGTACAGGCTGAATCTGATTGTTGGTAATCAGTATATTTCCCAGATAGATGAGAGAATTAGAGATGCTGTTTTCGGTAACGTTGGTACAATTATAAGCTTTAAGGTGGGTGTAAATGATTCTCAATATCTTCAGAACGAATTTTCTCCAATATTTGATCAGAATGATCTTATAAATTTAGAAGCTGTAAATGCGTATGTGAAGTTGCTGGTTGATGGAGAATATCCTCCACCTTTCTCATTATACACTCATCTAAAGAATGCGCCATTTGGACTTCCAAAGGCTGATTTTGAAGTTGCACAGACGGTAAAGGAGCTTTCAAGGCTGAAATATGGAAGAGACGTCGGTATAGTAGAAACCGAAATAGCTCAGAGAGCAGAGCTAGGTGAGGAATATAATGCGAAGACACCGGGAATGAGCGGCTTTGGAGGTGGATTCCCTCCCCCTCCTGCTTTTAACCCTGCCGGACCCAAGATGAGATAATTATACTTTCTAACTGAAGAGAAGAACACGCCGTAACTTTACAGTAACTCTCAATGACAATCTTAAAGCTTATAGATGAGTATCTCTTCCTAGCAGTTCTCATTTTTCTCATATTATTGATGCTAAAATTGTTGTTAACTCCTAGATTGAAACCTGATAATGATTCTATTCTTCTGTTTGAAGAGAAATATGCATCAGGGCATTCTATGAAAAGTTTGTTAACTAGAATAGGTGGATTTGGAAGTGTTCTCTTGGTGCAACTATACGATAAAGAATTGATTATTCAGCTAAGAGGCATTTTTAGAATCTTGGGAAAAAATTCTAACTTGTATCACAAAATTCCCATGTCATCTATAAAATCAGTCAAACCTGACAAAAGAAGCATTAGCATTGATCTTAATGATGGATTATGTTTAAACTTAAAACTTGCCAGAAACTGTGAATTTGTTAAGTTGATTAGAAAAAACATAAAGAATTGCCATTGAGAAGGGTGGAGTAAATCCAGAATAGAAAGGGAGCTAAGAAAATAAATATCCCATAGAATATTTGAAAAAGCCTTTACGAAATGAGGACTTTTTGGCTTTAACTATTTTTCTACATTGAGGTTTTGAAGAATCTGTACTCTTCGATCATAGATCTGATCACTTCAGCCTTTTCATCATTCGTAAATGGATCGTCTTGTGGTGAAGTAGGACAAATTCACTAGCCGGTTATAAATCAGAAATGGGTTTGTGGGTTTTTTCTTCTGAAGCGAACTTGTTCTGCTTTATGGTGGGCTAGGGTGGAATCGAACCACCGACCTCGGCTTTATAAGAACCGCGCTCTTACCAACTGAGCTACTAGCCCGCAGTTTCATATTTTATTCCGAATATGCAAAAAGTTCAAGGTTCAAGGAAATTATAAAGTAGTTACTAAAGGGGAACAATTTTAGTTGACTTCCTCTTGGGTTTTTCTGTTATAAATTGCAGATATTTTTTTGTACTTGTTAATCTTTTATGTCCGACTACTTCTCCTATAGTTTCAACTGTCATCCCATTCTTAAGCTGATGAACAATGAAGGTATTTCTAATGTCATTTACTGTTGCTGATTTTATACCAGCCTTTGCGAAAGCTCGGGAAATACTTGTTCTGATATTTCTTACCAGCAAAGCATTTCCGGTTTTTGTGACAAATAATGAATCAACCTTAGCTTTAGTTTGTGGCCTGATTTGAAGATAATTTTTTATTGCTTCCAGTGCTATTTCGTTTATCTCAACTGTTCTTTTTTCATTGCTGCCATAGGCTTCGATATTTAAGAACTTCTTGTTGTCATCAATTTTCAGGTCATCTAGAGTTAGTCTGGCCAATTCGCCTATACGAATTCCGGTTTGAAGCAAAATTTCAACAATTGTATAGAGTCGTACATTTGTTCTTGCAACATCACGAAGTGCTCTGTATTCTAGTCTTGTTAGTACTCTGGGAGGTAAGGTTTTGTATTTGGGGTGACCGACAGACAAGGCTGGATCAGTCTTTGTTTTCTGTGTGGCAAATAGAAATTTGAAAAAAGTCTTCATGCTGTTTATCTTTCTTGAAACAGTTTTTAGTGTGTAATTACACTTCTTATCGGACTTGATGGCAGCGACAAAGTTGTTTAGGTGTTCTGATGTGATAAGATCAACATCTTCGATATTTTCTATTGACCCAATAAAATCTGAAAGTTGTTGTATGTCTTTAGAATATGCTGTAATTGTAGATTCCGATCTTTTCTGATCTTTGAGATAGCTTATAAAAGCATTTTGTGCATCTGATAAATTCATAATCAGTTCTTTAAAAACTAGAGGATTACTTTATTCTATCATTGACCAAAGAATGATGTCAATGTATTGGTTGAAAATATAACACGAACGATTTATTATACATATACATAAATTCATCATGTAAGGATTTTGTTAAAGTAATAATTTTGAAAGGAGTAGTCTGTGTTTATTCTAAAGAAAATAGAGTACAGACTTGGTAAATTATTTAAGAGATTGGTGAGGAAGTCCTTCACTCTGCAAATTAATTGGGCTTACTGGATATTTACTTTAATTTGCTTTTTAAGTATTCTTCTTCTTGGGGCAAATATTTTTAGAATTATTAAGAGAGGCCAAGAGAGGTATGATATCATTCAAGAGGAGCGTGCTCGTCTAGAAGCTCTTTACGAAGAGAATTATGAGTTAAAGGAAGACTTGAAGTATTACTCAAGTAAAGAATATGTCGATATAAAAGCCAGGGAGGAATTGAATCTAGTATTTCCAGATCAGAGATTGGTGCTGATAGAAGAAGGGGAGGTTCCAAATTATGAGAACGATAAAATGGAGGAAAAGGATGAAAGGAAGCCAAGTTGGAAACAGTGGTACGATTTGCTTTTTTGATGTACTTTTTGTTATAGTCTATCCGGTGTTAAGGACGCGGGGTGGAGCAGTGGTAGCTCGCTAGGCTCATAACCTGGAGGTCATCGGTTCGAATCCGATCCCCGCAATTAAAAAACATTACACACTCTCAGGATTATCCAGCTATCACTTATATTTTTAAAATTTTAATTTGTGTAGTAAAATAACGTCTACGGTATTTTATAATATTGTTGCGGGAGTCGAAAGGATTGAAAAAATACCAAGGTAGCTCAGTTGGTTAGAGCACGGGACTCATAAGCCCGGGGTCGCGAGTTCGAATCTCGCCCTTGGTACTCAGATAGATCAAATTTTAGTTTATTTCTTTTTAACATGGATTCTACAGAACACAATGAGCAGGAAAAAGTATCAGGCGGTCAGAACAGATCGAATATTCAAAGATTTAGTCCTAAAAGACGAAGCGTGTTTAGTTATATCTTACCTGTGCTACTGATCTTGGCAGTCTTGGGAAGCAGTTTCTTTCGGTTTTTCTCCAGCGATGAAGTAGAATCGGTAGGTATATCTGAACTTTATGCAGACGCTGAGGCTGGAAAAGTTGAAGAATTTACCATCTGTGATGGTAAGGTGGAGGCAAAACTTAAGGGAAGTGATACTAAAAAAGTTGCCAATTATAGGGGGACAAATTTTGAAGATATTTTGCTAGATAA
>JAQVGX010000055.1 GCA_028696515.1 Candidatus Dojkabacteria bacterium | reverse complement strand
CATATTAAAGAACTGCCACCCGTTTGAAACGAACTTCTCTTTGAAAACTTCGACCGGCTTTATATTCTGAAGCCCCAGTTCTTCATCAGCTTCTTTGACTATATTTGAATAGTAATCCTCCCCTTCTTCAATTGTCCCTGAGACTGCAGGACCCCATTCCCCGGGATCTTTGTCCTTTGTAAAGGCCCTTTGAGCAAATAGGGACTTATTCTTTTCATTCATTATCCATAGAGAAGATACTCTGTAGATATCATCCTTAGTAACTTCAGAACGATACTTTGTTCCAAGGATCCTATCTTTTTCATCAACAATTACTAATTTCATATAAATCTATTGCTGGCTTTTGATATTTTTAATTTGGTCATTGCTTGTAAATTGTGATTTGGTCATTGCCTGCCCGCCTTTGGCGGGGTCATTTTAAACTGTATCCTCCATCCACAACAAGCATCTCCCCGGTAATATAGCTTGCTTCATCTGATGCCAAGAACAATATCGCCTTAGCCAATTCTTCTGGATCTGCGATTCTTTTTAGAGGAGTTGCCTGCTTGAACTTTTCAATCAATGCATCACCAGCCCCCTTAGTCATATCTGTCATGACATTACTAGGTGCTACTGCATTTACACGAATATCAGGAGCTAGTTCTTTTGCCATTGATTTTGTAATGTTAACAACTCCAAGCTTTGAAACTCCATAGGCTAGTACAAACTGAGAACCAAGTAGTCCCACAGTAGATGTAAGATTCACTATCGATCCCGACTTCTGTTTCAGCATGACTGGAGCTACTTCGCGAATCATAAGCCATGCACTCGTCAGATTTGTATCAAGTGTTTTCTGCCAAGTCTCAACATCGCTATTCCAATCACCAGGACGTAAAATCTCTCCAGCGTTATTTATAAGAATATCAATTCGCCCAAACTGTTTTACTGCTTCGCAGATTAACTGTTTTGCTCCTTCTTCCGCAGAAACATCCGCCTTCACAACTATCCCATTTTCCTTTCCGATCTCATCCAGTACCTCTTCTGCCTTATCCACTCTCTCTTTGCAGTTGATCACTACCTTAGCTCCTTCTTTAGCGAAAAGAATTGCAGTAGCCCGACCTATTCCTCTACTTGAACCTGTTATTATTGCTACTTTATCTTTTAGTCTCATATTAGTAATCTTCATAAGTAAAATAAGCTAGCGTTCAACAACTGTACAGCTATTGTTATCCTCTAACTTAATACTATTCTCTCTCTCAAAAGCCGGGCAGTTAATCAACAAAACTTTAAGTTTTCCCTCACCTTTATTCTCAAAATCATAAGGAGTATTTCTTGGCACAATTACTACATCAGTTTCCTTAACTCTAAATTCTACATTCTTCACTTGAAATTCTCCTTTCCCTTCAACGATATAATAAACTCTATCCGACTTCAGATCTTTAACCTTCCCATGCCTGCACTCCATTTCAAGGTAAACAGCATTTGCATTCTCAAAATCATCCTTCGAATTATAAATCCACCCCTTCCGCCCTGTTCTTTCAAATTTCCTGGCTTCCTTGATTGTAAACTTCAATATTTTGCTGCTTTGCTGTTTGCTACTCGCTGTTGGCTGATTTACAACATCCTTCTCATCAAACGCCGGCGTATGAATCATAAACATCTTTAGAGCGTTTTTTCCTATTCTTCGATAATCGTATGGTGTATTTTTTGGCACAATAATTATATCCGATTTTTCAACTTTGAAATTTCCAGCCCATGGCTGGTCCGCCCCTGGCGGAGAGTTATGAGTTAAAAATTCTCCTCTCCCATCAAGTACATAATATACTCTGTCTGACCTCGTACTCATGGACATCCCGTGGCTTTTATCTAGTTCAATGTATAAAGCACTCAAGCTAGGAAAATCTTCCTTTGAGCTGTAAGCCCAGCCTCTCCAGCCATCCCAGCTTATCTTCTGTGACTTTTTCAAAGTGAATTTCATACAGGAATATTACACAAAATTTTGAGTAAAGTAAATTCTGCTCTTTTTCCTAACTTGCAGTCTTTAAGAATTCTACAAATAATGGGTGCGGGTTTAATGGCGTCGATTTATATTCAGGATGTCCCTGAGTACCGATAAAGAAAGGATGCTTTTCCTTTGGAAGTTCCACCATTTCAACAAAAAAATCGTCCTTAGAAGTCCCTGAAATGACCAACCCTGCCTTTTGCAGTATATCTTTAAATTTATTGTTAAATTCGTATCTGTGTCTATGACGCTCTGATACAAGCAGCTTATTGCCATCCGAGACTTTTCCCTGCTTGTTCCTCTGATAAATTTCATATGAGTAAGTGCCTTTACTGATATAACAGTCATAGGCTCCCAGCCTCATCGATGTATTCTTCCCTTTTAGTGTTTGATATTTTGCGTCGAAAGGTATGTCATAGATAATCGGATATTTAGTATCCGGATCAACCTCAGCACTATTCGCATTTTTGAGTTTTGCCACATTTCTGGCAAATTCTACACAAGCTAGCTGCATTCCATAACACAACCCCAGAAAAGGGATCTTTTTCTCCCTGGCAAATCTTATAGCAGAGATTTTACCCTCTGTTCCTCTTTTCCCCCAGCCAATCGGAACTATAATCCCATCGGCATCTTCCAGTTTTTTACATTCTTCTCCTTGTAATGTAACTGTATTTACGGGCAAAATAGCAACATCGATCTTGAGCTTCCATGCTGCATGGTGTATAGCTTCATACAGCGCATGATAGCTGTCTATAAGCTCAAAGTCCCCGTCATTCTTTGCAAAATACTTCCCAGCAACTGCTATCCTTACCTTTTTTCTTTTTTTTGAGTTTATACGTGAGAGTAACTTCCTCCAGGGAGAAATATCGATTGGCCGAATCGGAAGACCTAAGCTCTTCAAAATCTTTTTATCAAAGCTTTGCTCAAGAAATTTAATCGGAAGCTCGTATATATTCTCAATATCCTTTGCTATAACAACATTTTCCCCCATAACGCTAGTCTTCAAACCAAGAATATACCTCCTTCTTTTATCCATTTCCACCTCAGAACGGAGTATCAGAAATTCAGGTTGAATTCCCATTTCCATAAGAGTTCGAACTGACATTTGTGTCGGCATAGTTTTTGGTTCTCCAATATGTTTTGGCACAGGTACATACGAAACATGAATATTTACCACATCACCAATCATTGTGGCTTTCATGATCCTACAAGCTTCATAATAAAGCATATTCTGGTATTCGCCGGCAGTGCCGCCAAGCTCCACAAGTACAATTTCTTGACCTTTCCCTGCAATTTTGATTCTACGAACAATCTCGTCCGAGACATGCGGGATTGCCTCCACGTCTTCACCATCATACTCCATGTTTCGTTCTTTTTGAATCACTGTCTGGTAAATTTGACCCATTGTAGTGAAGTTCTCCCTTCCCATATTCATTCCTAAAAATCTTTCGTAGGTCCCCAAATCCATATCTGCTTCAAGTCCATCGTCACATAAGAATGGATCTCCATGCTCTATCGGATTGATAGTTCCAGAATCGATATTCAGATAATTCTCACATTTTATCGGAGCCACTTTATAGCCCCTGCTTTTCAGAAGCACACCAAGTGAAGCTGAACATACTCCTTTACCCAAACCTGATAATACACCTCCTGATATAAAAACATACTTTGTATTCATATGCTTCTTTCTAACTAACATTTAAAAACTGGATCTTTGAGAATGATGAACGGAGTTATTATAAGGAATGAATGTACTTTGTCAAAAGTGATATTACTATGATATACAAAGAAGGGTGAAAATCTAGAAATATTCTTGTATTTACTACTTTCTTTTCAATAAAAGACTATTTTCATAATCCGAGATCTTCTTTTTGATTTCATATGCTCCGTCAGGTTTAGTACAGATTGCTGTCGCTCCTAGTTTAACAACTTCTTTCAAAAGCTTATCGTTCTCACCCAATGCATCTCCTCCAATAATAGCCGAAACTTTATACTTATTTGCCGCCTGAATCACCTTCGCCAGCGAGATCTTTAGTGCTGAATGATCCGTTTTGTATGACAGTAAATTTGAATCAGCCGCTAAAAGCGTCTCAGACAGGCGATTGACATTTACTACAACGCCATCAACTTCTAAGTCTAACAATCTCTCCAGATTCATAACAGCATAGGGAACATCAATTCTAAAGAAGAGCCGGAATGTTGTTGATCTCCTAAATCCAAAGGACGCGATTGTTCTCTTCATTTCTTTTAGTTCTTTATAAGTTCTAACATATGGGATGACAATAGAGATATTCTTGACATTTTCCTTATTCCTTACTACACGGATAGCCTCAAGCTCTAGTTCTAGTTCCTCTGGATATTTTATGAACCTGCTGGCACCAACCTGCCCTATCTTTGGATTCAGACTTTTTGGTTCGAAACCTCCTGCTCCCTCAAGGAGAAAGTATTCACTGGAAAGCAGGCTCGACAAGTGATATAGAACAGGGCGGGGTTCAAATGATCTGGCAACTCTATAAAGACCAAGAACAAGCTCGTTTACAAACTCCTTTTTCAATTTCTTCTTTTTCAGAATAATCTGCGGATGTATTCCGGACTTCCGGATTATCTCACTTGAATCATAAAATCCCACACCATCAACATACCTCACCGCTAAGTTCGGAGCCGCATTCGGATCTCTGATATCCAGGAAAAGTTTTGTCGCTGTCTTGATATCTGCTCGCTCCTCCGGTGCGCTGGTATCTACCTGGACATGGCTCACAGCAGATGGTTCATTCCTCTTTTTATCTTCTTCCTGACTCTGCAGAATTCTTTCTGCTTTCATCAGTCCTTGATCATTCTTACCAGAATATACCTTACCAGCTCCGCCATCAATTGTGATGTACTCACTATTTCGAAGCACTTTTGTTGCTATTTTCGTATCGACAATACTTGGGATGCCAAGACTCTTCGAGATTATCTGAGCATAAGAGTCCCTTCCTATTTCATCAGTGACGATTCCCACTACCCCCTTCAGCTTTCCCTCATATTGAGGAGTGACCAGCTCAGTAATCAAAATAGAGCCACGCTTCACCTTTGACAACTGTTTCACTGACTTTACTATACTGACAGTGCCTGAGGTCAAACCTTCGTTCCCGCTTTTACCGATGATCAAAACCTGTCCACTGCTTATAGCAGAATCTGATTTCAAATCCTCAATTTTGAAATCAGTCTTGGGAGTATCTGTTTTTTCAGTTTGGGATTCTACCGCCGGCTTCCCCAGCTCCACTTTAGCTTTCAGCTGAGCAAAGGTTGGTGTCCTTTTCCAAGAATCTTCCTTTATTTCCAGTTTTGTTATAGGTCTGCTTTGAACAATCCAAATTCTGCCACCCTCATATATCCATTCTATTTCCATGGGCTGGCCAAAATGTTTTTCAATCGCAAGTCCAAGCTTGACTAGACTAGTTATGTACTTATTTTCAAGCTTCTGTTTCACTTTCCAAACTTCACTCACCTTTACTTTAACATTTGGATCTTCTCCACGTTTTGTCCTCCCTTTCCTGACCAGCATCCAGTCTTGAGGAACAATTTTCTTTTCGATAACCTTGAGACCTTCCTTCTCTACAAGATAGTTATCCGGTACAAGTTCACCTTTTGAAAGAGTCTCGCCTAACCCTAAAACAGACTCTATTGAGACCTTTGAAGCATCATTATCGATTGGATTTTGAGTAAAAAGAATCCCGCTTACCTCAGCCTGGATCATCTTCTGTACTATAACGGCAACTTTCAGTGAAGATAAATCATAGCCCTTGCTCATTAGGAAGAACAAATTTTGAGGAGTGAAAATTGAAGCCCAACAATACTTTATCTTCTCAACCAAGTCCTTTTTTCCTTTTACATTGAGATAAGTTGAACTTTGTTTGCTGAAAGGATCGCTTACAAGATCTTCAAAAGGAAATGAGCTTCTTATCGCAACATAGGTATCAGTAAACCCCGATAATGAGGCATATGCTCTTTCAAATATCTTCTTTGCCTCCTGCTCTATCTCACCCTTCAGAATGGCTCTTCGTATCTTTTTTGATGCATCTTCGAGCCGGACACTATCTGCAGGATCAAGATTAGACAGCTCTTGAGAAATTAGCTCTTCAAGACCGTTCGCCATGATGAAGTGGTCTTGTGCAAAAGTCGTAATAACAAAACCCTGCGGAACAGGAATCCTGATATCATAAACCTTCCCGATGTTGTACGCCTTCGTCCCAACAATAGACGCATCTACCTCTTTTATCTTTGAAAAGGGTACCACTATAATATCTTTTTTCGGTTCTTCCATGGGCAGTATCACAAAAGTACATTAGACGTAAAACATCTAGGCAGTTAATCACTCCGTTTTAAGAAGTGATTATTCAATTGTACTGCAGCACAAACCGCAGCTAGGATCCTCCCTAGGCCATCCAAAAAGCCTAGCCACAAACTAAAAGTTTGCTTATACTTATCATAATTTAAATAGGAGAATGTGTCAACAGATTTGTAGTCTTTTTACTTTTTAGCTATCCCTAAGGAATTCACATTATTATCACCATTACTGATCTTGCTTCTTTGCCTCCTTCTAGATTTCTTTAGATAACTTCCGATATTTAAATCCCTCCTGCCATAAAAGTTTAAAATCTTCTTAGATATTGAGATTGCTGCCTCAAATTCAGGCTCAACTGTAATCGTTACCCCTTTGCTCTTCAATCGCCCGTCCTCCTCGGGCATATGGCTTCTGGCAAGAACCTTTATATTTGGGTTTAAATCTCTTGCATTTGAGGCGATGATCTCAGTTGCACCTTCCTCTGGTAAAGCAATAACTATGGCTTGAGCCCTCTCTACATCTGCCTTTTCTAAAACATCAATATTCGAAGCATCCCCAAAAACTATCCTGATCCCTCTTTGCTTACAATAGTCTACTGTTTCTGCACTCGAATCAACAACTACAAAGTCAATATTCGTTTTATCCAGGGCTCTTCCTACATAAGTTCCAACACGCCCAAAGCCGCAGATAACAACGTGATTGATAAGATCCGGTTGATCTACATCGACTATTCTATCCAGTTTTACAAATAGCAGTCTGTAAAGCCTCATATGTTTCCTTCGTACAAATTCTCTAATTGACATATACCACTTTTCAGACTTCCTTATCAGCAATGGAGTTACAAAAAGAGATATGACATTCACTATTATTACCATAGAATAGAAATCTCTATCTATCCAGTCATTATTTAATCCTATTTGAGCGAGTATAAATGCAAATTCACCCCCTTGTACCAGACTCATACTTACGAGAAAGCCAGTACGTGTCTGTTTTTCAAGCAGGGTAGTAATAACAAAGCCGGTAATAAACTTCCATAAGATAAGAATAAAAAGTATCAAAACGATTGTAACAAAGTCACTTAAAAGAAAGGATAAAGAAATGAGAGTTCCAAGCGTTACATAAAACAACGCCGAAAAAACATCCCTAATGGGTTTTACTTCGGAAAAAATCTCATGATTTACAAAACTCTCAGAAATCATTACTCCAGCGAGAAACGCTCCAAGTGTATAGGACAGTCCTATCATTTCGGCAAAAAAAGCAACTGTTAGACAAAAAACAAATGCCAGTATCAAAAGCAGCTCGGAAGCGCTTGTTTTACTTGCGCTTTCAAAAATCTTAGGAACAACGCTTCTTCCGAGTAATAAAGAAATACCAATAAACAAACCGCTTTTTAATGCAGCCCCAAAAATATTTGATAGCTGAAGACCTTCTCCTGAGGAATATGAATTTATGAAAACAGCTACCAAAACCATAGCTATATCCTGCAAGACAAGCCAACTAATGATAGTGTCTGTGACTTTGATATCAAACTTTACCTCTTCGATAATTTTCAGCACTAGCACTGTAGCACTATTTGAAAATGCTGCTGACAGAAACAATGCTTGAAAAGTGCTTAAATTGAAGAGCTTTAGCAGAATAGTTGCTCCGAAGATAAAAAGGACCGCATGCAGAAATGCCCCAACGATGATGCTTTTACGGATAGAAAGTATCTTAGATATAGGAAACTCAACACCAGTGGTGAAAAGAACAAGCGCGACTCCAAGCTGAGCAAGATTTCTCGAAATATCAAAATCTACTAAACCACTTAGAAATGGCAGTGTCAAAAGAACTCCTCCAAGAAGATAACCTATATGTATTGTCTGCTTCATTCGTAGAGCTATAAAGGCCCCGATAAGACCTGCGATAAGGACAACAACCAATTCCTGAACAAACATTTCCTCCATAGGAATCACTTTATACCAAAAATGCTCAATATTCAACACTGGCCATATATGTACAGATTCATACTATAAACTTGAATCCATAATACTGGTCATATTTGAACGCCTATAACCAAACTTATACTTTGTCTTTCTTGGAAATTTTAGCCCCTTTGATTTGCTCGCTATAAAGACAAATCCAAATAATGCCAGCACTGCGAGAACTGATGCAACCAGCCAGCTAAGCGCGTGATACTTCGAAAAGGGTCTGCTTACATCGAAATATAAGGTTTTCGTCTCCTTTCTTTCTCCTAAAGCAGAATCTACTTCCAGTTTATAATTTTCTATCCGTTCAATCGACAAGTTCGGCATTCCCGAAATATCCACGTTGAAGTCAGCTGAATCCCCTGGAAATACCGCCTCAACTAGTCCTCCATCTCTATGCACAGGCATAAGTGACACCTTTTGATCATCAACCGATATAGAGCTGAAATGAAGAATGCTTTTGGCATTATTCTCTACTGAGATAACCAGGGGAACATTTTTAAAAAGAAGGTCAGGGCTTCCTACCCGAAATGCAATCTCTGCGTCTCCGTGCCGGTCAAAGCTATAATTTGTCGGTCGAATCTCGAGATTATCAATACCATGATTTTGATAATCGGTAAATGGCACTAAAACATCAGGACTGTTATCTAGAACCCCTCGATACCCTAAGACCGTTCTATCCAGATCAAGATTATCGAAACCATAGTAGCCAAAAAGGATATGGATGCAAGGGTCTACTCCAACCCACTTATGACTCGTGTTATCATAAAATTCTACCCAGTAATGGAGATCCTGAAGATTTTCTCTTAGTGAAGAAACTCCCAACGCTTCTCTAGAAGGGATATCTACTGAACGTAAGAATGAAACAAATTGGTCTGAAGTTTCTTTACAGGAGAATTTATTCCCAGTGTATTCAAACAACTTTGTAGCTTCCGTATCTTCCTTGTCTGTAGTTTGAATGTACTTCGTAGATACAAAGTAATCATAAATGAACTTCGCATTCTCATAATTTGTATAATCCGACCGAGTGATTTTATCAAGAAGATGCTTCTTTCTGCCTTCAGGGAATTTCCAGTTTTGAGACTCAGACGTATATACTGTTCTTGCCTCTTCGTCTAGCTCAGTATTTTGGCTTTTATTCATAAACTGTAAGAATCCAGATATCCTGATTTCTTTCGTTTCATGCGGAGTCAAGCGGTACTCAAGTATGTTGTTGCCATCCAGATCCGTAAGTGTACGATAAGGAAGCTCCGAAATGTCTAGAAAGTAAACGTTTTGAAAAGAACTGTCCGGAGGTAGAGTGACCGTAAAGATTCTTTCCTTATCGAGGGCATTTTCAACTTTGTAATGATAACTAAATTCTTGCTGTTGAATATCCCCAAGCTGAATCACAAGACCCTTTGGGGCATCCTCTTGAGAGTAATTCAATTTATAATTTCCTGCCTGTGTCTTGATATCAGCATCTTTAAGTGAAACATAGCTTACAGCTCCGAGAGATTCAGGGAAAGAGAGCCTGAAACTGGCTTCCGACAAATATTCTTCTGCCTTTATCGTTGGAATATAGATACTTTGTATCATACCTTGTTTTTTATATAGTTGACCTGTTTTATATGTAATTATGAGATTTGCCTTGTCACCCAAGTATACAAGTTCCTTCATAAGCATTACTTTGATTTTCACCTTATCACCCACATGCTCTTTCCTGAAAGTAGCTTGCTTGCCGTTTTCCTTGACATTGACCTCATAAAGATCAGTATGGTCACTTATGAGAGAATAGTCACGGATAAAGAAGTTACTGCTTTGGTTCTCAAGAGATATCTTATATACAATTTGTACCTCCCCGCCCTCCAGAATATTTACGTTAACAGCATAACTGCTGATAGCTTCCATCTCTGCGTTTACAGCTGTACGCGGGAATAAGACCAGAAACAAGCTTATAATGAAAAGAATAAAGATAAATTTTGATATTGTAGATTTCTGATACATAAGTTTTATAAGAATTTCTCCAGCCTAGCGATAACTTCTTCCTTCCCAAGAATAAGCAAACTTTCAAATAATGGCGGGGATACTGGACTACCGCAAATAACAATTCTGATCATCATAAACATATCGCCGTGTTTGAGATCAAACTTATCAGCAACTGTTCTGACATCTTTTTCCCAGACTTCGTGCTTCCATTTCGAGGTATCACCATCATATCTGGAAATGATAGTAGCATATTCTGCTACTGCTTTCTTCACATCTTCAAATCTATAGCGCTTAACGCCTTTGATAGTTTTATGGTCAGGGATAGGCATCGCTTCATAGAAAAACTTCAGTGACAACAAGACATCGCTTAGAAGAGAGATTCTCTCTTGGACCAGTTCCAATTTCGGCTGCAAGTCCTTGTCTTCCAAGATATTTTTCTTCATCTTTTCATCCTCACAGTGAGTTTCTACCCAGTCGGTGACCTTTTTTGTAAATTCCTTTTTAGAATACCTGCGGATATACTCGCCATTAAACCAAAGAAGTTTTTGACGATTAAAAACTGGATTGGTCTTATTCATTCTATCCAGACTAAATTCTCGTATAAATTCTGTCAGCGAGAATATTTCCCTGTCATCTTTTGGAGCCCATCCTAGCAGCATGATGAAATTCAACAAGGCCTCCGGGAGATAACCATGTGCCAGAAACTCCTCGGTTGAGACAGAACCCTTTCTCTTTGAAAGCTTTCCCCCATCAGGATCCAGAATAAGAGGCATGTGTGCCATGATAGGAATTTTGTAGTTAAATGCATCAAAAAGCAATATATGCTTGGGAACACTTGCAAGCCACTCAAAACCGCGTGTGATGTGAGTTATACCCATGATTACGTCGTCCACTACAACTGCTAAGTGATACGTCGGAAAACCGTCGCTTTTGATAAGCACCTGATCGTCGACAATATTTGAATCCCACTTTATCCTGCCAAGTATCTGATCTTCTATCTCAAGCCTTCTGTTCTTTGGAACTTTCAATCGAATAACATATTTTTCACCTTTTTTTATTCTTTCTCTTGACTCCGCAATATCAAGATGCCGGCATTTTTTGTCATACATAGGCTGCTTCTTTTCCTCCTGCTGCTTTTTCCTCACTTCATCCAGCCTTTCCTGGCTGCAGAAACAATAATATGCATACCCGCCATTCACTAATTCTTCGGCTTTTTTATGATAAATATCAAGTCTTTCCGACTGAATATAAGGTACGTGCGGACCGCCGATAACTGGACCTTCGTCAAA
>JAQVGX010000001.1 GCA_028696515.1 Candidatus Dojkabacteria bacterium | reverse complement strand
ATAATCTTCATAAATGATATCTCCCAAAACCTCTATTTTTGGAGTAAAAGTAGAAACTCTTCCGTCCTTAAGTTCAGTAATATAATCTGTAATTGTTTTGCCTTGAGCGCCTTCTACGTCAGAAGTAGAAGTATCATTTGAGGAGGGGTTAACAAGGGATGCAATTGGTTGTTTTAGAAGCAGTGCCAGTATAATGACGAGAACGATCAATCCTGCCAAAAATATGAGGTTGTTGCCTTTATTCTGTTCCTTCATGAAGGAGGTTAAACAAAATCTATACTCTCTGTGATATATTAATACTCATTATAAAGTTTATGTTCTGAAACTGCAAAGTAATTGTATAGGTTTAGTACATTAACATATAAGAATATAAACAGGTGCTTAACATCACGCTAGCTTTGTTTAGGATTGAGACGCATACTGATTAATTGATAATCCACCAATCGAAGGTAATATCATAGTCCACTGGGGATGATATTGTTACCAAGAAATAATCATCAGAGGCCTTCTCGGTGACTGAAAGCTGTTTATCGGTTGTTACAGTAGGAGTAATGAAGATTCTTGAATTGTCACCGACACTCTTTGTTCTGATTCTCACTTGATCATTTCCACTTGTTATAGTCCCTTCTCCTATCGAAGGTGATTGTGGATCTTCTTTTAGTTGAATTTTCCCTGCGCTGTCGATTTGAAAAATCATTTTCTCATTCTCATCTTCTATCCTAAAAGCAGTGGAGCCAAGGTGATCAGATAATCGTACTATGATATCAGAAGTATTGATTGATTCAATGATGCCTGTTCTAATATTTGAAGCTGTCAGTAAACCAGCTACCTTTAATCGATTATCAACTACTAGATCATTGATAGTGACAGATTTGAAGGATGCGACGTCGGCACTTAGCTTTTGGGTAACCGTGAGATTGTCAATTATGTCAAGATTTCCGTCTTCATATTCAGCGATTATTTTTTCAAGTTTTAGTCTAGTGCTTTCTGGTTGGTACCAGGTAAGGTTGACGAACAGAAGGACTAGACCGTCAGAATTTACATCTTCAAGAGCAGTTCCGATTGACATTCCGCTCATGCAGTATTTGGGTCCGCAGGCACTCATAGCTGTTCCCGGCGTAGAAGAAGAAACTAGATAATCTCCTCCTTTTACTGTGCCGTTCTCTGTAGTAAATTTTACTGGCACTCTTCCGGCAAGTGCTACAAGACGATACTCTTTTGATGAAGGGTTTGTCTCTTTTGATGATAAGGTAACACCCGGGTTAGTCGATACGACCCCAATTAATTTTGACCCGTATAATGTATTTGATTTTTCTATCTGAGTATTATCGCTGATTGAGACTACATCTCCTGCTTCGATAGATGGATCAATTGTGGGGTAGTACTCTGCTATATCTGCTCCGCCCTCACTGTGAATTCCCCCAGCAGTTATTGTTTTACTTACAAAAAGATTGTCATCGATGGTAGCCTCTCCTTGTACATAAAGCTTTCCACCTTTCTCTGTAGGTGATGTATATATACCTCCATCGTTTAAATAACCATATGATGTGTTTCCTCCCCATATGATGATCTGGTTTCCGGTCCAAATCGCTGTATGTGCATATCTTGCTGATGGATCTCCTACATCAAGCATGGATACGAGTGAGTTTGTTTCTATATCGTAAATGACACCTGTGCCGGAAACTGTTGCCGGAGTTGCTGTCATGCCTCCCCATCTGGTCATTCTATTTCCTGTCCAGACAACTGCACCACTTTCTCTTCCTGATCCAAAGGATACTGAGAGCCAACTATTGGTTTCAGGATCATAGATACCACCCCAGGAAGGAGAAGAGGGATTAAAGTTGTAGTTGAACCCATCAAAGACTATTACTTTGTCTCCTGTCCAGACTAGTTCAGGGACTGCTCTTGCTGATGGAGCTCCGGTCGTTGTAATAGTTGTCCAGGTATCTGTTTCCGGATCGTACATTCCGCCACTATTTAAATAGTTGATTCCAGATATGCCTCCCCAAACTATCATTTTCTTTCCGGTCCAGACTACGGTATGTCCTGATCTGGCTGTAGGTGCCCCTGATGTCGAAATTGAAGTCCATGTATCCAAGATAGGATCATAGATAGATCCAGTATTGAGATCTGAGCAAACTCCTCCCCAGACTATGAATTTGTTGCCAGTCCATATGGTAGTTTTGTCTGATATATCAGTTGGGGCACCAGTAGTTGATGTTGCTGTCCAACTGTCTGTGCCAGGATCATAGATACCACCTGAACTTAGACAAGATCCGCCTCCACTAAGACCTCCAAGTATAATCATCTTACTACCTGACCATATGCTCGCATGTACTTGTCTTGCGGTAGGAGCTGCTGTGGTAGTTGTTGCTGTCCAGGAGTCCGTTTCTGGATCGTAAATACCTCCCGTATTATAAGCTCCAGAACTATATCTCCCACCCCAGATAATCATTTCGCTGCCGGTCCAGACTGCTGAATGACTGTCTCTTGCTAGTGGAGCATTTATCGTACTGATAGAGTCCCAAGCTTCAGTATCCGGTGTCGTTTCACGTATTACAAGATCTCCTCGGATTATTCCATCCCCCTGAAGATCAAGTGTTGCTAAAGGATTGGTGGTACCAATCCCTACATTTCCAGTTCCTGCATCCAAAATTATGTGACCAGCTCCAGGTGCAGATATAGTAATTGCCTCTCCGCCTGCAGTTGTTATATCAGTAGCAACCCCAGAGAAGATAAGTGTTCCAGTCATAGTATCTCCCGCCTCATCTACCCAATTGTCGGTAACAGCTGGCATAAAATCGTTTTGATCATATCCGCTTGATACTATTCTTGTTCCGTTGTACCAGAGGAATTCATTTGTCGTATATGAGGATGCATTGGTGCCACCGTTTGCTATCGGAAGTATTCCAGCTACTTCAGTCGTATCCAAGTCCACGGCTCCTACTGATATCTGAGTATCGCCAAGTGTGCCGCTAAGCTCTGAAAAGTTGATTCCAGAATCAAGAATATCTAACTCAGAAGAAGAAAGAGAGTTAGATCCGGTTATTAAATTGTTAGTTCCAATGTTAATATCAGCTCCGCTTAGTATCAAATCTCCAAGCATAGTATCACCTGTTTCATCAATCCACAGATCAATACCTCCGCCCATAAAATCGGCAGCATGATAGCCATCAAGAAGGTCGGCATTTAGATTTGAAATCATATATGTGCTGTCAACTGTAAAAGGTGCTGTACTTCCGCTAAGACCTCCATTGAAACTAGGAATTCCGGTTACGGTTTCATTCTGGGTTCTATTAAAGTAGCTGGGTTCAGCTGCTGTCCAAACAGGATCAGACTCTGAGGTGAGGTAACCTATCAGGGCATGGTCACCCCAAGAATAAGCTGCATTCCAATGAGAAATGTATGTATTCGTAATTGAGGCAGCTGGACTGGCTGAAAAAATAGGATCGGATTCAGTTATAGAAGGTATAGACGATTCCAGATCTGAAATAGCCTTATCAAGATCGTCAAGAATGGCTTGAACATTTGTGTTGTCACTGTTTGTAAATTCATCAAAAGCACCTATCAGAAATGCACCACTGTCTGAGGCTGAGTTAGTATCCCCTAAGGTAGATGAATTAAAAATCAAAGATTCAATTCTGGGCAGAACAAGAGTACCGTCTTTGGTGATGGAGAGGTTTCCAGTCATAGTATCACCAGTTGTATTTACCCAAATGTCATCTATGGTAGTTTCACCTGTTTCTGGGAGAGTGGTTGTAGAGTAATCTTCATAAATAACGTCTCCGAGAACTTCTATTTTTGGAGTAAAGGTAGAAGGTTTGCCCTCTTTAAGTTCGGTGATATACTCTGTAACTGTTCTGCTTTGAGTCCCCTCGATATCAGATGAAGAATCGTCCTGCGCTGATGGATTAACGAGGCTCGTAATTGGTTGTTTTAGAAGTAATGCTAGTATGAGAACGAGAACAACCAGTCCTGCTATAATAATCAACTTATTGTTTGTACTCTGTTCCTTCATAGAGGCAGTAAAAGGTGTTTTCTTCACTTATTTATTAATTATTATAGAGAGTTAAGGGAGACATTACAATATCATTTGAGGGCTGTGTTGATTGAGTTGATTTAGTCATTGGAGTTAGGTTGGGAGGTCCGCTTGAAAGACGGGTATGTGTTAAGGATTAAAGTATTTCCTTACTTGAAGAACAAACTGGCTGCTTTGTCTTTTTCCTTGCCTATGTAATTTGTCAACATTTCCCTGTCATAGGATTATCATTACTATCTCTCCCTATACTAATTGATGACCCACCAATCAACCACAAGGTTTTGATCAGATACTTCCTCTTGCCGGATGATGAAAAATCCAATTCCCTTTTCTTTAATCCATACGTTCGGCGGAATCGAAGAAGTGGAAATCGGGCTAATAAATATCTTTGAGTCAGATGTTACTGCCTTAGTCTCTACTCTTATCTCTTCATTTCCAGGAGATAAAACTGTTGATCCTACAGAAGTATTGGAAGAATCTGATAGTATATAAATCTTTCCGTTACTATCAATGCTGAATACTTTTTCGCTCTGATCGTTTTGTACTTCGAATGCTGTATTACCCAAGTGGTCTGACAGCTTGATAATGATACTTTTGGAGAATGCAGATTCTATTGTATCTGCTTTTATCGACCTCGATGTTAGTACTCCTGAAACTTCAAGATTATTCTGAACAGTTATATCTTTCACTTGAATCGACAAGATTGAAGCATTTTTGGCTGTTAAAGTGTCGGTTATATTGAGATCCGGTAATATATCAATTTGTCCCTGCGTACTCAACATATCATATGCCTGAATTGTTTCGTTTACCTTTTTGAGATAACTCTCAGGCTCATACCAGCTGAGGTTGATGGAAACCAGTATTTTACCAACTTTATAAGGGTTGATACTGTCATAATGGTCTAATGCTATTCCAATGATATGCCCTGGTTTAGTGCTTTTCATACCTACCCCAGCTATACTGCTTGCTGTGATAGGGTCACCCGGCTTTATAGCTCCGTTGTAAGTGACAACTTTCACTGGGACGCGTCCTGTAAGTGCTATAGGATTGGGGTTTGAAGAATATTTATTGATAGCCTTGCCGAAAGATTCGTAAGGAGAGGTTGATACTACTCCCAAGATATTTGCTTGGTAAGGACGGTTGCTTTTTGCCAGTATACTTGCAGTTAACTTTTCATTCTGATTTAGAACTTCTCCGGTTTCGGCGTTGACAGCCGGTGATATATAGGTAATTTTTTCACCTGTTGTATATACAATGTCTCCGGCTTCGGCATCCTTTGTGTCATACCATTCAGCTATATCACCAGGGGTTGATGAACATGCTACTATATTGCGATCTGTGAAAGTTGTATCCGAGTTGGCTCCAGAATGACATAAACCATTTGTAGTTGCAGACTCGTTTGCATCGAGCTGGATGTCTCCTTCTACGTCAAGTTCTTGCGCAGGGGAAGTTGAACCAATACCAACATTTGCTCCGGTATCGATGAAGATTCCTTTATATGCTTCATCGTCTACTGTTATTGCAAGGGGATGCAGGGTTCCTGTTCCTCCTGCATAGGTGTTAATTTGAAAAATTGATTGATTTCCTGGAGCGCCGTCTGCATCCCGATTAAATCTCATCTCAACGGCTTCAACATTTGACTGGTCAGCTGACCAGTCTGTAGCAAAGACCTGCACAGTTGACCATATAATTGAATCGGGCGGGGTACCATTTGGGGCAACACGAAAATATGTTGCCTGGTTGGTTCCGGTTGATCTGATAAGGAGATCTTTATGATCAGAATAGGCAGTCGATACATTTGAAACTTCAACGAGAGAGGTTGTCGTTCCTATGCCTATTACTCCTGAACCTGTGTATAAATTTATATCTTGTGCGCCAGGAGCACTTAGAGTAAGCGCTTCACCGCTCGGAGTATAAATATCAGTTGTAATACCGGAAAATGGCAATCCGGCGGTAGTCATAGTATCTCCGGTGTTATTGATGTATCTTCCATCTAACTGGGTTTGTGTCAGTAGATCTGTCCCGGCATCATTATTCAGGTAGTTTTCGGCCGTAAGATCAGCATATGCACTATAATAAGCAGTGCCCAATGTGCCCGAGTTTATATTGGAAGCGTTTGTATAGTAGGTGCCTGTCTGAGCGTCAAGCAGATCAGCGTCAAGTCCGCTGCCAGCCCCGTCGTTAGTATTGGTCCATATCGTAGTAGATGAAGCGGGCACGTATCCTTCGGCATTTAGATCTGAGTATGCACTGAAGTAAGCACTTCCTAAGGTTCCGGCGTTAATGTTTGATACATTGCGATAGTAACTGCTGTCCTGGCTGTCTAGATAATCAGCGCTTAGATTTGTGATATTAGTTGTTGCGGCAAAGTTAAAATCTCCAACAGCGTTGATTTCTCCTGCTCCATCGTTTATATAGTTTGATTCAGCAGAGCCGAAATCAATTGCGTCATCATTTGAGTTTGGTACCGCTATATTTTCGATCCTGTAACCTCCCATATTTAAGATTCCAGACATAGTATCTCCTGTCTCGTCAACCCAAAGATCTACGCCTTCTCCCATAAAGTCAGAGGCATGATAGCCGTCGAGAAGATCAGCGTTAAGATTTGTCACAAGAAATGTACTGTCAACTCTAAAAGGTGCTCTTATACCGCTCTGACCCCCGGCAAAGTTTGGCCACCCAGTAATTAACTCGTTTTCAGATATGTTGAAGTAGCTTGACTCAGCTTCTGTCCAAACAGGATCTGTTTCTTCGGATTCTTCTGTCAAATATCCAACAATACTGTGGTCTCCCCAGCTATAAGCTTCGTTCCAATAAACGACTCTATTTTGAAGGCTGCCAATGGCTTCATCCAAATCATCCATCACATCTTGTACGTTGGTGCTGTCACTATTGACATATTCATCAAATGTTCCTACAAAGAAAGCTCCGCTGTTTTGTCTGGAAAGTGAGGATTTGAGTGAAACGTTGCTGAAAACAAGGTCTTCGGAATCAGTAAGAATTAGGTTAGCTCCCCCAGTTATCGTCAGATCTCCTGTCATCGTGTCGCCAATAACATTTACCCAAGGGTCATCTTCACCGGTGTCGGGTAGGTCGTTAATTGTTACCTCTTCGTTGATGACATTTCCAAGTACATTTATAGTAGGTGTGAGTGTAATAGCATTTCCTTCTTTTAGCTCACCTATGTATTCAGCAATGGTTTTTGAACTGCTAACTGCTGATTCAGGTTGATCTTCTTTCGATGGTTCGTTTTCTACAATCGATTCAACAAAATTGGTTGCCGGCTCACGGAGTAACAAAAAAAGAATAATAATGATGACGCTCAGTGCTACAAATATTGCCAAATTTTCGATTTTGAGCTTTCTTTCAGGACTATAGTTTGTTTGATCGATTTGAGGTTCAAGCATCCCGAGCAGTCTTTATTGCATTTAAAGTCAGTATATTATAAATTATAGATGTAAACTAAACCGAATGCAATAAGGAATATTATGAGAATAAATACTGCCATCTTTATTATAACGTTCTTTTTATCTTCGTTGGCATTCTCCTATTTTAGCAGTAATGTTTATGCTGCTGATCAATGTCCTTCAAAAGAAACTATAAATAAAGATACAATCTGGACTCAGGATAAGATGATTGATGGGAAGTTTGATTGCTCTGAAACCGATTTGGTGATAGATGGGGCAACTTTATTATTGAAACTCGATAGCGATTTCAAGTTGGAAAATGATCAAATAATTGGTGATGAGAATAATTCTTCAAATACTGTTTCCATAATGGATGTTAGAAGCTTAACTTTTAAAAATGACGGGGATATTAAAATCAGTGTCAGCGAAGATATATTTATTTATAAAGCACTTAAGTCTGTTGTTGAGACTGTAAGTGATCCAGTAAACACAACAGAAATAGTGGTTGGAACTGGCGTAGGTTTGCAAGTTTTAAGTGTACTTTCCCTACTTTCTATCCCAAACACGACAGCTGCCAGTATATTTGGTCTTGTAAGTCAAGCTTTCTTAGGAAAGAAATCTCTAAAAAGATTATGGGGCGTGGTATATGATTCAAGCGGTAGCAAGCCTATTCCATTTGCTGTCGTAAGACTTCTTGATGCAGAGTCAAATACTCTCATCGCGTCTACTGTTACAGATTTGGAGGGCCGTTACGGATTCCCTGTCTCGTTGGGAACATATAGATTAGAAGTTCAACATGAAGAATATTCTTTTCCATCAAGCTCAATCAAGTCAACCTACTCAGACAAAATGGGTTATATATACACCGGCGGAGAATTTACAATTCAGAATGATACAACAATCGATTTTAGCATCCCGCTTGATTCTAAAGACCAGAAATTTAGAATCAGCTTTCAGTTTCTTAAATTAATTTTTGTCAAACTAAGAACCTTTGTTCTTCAGGGGAATTTCTTTATGCTTTCGTTTATGTTTGTAGTAAATCTATTTGTTACAGTTCTGAGATTTAACTTTGTCAACTTATTGTTTGCTATTCTTTACTTTATCCTCTTGTCTTTAAAACTGCTTGGGGAGACTAAGAAACCAAGAGCATGGGGATATGTCTACGACAGCGGAACCAAAGCTCCGGTAGCACCTAGTTTTGTCAAGCTCTACAAGTCGGAGAATAATGAGCTAGTAGATTCAAAGATTGCAAACAGAAATGGTATTTTTCAGTTCTTTGTTCCGGAAAATGATTATCTTTTACTTGCTTCTGCAACAGGGTACAAGTTTCCTTCCGGTTTAGTGCCAAAAGACAAGCTGGCTTTTCATGATAGTCTTATGAAGGTGGATGCAAAAAGAGGTGTGATAAATGTTGATGTTCCTCTTGACTATCAAGGGGGAGCTACAGTATCTCCTTTTTCAGGTGTTCCCACGACTTAAGTTAAATAAGAGTAAGTTTCCCTAGTCTATTTCTTGAAATAGTCAATTAAAATCTTGGATGAAAAACCAAGAAGAATAAGATTGATCCCAAGCATGACCCAGTATCTGGTACTTAGATCAAGATTGTATGTACTCGGTAATTCTCCTGTTTTGGGTAAGAACGGGATGATACTGTCCTCACAGCAATCTATTTTCTCCGAAGCAAGGAAAGTTTCTTCAGGGCTGATCCATGTTCCGCATACAGCTCGTGTCCCATAAGTCTCATTCCTGTTTGTTGGTGTGTTCTCAAATTCAATTGAAGTAGAAATGCTGAGAGGATATGAGCTGTCTGTACCGGCGGTGATAGTTTCAGCTTCAGGATCGAATAGAATTGTTTGAGTCCCCTGTGTCTGTTCCCAGATACAGTCTATATCTTCAGGAGGAGCATTGCCGCTATCCCACCAAGAGGGATCACCAAAGTTATAATCAAATGTAAAATCAAGGTGTTCGTTACAGTTGTGAAAAATTCCTTCTTCAAATTCACAAGTTGCACTGCACCCATCTCCATCCTGATTATTGCCGTCGTCACATTCTTCTCCATCGTCAAGGTTTCCATCTCCGCAATAAGGTACCGATTGCTCGGGGTTGTATTCATATGCTCCGCTGTCACACACGGCTGAACCATTTTCATCACCATCTATTGGACGGGAGATAAGGCGTTCATCTGTTGTGACAGGAGTACCTCCAGCATCTGTACAGTCTGTAGAATAATCTAAGGCTGGACTAGTCAATGGAAGTGCATGGGTATACAATGTGCCTCCATTATCTGCCAAAGGATCAATCTCGGGATCATCATACAGGTCTTCTGTACCTGGTGTTATCACGCTAATTAGAGAATTATCGCTATCGATATTGTATCCTAGTGAGGTTGTATTTGGAGATGGAGGAACATCCCAGTAAACTGATTCGTCAAAAAAGTTTTGATTTCCGTCTTGGTCATTGTCAAATATATTTGATTTCATAACTGTTGTTCCCCATTCGAAGTATCCGCTTCCAAGTTTTTGGGGATTTGTTTCGGGAGGAATTAAAAAGTAGGTTTCCGGTACAGAGTTATTGGCTATAGTATTAAAGGAGAGCTCAACTTCGGCTCCCCAATTCATAATACCGCCTCCAAATATCTCCTCCCAACGGAAGGGGTCATGAGTATTCCAGTTGAAGTCTATCCAATTTCCGCTTATCGTGTTGTTGAAATTTCGACGGTTCCTCCATCTAGGTATATGCCAGCCCCAAAAATCATTGCTGAAGAATCAGTATCGATAGATACATCGATATAGTTATTGCTTATTGTGCACTGACGAATTATCGAGGTTTGTGAAACAGATCCGCCATCAATAAATATTCCTCCTCCCCAATTTTCAACATATTCCCATCCAGAAGTAACATTTTGTCCGTTTCCATTTATCTGTGTCCTTGTTATTTCCATTGGAATATAACTTAGAATACCAGCTCCGTATCCAAGTACGTCAGTTTCTGAAATAGTTGTGGAGGTATTTCCGTTTATTGTGGAGTCATAAATTTGAGGAATAGTTCCTCCCTGCACAAGTCTCCAGATTAATAACCCAGGTCCCCAGGCACTAACATATCCATCTCTTAAATATGCTGTATTATTGTTAATATGAGAGTCTGCCATGCTGAAACTTCTTACATAATCCACTTCCAATCCTACGCCCTCTATGAACGCCCAGCTGGAGAGAGCAGGAGGTTCTATATCGCAAGTAGCTGTATTATCACTTATTTCGGAATCAATGATTGTAATATCTACTCCAGCCGAATTATCATCGCCAATACCTTCGTAAATGTCTTCGACACTTATACCCGCAGCTCTACCTCCCATAGATCCATCCTTGTCTGTATCTTCTAAGATAAGCTCATTATTGATAATACTTGAGTTTTCAATGTGGAGTGTTGTATCTTCGTCACTAATAGATATTCCACCGCCATAAGCTTGAGAGTCTTCGCGGAGTATTGTATTATTTTGCACTACGCTATCTATGATTCTTAGTGAAGATCCATCTCCCGAGAGTATACCTCCTCCATGAATCCATCCAGTATAGTTAAACGGGTCGTTTCTCTTCTCATAGTATCCATCTTGAATTGTGACATCTGAAAATTCCACGCTTACGTTATCCGCTATATGGAAAACCCTATCTTTGTCAGCATCAGCTGTCCCTCCTGCATTTCCGCTAATGATAGTCTGGCTAGCTCCAGCTCCTATGATAGTTACATCTGCACTTATATCAATATCTCCAGTAGCATTTAAATCTTCATCTTTACCAACAAGCGTCAGAGTAAATGTTCCCGCGGGTAGTGTGATGGTGTCGTTTGATCCGTCTCCAGCAGGGCATCCTCCATACGGGCTCCCAGAATTCACAGCCTGAACAGCTTCTCTCAATGAACAATCATTTCCTGGCCCGAATTCGTCAGCAGTTGTGGTTACTGTGATAGTGGCAGCTTCAACTGTAAAGTTTTCTGCAATCATAAAGATTTGCAAAAAAAGTACTAACCCAGACGTTAATATTGCGAATTTTCCCAACTTTTTTCTCATAGTTTGATTGCTTATAAAGCAACTATTAAGATCTGTTTGAATTTGTTATTTTGATAAGATTAACATATTTAAATCTTGCAAAATAATCAAATAAAATCCTCATAGAAAATCCCAGAAGTATGAGATTGATTCCCAGCATAATCCAGTATCTGGTGCTCAGGTCAAAATTATATGTATTAGGTAATTCTCCTGTTTCGGGCAAGAAAGGTATGATGCTATCTTCACAGCAGTCAATTTTTTCTCCTGCCAGAAAAGTTTCCTCAGGACTTTCCCATCCTTCACAAACTGCCCTGACACCATAAGTTTCATTTCGATTTGCTGGAGTATTCTCAAATTCAATTTCAGTAGAAACTTGAAGAGGATAGGCACTATCGCTCAAGGCTTCAGTAGTTTCATTCTCCGGATCAAAGATTATTGTTTCAGTTCCCTGTGTCTGTTCCCAGGTGCAGTCGATGTCTTCCGGAGGTGCATTCCCAGAGTCCCACCAAGCAGGATTACCAAAGTTGTAAGAAAAAGTGAAGTCAAGGTGCTCATCACAGTTGTGGAATATTCCCTCCTCGAATTCACAGTTGGATGAACATCCATCTCCGCTTGTTGTATTACCGTCATCGCATTGTTCATCTTGATCTACATTTCCGTCACCGCAGTATGGTTCCTGAGATTCAATTTCACATATAGCACTGCACCCGTCTCCATCCTGATTATTGCCGTCGTCACATTCTTCTCCATCATCAAGGTTTCCATCTCCGCAATAAGGTACCGATTGCTCGGGGTTGTATTCATACGCTCCACTGTCACATACGGCTGAACCATTTTCATCACCATCAACTGGACGATCTTCCAAACGCTCATCGTTGGTTACCAATCTACCAAAGGCGTCATAGCAGTTCGATGAATAGTCTACCGGAGGACTCGCCTGGAGCAGGGCATGGGTTTCTAATCCTCCGCCATTATCGTCAAGTGGTTGTATAAGAGGATCAGTGCTTATGTCATCGCTAGGTTGTATATCCGGACCTACGCAGGAGCCGTCAGAATTGAAATTATAGCCTTCTGAAGTTAGTCTTACATATCCATTCCAATAATAGTTTTCGTCAAAACAATCAGAATTGTTGTCTTGAACATTGTCGAAGACATTGGATTTGAGAGAAGAATAACCCCATTCAAAATATCCGCTGCCAATCTTACCAAATTTATCAAAGTAATTATAAGTAGAAGGGAAAATAGAGTTGTCAGCTATAGTGTTGAATGAAAGCCTAGCATCGTTTGAGATGTTCATACCACCAGCTCCCATGATATATGGAGTTACATAGGGGTCGGTATCGATGGTATCGTATGTAACATTAATCTCATTCCCACTTATAGTGTTATTCGTTAACTCTATAGTATCTCCGTCGAGTGTTATCCCTGCTCCATATATTAGTTCACTGTTGTTTTCTGAAGCCCTAACATCAATGAGATTGTTACTTATTGTGGAATTTGTAACGATAGAATCGTCTGTTACGTACGCTCCGCCAGCCCAAATTTCAAGATAGTCTCCAAATGATGTTCCAGTTAGAACATTTCTGCTTATATCACATCTGTTAATATTTACTGCATTGAAAGAATTAAAGCCAACTCCCCAGATCAAAATGTCCCAAGGAGCTATGATTTCAGCTGTATTCCCGGATATTGAGGTATCTTCAATTATTGCCGGTTGTGAGTAAGTCCACCAGATGTTTAATCCTGCTCCATATGTTGATGCGTAAGTTTGAAGGTAATTATCATTGATCTCACTATTGTAGATCTCGACATCTGCCTCATCGATGTTGATTCCGGCTCCATAAGCCTCCCATTCGTCGGTTACGATTACTTCATTGTTGTTAAAAGTTGAATTGTTGATATAAACGTCATGAGTTCCGGCTGTTCCCAGAACTGCAAGGCCTCCACCTCCACTTCCATGCCCTTCAAAGGCATCAATAGTATTATAAATTAAATTTGAGTCATTAATGCTGAGATCTATATTTGAACCGTCAACACATACACCTGCACCCTCTCCCCACTCGCTATTTACATCATCATATAGTATGTTGTTTCTAACAGTAATGTGATTTAGATCCAAAGAGACACCAGCTCCGGCACGAATACCAGCCCCTTGAAGTGAATATAATGCAGAATCAGGGATTTCTTGATAGCCGTCCCTTATTGTGAGGTAAGCGAAATTGGCTGAATAAGTATCGTGAAGCTGGAATACTCTATCTCTTGTACTCTCTTCTGCTCCGTCGGGGTTCCCCTTAATGACTGTTTGCGTTTCTCCATCTCCTATAACTGATATATCATGCAGTATGTCTAAATCCCCGGAGGTGTTATTGTCCTCATCTCTGCCAAGAATATCTAACTGATATGTCCCTGCTTCAAGAATAACTGCATTTTGATCATTTGGAGCATCACATCCGCCAAATGCTGCTTGAATATTTACAGCCTGTACAGCTTCTCGAAGAGAGCAAGTAGCATTAGGTATGATATCAAATTCATCATCAAATGTATTAGTTGTAGGATCAAGTGTTAATGTAGTACTGAATCCGCCAGTGCTTGTGAGGCCGGTTATTTTCCAGTATTCGTTGCCTCCAAGTGTGACAACTGATGCGTCTGGAAATGCAGCTGTTTTTATTTCCAATCCGGGACATGTCTCGTTGACACTTGCGAGGTCTGTGGCACTTGGACAAATGCCCACTGATGTATCACTCGTTCCCTTTGGAACGTAAAGTGTATGTGTAGCTGCAGTTCCATCTGCTGAGCTGAGATTATCTATAACGGACTTCCTTTCAGTCATATCGATATCACCCATAACGCTTCCCCAATCAAGATCGGCTGAGAAGTCAGTCAATACTTCGCCGATATAGTTACCCGAAGTATCAGTGATGTTTATGGTATAAGACCCCTCTAACCCATATGCTGATCCGTCCTCAACATTATTTCCTGAACTGTCGGTTGCATTGAGAGACGAATCTAGATTTAGTATCTGGTAGCTTCTTTGGATGAATTTCCACATAGCCATATCTCTGTTTTGTACGTTAGTTTCTTGTGCCTGTCCACTTACGATAAAAGTACCATCAGCGACTATATCTATTCCTCCACCATAGTCATCATTAAAGCCAGCAATAGCCTCATCACCATTGTGGTTGACACAGCCGTGTCCTGAATTGACTCCATTTACGCATGTTCCGTCTCCGAAGTAAGGGTCTAGTGTTCCATCGGTCTGATATCTCCAGATAGTCATATCGGTATTACCGTCAGAGTCATCACTTTGCCCGGAGATAACAATTTTGTTGTCGCTCTGGATAACAAGATCTTCTCCAGAATCCCACCAGGATCCTCCAGCTGCACTATTATGAGAGGTATATCCATCTGAGCTGAATGAGGTATCCAGTTCACCGTCAGAATTGTACCTCCAAACAGCTAGATCTGTACCATTTGTTGAGCTGTAACTGTATCCAGCTGCAACAATATTATTATTACCATCAATCGCTACAGCAATTCCAAAGTCGTCATCATTGCCACCTGCAGCATTATGGTGAATAGCGCAACCCATATCACCACTAATACCTGCTCCATTACTACAAGTCCCATCTCCGAAAGTATCATCCAATGTCCCGTCAGTATTGAATCTCCATATTGCCATATCATAATAGTTTGTATCATTGTCTGCAGAACCGACAGCTACAATTTTTCCATCTGATTGTAATACAGCTCCGTCGCTCCAGTTATCTGCATCTGCTGTTAGCCCTGGAAAAACTACACATCCCATATCTGATCCAACACCAACTCCATTATTGCAACTGCCGTCACCAAAGGTATCATCCATAGTTCCATCACTATTGTACTGCCAAACTACGAGACTATAATCGTAGGTACTTGGAGAGTTTTCACTTGATCCAACAGCTATTATCTTACCAGCATCATTGACTAGTACTGTAGTAGCTGAATCATACCCGTCGCCACCAGCTGCATTGTGGTGAACCACACATCCCATATCGGATCCTACACCAACCCCGTTATTGCAACTGCCGTCACCGAAAGTATCATCCATCGTTCCGTCACTGTTGTATCTCCATATCACAAGGTCTCCGTCTGAGGCTGAATTTAGACTATAACCTGTTACTAGTATCTTCCCATCTGTTTGAACTGCCAATGAATAACTACTATCTCTATCACCCCCACCGGCTGCACTGTCATGGGTAACATATCCATTTGGGGTGTTGAAATTGGCCGTGTCAAGAGTTCCATCACTATTATATTGCCATAAAGCCATATCCCAATTCCCGCTAGAATTTGTAACAAAACCTGCTACCAAGATTTTTCCGCTAGGAAGTATTTCCAAATCATATCCAATATCCCACCCGTAACCTTCATCATACCAGAGGAATCCGTCTGAATCGAATGTTGTATCCCAGGCAGCATTTGTGTTCTTTGCGAAAGGTAGGACCGAAAGGTTTACAATCGTAAAGATAAGTGTAATGAGTACGATAAAGAGCTTTCGATTTGAATTAGCTGAAAAGGCAAGTTTCCTAAGTAAATGTTTATAGTTGACTGTTTCTTTTTTGTATAAACCGAAAGGATTAAAATCTCGATATTTTGGAGTTGATAATCTTTTAAATTTTATCCAAATTATTGCAGTTCCACTTATTGATATTATTCCTATAATTAATAAAATCTTTGAGGAGAGGGCCTCAGTTTTGTTTAAAGTATTTGTTGTATAAATTATGTTTGAAATAGTAGAATTAACCTTATTTTTCAATGGCTGGACCTTGTGTTTTATCTCTTCAGAGTTATCGGATAAGTTCTCTTGATTATCCCCCAATACATTAGAAGACGATAAACTTTTGGTTTTAGATAAACTTGTATAAGGCTCTTTATCCTCGAAAACGACTATCCCTGTTCCTCCTGTTGCCCCTTGTTCCTGCAATCTCCAAATTGCAGCATCGAATGTGCCGTCAGTTCCAGTAGAGTAACCGCCCATTATATACTTCCCATCAGATTGAATCTCCAAATCAGTAATAACATCTGAATCATTTCCGCCAGCCGAATTTCCCAGAGTTATATATCCTTGATTATGAAAAGTTGTGTCCAGAGAACCGTTTTCATTTAACCTCCAGACAGCTATATCAGGATCAAGGTCAGGATTCCAGCTGTAACCTCCGACTACATATTTCATAGTAGGCTGGCCATCGTTTTCAATTTCTAAGCTCTTCCCCCAATCATGTCCGTATCCGCCTGCAGCATTTGAATATACGGCATATCCATCACTGTCAAAGGTGGTATCTAAAGATCCGTTGGTGTTATAGCGCCAAAGAGTCATTTCGTAGTTTGTACTATGGTTATCAGGGCTGCTTGCATACCCTGCTGCTATATATTTGCCATCAGATTGAACTTGTAAGGTGGAGCATTCCTCTAGTCCACCTCCTGCAGCATGAGTGTGTGTAACATATCCAGCCCCATTAAACGTTGTGTCCAAGCTTCCATCGCTGTTTATACGCCAAAGGGCAAAGTCTCGAGCGTAGGATCCTGAATAGTCAACTCCACATATAACGTATTTCCCATCACTTTGAATTAAAAGATCATTTCCATATGTTCCGCTAGTGAAAATAGCGTATCCGTAGCCTCCAACTTCAGAAGAAGTTCTGTTAACTGTTCCATCGGCATCAATAGAAATAGTATAGATAGCTCCTCTGTCGCCATAGGTGTAATTATTACTCTCACGTTCAACACCTACCACGAGTTCTCTTTCCCCGTTACCATCAAGATCTGCCAAGCTTCCTAGAGCGGATCCAAAATAGTCACCATCTTCATAAGTTGCGCCGAACTGTCCTTGAGTATCACTTAGTTTTTGCACAGTTTTTACACTTCCGTTGGTATTCATAAATGTGATCCAAGTAGCTCCACGATCGGTTCCTCCATCATCATCTCTTGGCATGCCGATAGCTAAATCCTGAACTCCGTCTGAATCCACATCTCCAATATCGGTGACTGAGTATCCGAACCAGTCTGAATTATCTATGGTAACCGGGAATGTTCCTGAGGTAATTTCATAATCTGATTTTACAGTACCATTGGTATTTAGGAATATTATGGAAAGCGATCCTTTTGAAGTAGCCGTCCTATTGTATGCTCCGACTGCTATATCAACAATTCCGTCATCGTCAAGATCACCAATATTGGCTATTGATGCCCCAAAGTAGTTGGTGCTTGTAAGATCAATTATCAATCCGCCGGTAGAGTCGCTCATTTTTTGGTAACTCTTTACAGTACCGTCTGTATTAAGGAATAGTATCCATACTGCGCCTGCATCTGAGTGGTCATCGTCATCTTTTTCTGCTCCAACGGCAATATCCTCAACACCATCTCCATCAAGATCTCCCAATGGGGCAACGGAGGATCCGAACCAGTCGTCGTTATCTAAGGTTCCACCAAAACCGCCAGCTGTGTTACTGATTTTCTGTATTGATTTGACTGTGCTGTCACTATTCATAAAAAGAATCCAGACTGCTCCTCGGCCGCTTCCGCCATCATCGTCCCCATAGGCTCCGACGGCCAAGTCGATTACACCGTCGTTGTCTAGATCTCCTATGTTTGCAACAGATGTTCCGAAGTAGTCAAGAGTATCCAGTACACCCGTAAAACCTCCCTCTATTTCACTGATTTTTTGGTGAGTTATGACTTGTGCATTCTCGTTTAGATGAAGAATCCAAACTGCTCCCTGATTTGTCCCTCCACCGTCATCTCCAGGAGCACCAACAGCCAAATCTTCGTACCCATCTAAGTCAATGTCTCCTATACTCGTTACTGCCGAGCCAAAGTAGTCCTGTCCGTCAAGAAATCCATGAAAAAGCCCTTCCGGATTTCGAAGTTTCTCAAAGCCCTTTACTGTACCATTAGTATTTAGATAAATTATCCACAGTATTTCGCGTCGGGCATTCCAGCTTGGCACACTTTCAGAATTAAAATCGCCACCTGTAGCCCCTATAGCGATATCCTGAACACCATCTCCATCAAAGTCGTCTATATTCTCAAGTGATATTCCGAAGTAGTCGTATTGTTCGAGACCGCCGGTGAAACTTCCAGCTGTGTTGCTGATTAGTTGATGTGATTTAACTGTCCCATTTGAGTTTAGAAAAAGTATCCAAACTCCTCCCACCTTACCATCTTCTCCAATGCCTCCGACAGCTATATCTTGAACTCCATCTGTGTCCAGATCTCCTAGATCAGTAATAGAAATGCCAAAGAAATCTCCGCTTGTTAGTCCTCCAGTAAATCCTCCTTGAAGATCATTAATCTCTTGATATGACTTAACTGTACCGTCTGTGTTAAGAAATAGAATCCAAGTTGACCCTTCGGCGGAACTGTTCCCTGCATCGTATGGAGCTCCGACAGCGATATCGGTTATTAGATCTCCGTCCAGATCGCCGATGTTTTCTACTACTCTTCCAAAGGAATCATTGTTTGAGATAGTACCTAGAAATCCACCCTGGGTATCGCTAATTTTCTGCTCAGCTTTTACTGTTCCATTGGTGTTCATGAAAAGAATCCATACAGCTCCACGATTGGTACCTCCATCATCGTCTCGCATAGTTCCAACTGCTAGATCTTGTACTCCATCTGCATCAAGATCTCCAAGATTTGTGATAGAAGAGCCAAAGTAATCGGCGGTATCAAGCTGTCCAGTAAAGTTCCCCTCAGTATCACTAATCTTTTGTTCTGCCTTTACTGTTCCATCCGAGTTTAGAAATATTACCCATATTGCACCGCTATCCGCATTCTCGTCATCGTCATACTGAGCACCGACTGCAATATCAACGACTCCATCGTTATCAAGATCGCCTATTTCTGAGATAGAAAATCCAAAGTCGTCGTTGGAATCTAATGATCCTCCAAAACCTCCTTCACCTTCACCAATCTTTGAAGAGCTTTTGATAGTTCCATCACTGTTCATAAATACTATTTGTACTGATCCTGTCCCGTTGTCTTCTTTTTCTCCAACAGCAAGGTCATCTACTCCGTCGATATCAAGATCCCCCAAATACGTTATTGAGTATCCAAAAAAATCTAGGTCGGAAGAGAAATTTCCTTCTCCATTTGTGACCTTTTGGGAACCTAGACTTCCAAAACCTGGTTCTATGTCACCGTTGGTGTCAAATTTCCAAATGGCAGTTGATCCATCTGAAGTTCCCGAAACGATATATGACATATCGGGCTGACCATCGTTCTCAATTTCTAAGTCCAAACCTACACCCTCTATATCTGTGAAAATATTATAACCTGTAGAATTGAATGAAGTATCAAGTGTTCCATCTGAATTGAATCTCCATAAGACAACATTCATATGACCAAATATACTATCTTCGCTGAATTTGGCTCCGACTACGATATATTTACCATCATTTTGTATCTTAATTGCGTTCCCAGCACTCATAGAATATTCATTATCACCAATCCTACTTGTTACGTATCCTGTTCCTCCAAATGAAGTGTCAAGTGTACCATTTGAGTTGAATCTCAAAACTGCTAAATCGGCATAAGTTTTGGAAGACGCATCTAGAATCCCAACACTCCAGCCAGTGGCTATATACTTTCCGTCTGATTGAATTTCTATGTCATTTATCTGTTCATGTCCATCTCCTCCGGCGGTACTTGCATTGATTGCAACGCCATCGGAACTAAATGATGTATCCCATTCGTACAGTTCTGCATTCACAGGTCTCGGGGAGAACGAAAAGCTGATTAGTATCGAGGATAGGATAAATAATTTTATCGTGAGTTGAATGGTTGTATTTTTTGTCAATTTGAACATAGTATACAAAACAAAATCCAACAGGCTTTTTCGACTACAGAATACCTAGAAATCAGCTTTAAGTCAAATGAATAGTTGGTATCGATAATAGGAGAAATCCTAATGTTTTGTCTTACGCAGGTATTTAGACAATATATCTGCGCGTGCAGAATATAAATGTCGAAGAATTATTTTCTTGATCTTCAAGATTTTCATCTATAATTTTCAAGTCCTCATATTTTTCAATCAGAATTTTGGAGCCTATGATAGCAATATCATTTTCTATCTCACCGTTTGATAACTTTTCAGCTGCCTTTGCCTGATCTATCATCTCCCCTTTGCCAAACTGTATTTCTTTATCAGGGTATTTTTTCTTTAAAGTATTTTTGCATTGCTTAAAGATTTGGGGGTGAGTCATGAAGATTTTGATATCTTCTAGCCTTACATCTTTATGAGTCAGCAGGTGCAGATTTATAGGGTATTTAAACTTATCGACAATTTTACATGTATATTTGGTAAGCGCATCAATGGATTCGTTTACTATGCCTCCAAGAGGGTCTTCTATAGCAAATTGTCCATAATCTATTTTTCCCAAGTGTAGATTACTTAGTACATTTTCTGTGGTAAAAAGATACTTTATGCTAAAGTTTTTAACATCATGCACTTTACAGAAATATTGGCAGGCTTCATCATTGAAACTGCCCTTGCCGCCTTGGATGCCGATTGTGACCATGGATAAGTATGGTTATATGATTAGATTGTTACATTGTTACACTACTCGCTTATTTTGTCAAAATGGCCCTGATTCTTCTAACCCCGCTTGAACTGCTTTCCTCTTTTATGATCTTAAATTTTCCTGATTCGGATAGTTCTTTCGTATTGTCGACATGCGGCCCTCCGCAGAATTCTTGTGAAAATACCTTGCCTGTTTTAGGGTCTTTCAGAACGTAGACCGAAACGGTAGCAGGATATCTTTCAGGGAACTCACATTCTGCCCCTGTTTTGAGAGCTTCTTCTTTTGGCATAACCTTCCTTTCCATTTCAAGCCCGGACTCTATTTGTTTATTTACGATCTCTTCAACTTTGCCTATTTGTTCTTGTGTTAATTTTTCCGGGTGAGAGAAATCAAAACGGAGGCGTTCTTCGGTGATGTTACTCCCGCGCTGATGAACATGTTGACCTAAACTAATCTGCAGGGCTTTGAGTAGAATGTGGGTGACTGTATGATATCTTTTTGAGATCTCGGTATGATCTGCTAAACCTCCTGCAAATTTCACTGCGCCCTTTCGTGATTCTTTTTGATGAAAGCTCTTTGCAACATTAAACTCTTTTATATATTTTTCTCTTTCTTTTTCCTCTCTGATCTGCAGCCCATCGAGAGCCATTTCAAGAGGATAACCATATGTTTCGTAGATAAAGAATAAATCTTTGCCGGATACTTCCCCTCCTTTACCTTTGAGCTTCTCAACTTCCCGAATTCCTCTTTGAATAGTTTGTTCGAAGTTTATCTCCTCCTTTTCTAAGATATCGGTTATCTTTTGAGAATTGGTAGCCAGATGGGGATATTGAGGCTTGTACTTTTCTATATAAAGCTTAGCTAAATCTTTTGTAAAGTTCTGATTTATCCTCAGAAGCTTTGCATGTCTTATCGCTCTTCGTATCAGTCTTCTGAGTATGTAGCCGTGGTCCTTGTTTGAGGGTTCGACTCCGTCAGCGATCAGAAAAGTACTGGCCCGTAGGTGGTCTAGTGTTATCCTGATTGATCTGATAGCGCTCTCAACGTCTTCAATATCTGTGAGAGTAGGATCAAATTCTATAGTGTCTTCCCTGTTGGCTTCATAATTTGATTTCTTGCTTTCATCTTCGATCAAGCTGCGTATATAAGCAAGCGGAGAGTCAAATAGATCTGTATCATATACTGTATGCTTTGGATCCATCGATCCGTCTTTCTCTCTGTTCTGTATAACTAGACAGATTCTTTCGAAGCCAGCCCCAGTATCAACATTCTTCTGTTTAAGAGGAGTTAATGCCCCCGAGCTGTCTTTGTTGTACTCCATAAAAACATTATTCCAGAGTTCTACGTATTCATCCCCATCCCTAAATCCCGGACGAGATCTTGAAAAATCCGGAGAATCTTTCATAAAGTAGTAGAAGAATTCGCTATTCGGACCGCAGGGGCCGGTTTGCCCAGCAGGTCCCCAGAAGTTGTCTTCTTTGCCCAATGGGAAAATTCTTGCATTGGAATTGTCTTTTTTTGTCTCATCATAAACTTCTGCACTTATGCCGTATTTCTTAAAAATTTCTTTCCAAACAGCAATTGATTGTTCATCACGAGGAACTCCCTTTTCCCCTTTGAATACAGAAGCATATATTCTTTTGGGATCTAGTTTCAAGACTTCCACAAAGAATTTCATCGACCAATTTAAAGATTCATTTTTGAAATAATCTCCGATCGACCAATTCCCTAACATCTCAAATAATGTATGGTGTCTATTATCTCCTGTTTCTTCGATATCAGTTGTTCGTATGCAGCGCTGGATACTGCACAGTCTTTTTCCTAGGGGATGTGATCCCTGAAGTATGTTTGGAACTATCGGATGAACTCCAGAGTTTATAAATAGTGCTGTCGGATCGTTGTCAGGTAAGAGTGATACATTGGCCAGTTGTTTGTGACCTTTCTTTCTAAAGAATTCGATGTATTTCTTTTTTATTTCCAGTGAGTGCATTTTTAATATCTAAAAACTAATATCTCAAAACTCATAGTTCCAAGTTAATTAATATTATAGTTGATTTCTGGTGAAGATGCTATTTGAACTGTGGTGTTAATTTATTTCCCCCTAGCGGGGGCTGCTAAAATCATTTTGTAGAAGTATGATTTAAAGCTCATACTGTGATGCTAACAAAAAATCCTAAAGGTTGCAATATTTTAAGAATTCAACTATATTTATAGGTACATGTCCATAAACATTATGAAGCGACTGCTTTTAATCTCTAGCCTCTCCTTATTACTTTTATCTTTTTTGAACAAAAGTGTGGAAGCCCAAAGTTATGTCGTTGACCGTTCTGACTGGTATGCAGTAGACGGAGTATCTCAGGATTACCTGGTTGATGATGATGACGGTTATTGCAGCATGTATATGGATTCAAGCAGTCAGCCCCATATTGTTTATTCCGGGGGCAGTTTTCCGGCTTTGTTTTTTTCCTATCTAGCATGGAATGGGACTTCTTGGGAAGACGAAACCGGAGTCGAAGGAGATCCTACTGTGGGAGTATTTGGCCAATTTGAGAGTGGTGGTGATTACTATATGCCACAGGTACTGGTTGGTGATTCTGAGACATATGCTTTTTGGCATGACTACTCGACCGGAGTAAATTATGCAGTAAATAGTGGTGCAGACTTCGGAGTCGCTGCAGTTATGCCTGATTTTGATTTGGCTTCAAATCTACTTGATGCTGATATTGATAGCGATAACACGGTACATGTTTTATTTGAGGACGACTGGGACTTCTCAGGGTCTGGTGTATATTATACTACATATAGTGGAGGGAGTTGGGGAGCGGTAGTTGAGGTATTAAGTTCAGGTGACGGTTATCGTCCCTATGATGGATCGATTGATTTGGATGAAGACGGAAATCCATATGTTGCATTCTCACTACTCGATACAGGCAGTTTTTTTATCAATGTTTACTATTCTTATGACACGGAGAGTGGTTCGGGTGTGACGTTCGGCGCAGTTGAGCAGATTACCGAGAGCACAAACTCTGATATATGGAACGATTATCAAGTAATAAGAATAGATACATCGGGCAACGAATATCTGGCATGGATGTATCATGACGATGACGGAGCTGAAACGGGGGAAGAAATAAGATTTCTAGAGAAAGGTGCTGGATGGAATGAATCAAATGCTGTTACAGTTGATACAGAGACAAATGTTTTCACTTACTGGGATTGTGACATGGAGCTTGATACGAGGGGTGTCCCTAACATTGCTTGGGCAAGAAGCGAGTATTCCGGGGATGATCAGATTGTTGATGTATATTATACGTATCTTGATGGAGAGCTCTTTACTCCCAAGGACCTAGCCTTGAATTATAATGAGACCGTATACATTGGGATGTTGTATCTTTACATGGATCTTGAACTCAGTAGTTATGATGCGCCATACATTCTTGTAAGTGATATCTATAATTCAGGACCTGATAACCCGGGAGATAGAGGAAATACTATTTATTTGACGAAGCAAAATGTAACGTTGCAAGAAGAGGAAGAAGAACCATTTTGTGGTGATGGGAACCTTGACACTGGAGAAGAGTGCGATGATGGGAATGTAATTGACGGAGACGGCTGCGACAGCTCATGTGAGATAGAGCTGGATGAATTTCTTCCTGAAACTGGGGAGTTGCCGGATACTGCTTCAGAAGATCAGCAATCTGAGTGGTTTGCTTTTGGTGTAGATCTAGTATTGTTTGGAGGCATGTTGTTTGTATCTATGAATATAATTAGCCCGAAAAGCCGCATCAAGGACTTTGTGGCCCTGACTTATACTTCTCGAAAATAACTCCCAAGTTTTATACTTTTCACTATAAGGTACAATCTCCGCTCTCTTGAATACTATCGGACATGTTGATATAATTTATATATTACTTCCGAAGAAATATGGAAAGGGTTATAAGCTATCCTTGTACCGTTGAGGCTGACTCCTGGGGAGATTTGAGCCTTTTAGGAAAATCTGCTATTCTGCCAGATCTTGAGACAACAAGGTCAGCAAGATTTGTTCTTGCTGAAGATGCTTTGTTTTACACTTCAACGAATGTTCCAGTTATTTTAGAAGCAGGTACTAGTGTAGATTTTCGGGGCTGGGTAGTGAGAGATCAAATGCTTTTTGGAGCACTTCTTCAAGCAGCTGGGGACGCTGAAGTATATAGATATGATTTACCAATACACGTAACAAAAAGAGAGCTTGACAAAAGTGTTTTCCTTTCTGAGCAAGTACGTAATCCTGTTTTCAAGGTTGGTTCCATTATGGATTTAAGAATATATGAGACATATAGACGAGTTGATATAGCCCGAGGAATACAAAGACGGCCAACAGTGACTGTCCGAAAAGGTGACAAATTCCTTGTTGATGTAGGTGGGGGTATGCAAGAGGTTAAACACGGTGGTAGAAATTGCGAGTATGTTGTTGAGGCCTATCTCGAAGAATCATTTGCAGATGGTGAGTTCAAGGTTATCAGAGGGGTTCGTCTTTGGCATGCTCAGCAAGATCTTCTACATGTATTCGAAGAACCTTTGTTTGTGTATATGCCTCCTGATGGAGGAATTATCACTTTAGATCAAGGCTGTTTTGGTCCGCTAGCTGGAAGCACAGTATATGAGCTAAATCAACCAATTTCTGTAAGGGTTGCACGAAGGCAGTATGCGGAAGGGAACTTAGTAACTGTGCAATTGACTAATACAATTCCTCTTTACGAGCATAGGCACAGAGACGTTAAACTACCAGAAAACAATGGACTTCTATATGTTTTCTATTCAAAGCCGGGAAGTAATGATTATGTTAGGGTGGCTCATTTCTACGATCCGGTAAGTGGAAATATTTTTCGATTCCAATATTATTAGGAATTCTTTACTTCTTCCTTCTCAAGTGCATATAGATATATAATCCTACTGCAGTTAGTCCTGCTAAGATGATGAAGAGATCCAGCTTGTGGAAATACTGCTTGATGCTCTCCCAGTTCTCACCAAGCTTGAACCCAATGAAAGCAAGGATGAAGCTCCAAAGCAAAGACCCAAGAAAAGTCAGAATTGAAAATTTTGTAAAATTAATTCTCGCAACTCCACAGGGAAGAGAGATAACAGTTCTGATTCCCGGCAGTAGTCTCGAAAAGAAGCTGACTAAGCTGCCATATTTACTTAACCAAGATTTTGCCTTTTCATATTCATGCGGACTAATCAGTAGAAACTTTCCCCACTTTTCTAAAAATTTGATAATGGCTGATTCCGGGAATTTGACTCCAATATAATAAGCTCCCCAGGAACCGACCAAATTGCCAAATGCACCAGCAAGTGATACAAGAATCAGATTCAGTTCCCCGCTGGCGGCTAGTGCACCTGCAAAAGGCATCGTTACTTCAGATGGCAATGGAATCAGACAGGATTCTATAGCCATAGCGATAAATACTCCAAAGTACCCTGTGGCCGAAATGAGGCTTATGACCCAGTGTCCTACTGTTTCAAGAATACCCATTGTGATAAGTTCAAAATTTAAATTTAAAAAATCAAAGCAAAGGAAAAACAGGTGGAAGTATTTTACAGAGGAAGGAGAGGAAAGGCAATAGTAGTTAAGGACCAATGACTCCGCCACCATGCCTGCCGGAAGGGAGGAAGGCGGGCGGGCAAATCCCAACGACAATTGATCAATTAATAGTATATGTGGAGAGTTTACTGGTCGCTCGGCTGTTTAGATCTTTGGCTAATCGGCTAGTTATCTTGTGGAACTATAGTCCTACTGAATTTGATCTTGGAGGAGGCTGCATATTTGCTCCGGTTGATGTAGGATTTGGGGGTTGTTCTGTTTGTTGAGGAACAACTGGTTCTGGTACAGTAGGCGAAGTTGCAACTGTGGATTGTGAGGAGGGGCTGTTTTCATAAGAAGCAGGTGTTTTTTGTTCGTTCAGTTGAGAAGATTCGGGAGCAGAAGCAGTAGCAGTAATAGATACAATTTCCTTCATATATTCTTCAAGATTCTCAGGAGTTACTATAATACTTTGCTCTTTTCCAGATACTATTCTTAGTGCTGCTTTCCGAACAATTCTATCAAGAGTTTTTTCAAGGTTTCTCACACCAGCTTCTTTTGCATAAGTTTCAACTATGGGAGGCCAGGCCCCTTCGGAAATTTTTATCTCTGTAGAAGTCATCTTTGTGTATTTCAAAACTCTCGGTAACAGATAATCTCTCCCGATTATTATTTTTTCCTCAGGTTTATACTCATCGAAACTTATTATTTCTAGCCTGTCCAAAAGTGCATCGGTTATAGTCTTTGTTGTATTTGCGGTACAAATGAAGAAAGCATGTGAAAGATCGATTGGAAAATCTATAAATAGATCTCTAAAGGAAGTATTCTGCTGTAGATCTAGAATCTCAAGAAGGATAGCCATGAAGTTGTGGTGCTCGGCTGCTACTCCGCTTACCTTGTCTATCTCGTCAAGCAGGATCACTGGATTTAGAGATTCTGATCGAACAATAGCTTTGATAATCTGTCCCGGCTCAGCTTCGTTATTTCCTTTCGGAACTCCCCGAAGTTCTGAACCCGCACTTAGTGCTCCCATAGGGATTCTCACAAAGTTTCTACCAAGCGCATAAGCAATTGCTTTTGCTAAAGATGTCTTTCCTAAGCCGTGATCTCCAACGAATAAAAGTACAGGGGGCTGGAAAGAAAGTTTCTTTTCTCGTGTCATCTTCACATGCATGACGGAGAGATATTCGAGGATAATCTGCTTTACGCCCTCTGTTCCATAGTGCAGTTCATCCATAAAGCCCTTGACTGTTGGTAAATCAAGGTTGTCTTTTGTTATACGATACCAAGGGACTCTTAGTATCCAATCAATGTACCTGGCGACATACTCATATTCATTTGATGCTCTTCCCTGTCTTGCCATTCTTCGGACTCTTCTGAGCATCACATTGGCTTGATCCTTGAGCTGAGCTGGGAGATTTGAGGACTCTATTTTTCCCATTAGATATTGCACTTCTGCAATTTGTGTTGTCTGGTCCTCTCCGGTGCTTTGCATGAATTTATAGATCTGAGTTTATATCATGTTATAGTAGCATAATTTTAGAAGTTTGGAAAAGATACTTTTTAATTGATATAAATATTTTCTACCAGTCTGAAGTTTCACCTTTAACTGAATCGATTGTATTGGAGCCCTGGTAAACTCCGGAGAGAGTGCCATTTGGTATCCCTATCCCCCAGTAAATTATCTTTGTGCCTTGGCCAGCTGAAGTCGACTTGGTGCAGTTGAGCTCGTACTCGGTAGGTGTTCCTGCCAAATCTGTACCAGCTCCATAGATAAAAGTTGAGAATGCATGTTCCTGGAATCCTACTGAGATCGTATTTCCAAGGCAGGTGGGCCAGTCATCACACATGTTTGCCCCGGACAAGTAACTGTCTAGTCCGACGTTTCCATAGGCAGTTACAGTTGTTTCCGGATATACAGATATGTCCTCAGAGTCCTGGTCAGGAAGTAATGCTCCGTAATTAATGGAAGAAGTAACATTTAGTGCAATATAATCTTCCATCTCAACTGGTGTTCCTACCTCAATATCATCACTAAGTCCCGTGTCATCTTCTGCTTCTACTGTTCCGTACCACTCATGATCCCACCAGGGAGAATCTGACGTTCCGGCACCACTTGTCGGGTCAGCGTGATAAGCTACTGCTACTGTGCAAGTGTATGTTTCTGTTGCATCACTGCTTCCTGTACATGAACCTCCATCTAAAGTACAGGCTTCTAAGGCGTAGCAAGAATCTGTATCATCTTCCCCGTTATCGTCGCAGGATGAATATCCCCCCGATGCTAATGCATGATATATGCTTGCTGTTACATTCCCTGCTGCAACGTCTTCACAGGAATTATTGTCAGTTACTGTAGCTGTTACCGATACGTTTGTATTCCCTCCCGGGTTTGAAAGACTGATATCACTTCCTCCATTCAGGATTACTCCGGAAACTGAAGGAGCTACATTATTAACCGTAAATGTGTTGCTTACATAATTACTTGCAGATCCTAAGTCATGACTATCAAATACAAATGCTCTAAATGTTGTATTCCCGTCCTGTATGACACTTGGTAAGTTATAGTTGCAAGTAGGATCACTTGCTCCAAGAGATGATTCACAGTACAAAGTTCCTCCTGTACAGGTTGAAGGTGAACCTAAGACAACAGCTGTTGTTGTATTGGTACATACAACCATCTTTACCTGATCTGCTGTCCCGTCTGTGTCAGTATCCGAAGCAGTTGATGTGAAAGTGATGGTTCCAGCCGGGTCAGCAGAGTTACCGCTGGCTAAGCTGAACAGTGGTGTGTGATTCACCTTGAAGGGAGACCCAGAGTCTCCGCTCCCTTGGCTTGAAGAAGAACACAAACCGCCTCCAGCTACCTTGTCACATACAAATGCATACCAGTCTTCTGATTCGCTGTCTCCTGCTTGGGTTGTATAAGTGCATGTAGATTGTTCTCCACTATTTGCTACACTTGAAACACACCATTCGCCACCCGTACAAGTTGGGGCTGAGTCGTCACCAGCTGAGGCACCATCTGTTTTACATATTGCCAGAAAATATTGATGACTTTCGGGATCTTCTGCTGTAGCTTCAAACGTGACTCCTGAACCTGCATCTGTGGGTGTAGTGGATATTGAGGCTGGGTTTTCGACTGGGGTAGAGGTAAAGGAAGGGGCAGAATTGGGCAAAATTCTTAAATCAGATGCCTGTATTATTATCCAGCTTGTTGAAGAACTGGTTGTATTTGAAGCTGAATTTTTAACCTGTGTATCGAGTGTTTTGCCTGCTACAGGCATATTTGCACTAAGATCTCCACTTCGAACTCTCTCATAGTTACTACTGGTAGTAGTAAGTTCTGATCCTGTAACAATAGAATTATCTGTCTGGTTATAGAGCCTTGCGTACCCTGTCCCAGCTGAGGTTTTTAGTGTCGCCTCAAAATAATAAGTGAAAGATCCCCCACTTAAATTAGCTGGAGAGAACAAGTTATAGAAATTAGTGTATGAGTATGTAGTATCACTATCTGTTGCCAAAGTGTTTATATATTGATGTATAAGCTCAAGATTGAGAACCCCATCAACAGCGCTTTGATCTAGAATAATCTTTGCATTTGCTATATAAAAAGGGACATTATTGCTATCCGAAGTATGGACTCTAACAATATATTCTTTCCCTGTAGTCAATGTTATCGATGAACTCCTTACCCTTGTCCATGACGTCGATGAAGTTGATACTTCTGATCCGGATATCTGAACATCATCTGTTGTGTTGTATAAATCGGCATAAACTGTAGGAGCTCCGGCTGTTAGTAAGTTATTGACTTCGATTACCAACCAGGAGTTTGATACAGAGGTAGTATTGGTTGCTGAGTTTTTAACTTGTGTATCAAGATTTTGGGCTCTGTTGTAACCAGGATATGATGGCATGTCACTTGTTATTTCGCTACTCCGTACTCTCTCATATGTTGCTGAAGTTGTAGTTAGCTCAGAGCTGCTGATAGCACTTCCGGCTGAATCATTATTTAGGCGTGCATAACCAGTCCCCCCGGCAGTTTTCATGGTTGTTTCGAAAAAATAGCTTACATCTGAACCGGCAAATGATACTTGTGTACTTTCAAGTTCTGGATTGAATCTGCTTAAATAATCAGAATCGCTGTAACCTGTATCAGAGTCTGTAAAGAGAGTATTTATCTGTTGGTGGACTAGTTGCAGATCTGTGATACCACCGCTGTCGCTCTGATCTAGAATAATCTTTGCATTTGCTATATTTCCGCTGCACCCACCTCCGTTGTCGTCACTGCAACGAACCCGAACTTCGTAGTCATCATCGTTTGTTGTATCCCAATCAGCATCTCCGTCGACATCAGCTGCCGAAACTAAGACCCAGTCAGTATCTCCAGTATGCGATAGAGTTGCCACAGTTGTAGAGTTGGTCCTATTATAAAGTTCTGCATATATTGTATCTCCAGAGTTATCTATTTTTAAAGTCGATTCAAATGAGACATCTCCCGAAGTCTCCGGACTTGGATTGTATTTATCTTGGTCGTACATATAGATTTTCCCATCAGTTAAAGAAACAAAAGAGGTATCTGTAATTCCGGTTTGATAATTTCCGATTTCTATTTGTGTACTGCTATTATCAATCTTAGTGCTATCTGTTTGAACAATTATTAATCGTGCAGAACTGATTGTTCCATGGCAGTACCGAATCTCGAACGTACGGTGTACTCAGTGTCATCTGTCAAAGTTAGGGCATTAGATCTCACAAGGCTGTATCCATTTCCAGTCATACTAACCTCAGATCCACTTACAACTGCTCCAGACGATTCGTACAAGGCTGCGTATGTACTTCCGTTCCATACAACATTAGCTAGCACAGCCTCAAAGTATACAGTTGCTCCTGTGTATTTATCTGCATCCCAATGAATAAGACCAAGAGAATTATCCGTAGGAGAATAGCTTGTACTTACTACACTGAATTTCTGATCTAATACATTAATTTGCTGTTCAATGGTGGGGGCAGAGGTTTTAAGCCCAGCCTCGAAGTAACTAGTAGGTGCTGGACTAAAGGAGCTGTCATCGTAATAGTATATTTTCTCATTGTCTAATTCTGCAGCAGTATTGTTTGAATGTTTTTCAGTATTTCCTAACTCAATCATCGTACTAGAATCTGTTATCTTTGTGCTGCTTGTTTGTATTATGATAAGCCGTGCTGCTCTTATATAACCACCTGCCGTACTATATTTTGTGCGTACAGAATAATCTGTATCATCAGTTAGTGTTAGAGCTCCCGACCTCACCCGGCTGTAACCTGAACCAGATTTATTAATTTCAGATCCGCTTACGACTGTACCAGATGATGTATACAAGGCAGCGTATGTATTCCCATTCCATGCTGTATTAGCCAATATAGCTTCGAAATACACAGTTGATCCTGTGTATTTATCTGCATCCCAATGAATAAGTCCTAACGAATTATCTGTCGGGGCATATGTAGATGTTTGTACACTATTTAGTGAATTCAAAATATTGATTTGTTGTTCTATTGTAGGATCAGAACTTTTAACTACTGCCTCAAAATAACTCGTAGGAGCAGGATCAAAAGTACTGCTATCGTAATAATAGATTTTTCTATTCTCTAATTCTGTAGCAGTACTGTTTGTGCCTTTTTCAGTGTTTCCCACCTCAATTAGTGTACTTGTATCAATAATCTTCTCACTATCTGTTTGAACTATTATTAATCGGGCTGCTTTTATATATCCTCCTGCAGTACTAAATTTTGTACGTACAGTATAATCAGTATCATCTGTTAGTGTCAGAGCCCCTGATCTCACACGGCCATATCCTGTACCAGACTTATAAATTTCGGATCCGCTTACAACGACTCCTGATGATGAATTCAAAGTAGCATAAGTCTTACCATTCCAGGCAGTATTTGCCATTACAGCCTCGAAATATATTGTAGCACCTGCGTATTTATCTGCGTCCCAATGAATAAGTCCTAACGAATTATCTGTCGGGGCATATGAAGATGTTTGTACACTATTTAGTGAATTCAAAATATTAATTTGTTGTTCTATTGTAGGATTTGCTCCAGCTTTAGTTTCTTCTATATAGGGTGATAAAAATAATCCTGGCGTGAAGAGTAAAAGAAGAAGAAACATAAGTTCACGCTTGTGTTTACTGATTAAAACAGATAGTTTTATCTCTAAATTCTTATAAATAATCATTTTTTCTCTATTAAATAGGAGTCAACAACAAGCCCTATTCATAAGAGCCTTGAATTTAGGATAGAGCAAAGTCGTTTCGTTGTCAATAAATGTTATATTGACAACTCTTTTATGGGATGAGACACAATTTATGAGGAAGAAATTGGCTATTTATTCTCAAAAAGTTTGCGGATGATATCGTCAAGTTCCGGTTCAGCAATATCCAAGTCATCGACAGGAAGATTTCGCAATACTTCAGATGCAACGTGAGGAGTTTCTTTTCTCTCAACAGATATAGTTGCCTTTAGCGGTTCGTGTTCAACGACCTTGCCAAATTTGGCGATATCCGTTTTTGCTACTTCTTTCAAGAAAACCATCTTAATGTATTTATTTGCTGCATATTTTTGTATAATTTTTTCCAAACTTCCATCATATACGACTATACCTTTATTGATCATGATTATCCTTTTGCACAGTTCTTTCACGTCATCCATATAGTGACTAGTCAAAATGACGGTTGTTTCAAACTTTTTATTATATTCTTTAAAGAATTCCCTTATCTTCTTCTGCATGACAACATCAAGTCCTATTGTCGGTTCGTCTAAGAATAAAACCTTTGGGGAGTGAAGCAGTGCAGCTATCAGCTCACATTTCATTCTCTGACCAAGGGAAAGTTTTCTTACCTGCACTTTCAGCACATCTTTGACATCAAGCAGTTCAGATAATTCAGCTACTGTTTTTTTGTACTGTTCGTTTGGGACTTCATAGATTTCTTTATTGAGAATGAAGGATTCGATAGCAGGCAGATCCCACCAGAGCTGATTCTTCTGACCCATGACAAGCGAGAATTGTTTTTGATATTCGGGCTGCCGCTTGTGTGGGATATATCCAAGAACTTTGGCCTCACCGGCGGTTGGATAAAGAAGTCCGGAAAGTACTTTAAGTGTTGTAGTTTTCCCAGCACCATTCGGACCTATGAAGCCGACCATTTCTCCTTTATCGATAGTAAAAGAGACATCATCTACAGCTTTGATCGTCTTGTACTTTCTTTTAAACAAAGCCTTTATAGAACCCTTTAACCCAGGTTCTTTTTTGTGTTGTTTGTAATACTTTTTTAGATTTTTTACTTCGATGATAGGATCCATCAGAATGTAGAATGTAAAATGTAGAGTTTAGTGTTTGAAAGAACGGGTATAATTATAACAGTGAATATGATGAGAAGTAAAATGGAAATAAGCTTATGAGCCAATGAGCGGGTGAGCGTAAGTGCTAGTCAGCTTTTCAGCTTATTAGCTACCCACAGATTCATAAAATTGGAGATGGAAATTCTTTCTAGGAAAAAATCAACTTTATGCTAGATACAATTATTACTATGGCAAATAGTCTTTTGATCCAGATGTCTCCTTTTTTAAGTGCAATATGTGCGCCAAGATAACCTCCTATTGCCATGCCCATCAGTAAAAATATTCCCTTTTGATAATCAATGATCCCATTCATTGCAAATATTACTATGGATGAAATTGAAAGGACGAACCAGGGAATCATCCCGGTAGCTATACTTTCGATTATTGTAAATCCTAGAAAATAGATGACCGTATAAAGAATGATAGGTCCTGCGCCGGCTCCGAAGAAGCCGCTGAATATCATAAGGAGTAGATAAATTATGAGGCCTATTGCTTTTTTAGTCTTTGTAGTTTTTCTTTTCTTTATGCCCAGATTGTTCTTGAGAAAGACTAAAGGGAGTAGAAGAAAAAGAAGTATTCCAATAATAGTATTAAAGTGTCCTCCCTCTATATCAAGTAGAATCTTCGCTCCAGCCAGTGCCCCTACGAATCCGAGAACTGTAAAAATCGGAACATATGTCCAGTTTATCTTTTTCGCTTTTGAGAATTTTGCTATAGCTGTTATGATCTGACCAATCATGCCGAATCTGTCTGTCGCTATAGCTGTTTGAGGAGGCAGTCCAGCAAAAATCAGTGCAGGGACTGAAATGAGTCCTCCGCTTCCAACTGTAGAATCAACGAAGCCGGTAGCTATTCCAATCAGGAGGATTAGAAGATGTGTAAAAATAGATTCCATAGGTAGTTCTTGAGCTAGTCAGCTTGGCTAGTCGGCCTGTTAGCTTTACTGCTTATTAGCTAGCTACTGGCTAGGATTTAAGTTAAATTCAAACTAGTACCTGTAGTGTTCCGGCTTGAAAGGTCCGTTTTTTGGTATCCCTAGATAGTCTGCCTGATCTTTTGTCAGTTTATCAAGTTTTGCACCAACTTTTGCTAGATGCAGTCTTGCTACCTCTTCATCAAGTTTTTTGGGCAATGTGTATACTCCGGGTTTATATTTACCGGAATTTGTAAAGAGTTCTATTTGAGCCAGTACCTGGTTTGTAAAGCTGTTGGACATGACGAAGCTTGGGTGGCCAGTTGCATTTCCCAAGTTTAGCAGTCTTCCCTCTGATAACATGATCAGCCTATTGCCATTTGGAAGCGTGATCATATCAACCTGAGGTTTGATATTTATCCACTTGTATTTTCTCATAGCATCTATCTGAATTTCAGCATCGAAGTGGCCGATATTGCCTATGATTGCAGTATCTTTCATCCCCAGCATATGCTCTTTTCTTATAACATCTTTGCAGCCAGTAGCTGTAATGAAAATGTCACCTATCCTGCAGGCTTCGTCCATAGGCATTACAGTGTATCCTTCCATTGCTGCCTGCAGGGCACAAATAGGGTCTACTTCTGTTACAATTATTTTAGCTCCTTGTCCTTTAAATGCTTGTACGGTCCCCTTCCCTACATCCCCGTAGCCGGCAACTACTACAATCTTTCCAGAGATCATAACATCGGTTGCTCTCATGACTCCGTCGACTGCAGAATGTCTGCAGCCATAGAGATTATCAAATTTTGATTTCGTAACAGAATCATTTACATTCATAGCGGGGACAAGCAGCTCTTTCTTTTCGCTCATTTGATAAAGTCTGTGGACGCCGGTAGTTGTCTCCTCGCTGATACCCCGCATCTCTTCGGCAATCTTGTGAAATCTTTTTGAATCCTTCTTTAATGATTTCTTCAACTGATTTAGTATTATCTGTTCTTCTTTATTTGAAGCTTTTCTGTCTAATATTTTGGGGTCTTCCTCTGCTTTATAACCCCACTGTAAGAATAGTGTTGCATCTCCCCCATCATCAACGATCATATTTGGACCTGCAAAACCACTCCAGGTAAATGTTTTGTCTACAAAGTTCCAATATTCTACAAGAGATTCCCCCTTGTAAGCGTAAACAGGAATGCCGGTTTTAGCTATAGCTGCAGCGGCATGATCTTGGGTAGAATAAATATTGCAGCTTGCCCAGCGGAGTTTTGCACCTAATGCTTTAAGTGTTTCAATCAAGACAGCTGTTTGAATAGTCATATGCAAAGATCCGCAAATCCGTGCACCTTTCAGTGGTTTTGTTTTAGAATATTTCTTGCGTAATGCCATAAGACCAGGCATCTCATTCTCAGCAAGTGTGATCTCTTTGCGTCCCCAGCTTGCGAGAGACAGATCTTTGACAATAAAATCTTTCATGATAAATAGTAAAAGGTTAAATAAGTTTAAGTGTTTTCAACATTGATTTGTTTGCTGTATACATTTGTCCCGAATATTCTTCAACACTTCTGGCTCCCATGTATGCTCCCAGTTTACAAGATTTTTCTATGGAATATTGCCTGCTCAATCCAAAAATTAAACCTGATCTGAAAGCGTCACCGGCTCCAGTTGTTTCCAAAATCTTTGCTGGCTTAACTGGATCAATTTTCGTGCTGCCTTTGGAAGAGTGGATAATACATCCATCGCCTCCTTTGGTTTCAATAACGCATCTAAGTCCGATCTTCAAAAGGTCTTTTGTACCCAAGTCAAACATAGTTTTGAACTGGGCAATTTCGGTGTCGTTCCCTATCACGATATCTGAATGCGATAAGCATTCTGTTAGTAGTGGCTTGTCGTAAAATATCGAAAGAACCTGGCTTGGGTCAAATATTATTGTTGCTTGAGAATTGATTTTACGAAGTTCGGTTATATGGTTTCGGGTGCTGATCCCAGTTCCAGGTGAAAATATGGCAACTTTGACACTATTCAGGTCTTTTTCATCTATTGTATCGGTAAGACATACTTCTTCTATCCAGTCGCCATATGCATTCGGCTGCCATATCCCTATCTGCTGATATTTCTCATCAGAAATACCGTAATAGGTGGCTGTGTGTTCTTTCTCTTTGATAACAAGCTTTAGTTCGGTTAAATTTTTTTCAAGGTGAGGCTTATAATCTCTTTCGAAATCTTCACCGGCTACAGAAAAAAGAATCGAGCTTGAACCAAGCTGTCCGATTCCGTATGAGATGTTCCCGGCTGTCCCCCCGAAATACTGATTTTTATTTTTAGCAGTGAACATGAGGTTGACTTTATCTATAGCGCCATTCTTGAGGGGGATTTCATTTCGTATATCACCGTGAATAGCAAAGATGATGTCATAAGCTATCGATACGACGACTAGAATTTGTGGTTTCATATCTTATCTTTTTGTTATAAGTTGGAGTATAACATTTCAAGGAAAGAAGTAAAACTTAGTTGGTGCTGGGTGTGATCCTGCACCAGGGGGAATAAGGGAACTATTTGGGAGCATCTGAACTTGATTGATCAGGTTCAAACCTGTTTGGTACTATGAAATAATACATTCTACGTTTACTGAACAGAGGCAAGCAGGCTGTTCTCTTGCCTTGATCCTTAGAAACGTAATAATTATTCTTTTACTACTTGGTCAATCCATCTTGAGAATGAGTCGTTTACTTTTGTTACTACAAACTGGCCGATGAAATTATCATAATCTATCACTGATTTTATGACTTTTTCTATCTCTTCGAACTTGCTTTTTTTAGTTTTTACGATTAGGACTGTTTCTCCTTCCTCCTCTAGTTTTCCCTTATAATTATAGATGCATGTTATGGGGAAGAAGTTGACACAGTTCGCCAGATTCATCTCAAGTAGCTTGTACCCTACCTTTCTGGCTTCATCATCGTTGTTGAGAGTGATATAGAGGATGACCATAAGTTATAAATAATATTTAAATTTTTAATGTTTCAAGATCCCTAGTATCGATTGTTCCCTTGTACAACACGTGAGGAATTCTATGGAAAAACAAAGGCTTTCTTTTCTCTTTGGCACAACTTTTAAAATAGCTTCTTGAAGCATGAGGAACTTTATTGTATTTATTCACTAACTCAGGAGAGTAAGGAATAAAATCTTCTTTTAAATATCCTTCATCTGAAGTATAAAGAAAGACGACAGTATTTTGGGGATTCAATTTGTAACTGTCAATTACCCAGTAGCTCATTTGTTTATAATTACATCCAGCCTCCTGTAGTGCTTCTTTGATTTTTTGCGGGTTAACCGGGCTTAAGTGAATAACGTCATTCCATAGGCAATTCAAGATTGGGATTTTCCGTTTCATCAATTCCTCTCTTCCTTCGTATTTCTCAACCTGTTTTTTGTAGGCTTTTGGAAATTTACTTTTCAATTGATTCAGAGGATACAAAACATATCCCTCGAGGTCTGATCTGAATATGTGGTAAATATTTGACATTGTAGAATTATAGCGTCTTAGAATTTGAGAAATCAAATTCCTAATCAAATAACTTCTCCACCATCGATTGAGAGAACCTGCCCAGTCACATTAACCGAATCAGCTGTAGCAAAGAATAAGGCCGCTTTAGCGATATCTTCCGGTTCATTAACCCTGCCAAGTGGTATATTCTTCTCTCTCTCGGCTTTTTTCAGTGGATTTGTAGCGTAGCCTGTCATATCGGTTGAGGTACGTCCAGGAGAAATACAGTTGACTCTGATTTCTGGGGCGAGAATATTTGCTAGGAATTTTGACAAATAGATTACTCCTGATTTTGATAAGCCATAAATAATGGGAACATTATTGTGAACTAAACCAGCCTGAGAGGCTATATTGATAATATTTCCACTACGCAGCTTTTTCATATGTTTAGCGACAAGTTGTGACAGGAAAAATATGCTTTTAAGATTGGTATCAATTGTCGAATTCCAAGTTTCCTCAGTACACTCCTCAAAATTTTCTCTTGGCCCGATCCCTGCATTGTTAACGAGAATGTCAATCTTTCCGATTGCTGATATCGATTTTTCAACTAATAGCTTGAGGTCGCTAAACTGGGATATATCTGCTCTTACAATCTCAGCCTTTACACCTACTTCTTGAATTTTCTTTGCTACGGATAAAGCCTTTTTCATATTTTCTTTGTAGTTTACTATGATATTGGCTCCTTCTGAAGCAAACGCCAGAGCTATTGCTCTACCTATTCCCCGGGAGGCACCTGTTATAAGAGCTGTTTTGCCTTTGAGTTTCATGATGTTATTTTTGAATTTAGATTTTATGTGTTTGTTTAGTCCCACCAGAAAGTTAAGGAGTCTGCCCCATCGTCTTCTGTTTCCTCGAATCCTTCATTTAAAGCTTCAGCATTGTATAATTCGTATAGTTTGGTTCTTTTATCAGGATCAGTAGGTAACTCTACAATTATAGAATCAGCATAGGGACCGCCTTCTGATTCAATTCTGGATTCTTCGTTAAATATGTTATCAATCAAAACTTTCTGTGCCCCTAGTTCGTACAGCTTTTCAACAAAAACAAGTGCTTTTTGTGTTGTTCCAAATCTGTTGCTGGCTAAAGCCGAGGGGTTATTGTTACCTTGAAGCCATTTTGAAGCCTCAGTGTTTTTATCACCTTCCATATTCTCTTTTCAAATGTAACTAGAGATATTGTATCGGATTTCAGAAGATCTGTGAAGATATGCTCTTGTTTAAATGTGATTGTAAGTTTACTTATCAGAATACTCTGTTTTCTAACCTAGCGTGTACTCATGTGTTACCGGAAACCTAAGTGTTAAAACATTTCCATCTACATGACCGTTTTGAATGATATCCCAGCCGGGTCCATGAGCTTGTGCCATTGCCCGGGCCGTCATTCGGTGGACATCAAATTCCCTGGTCAAAGCTTCATCTTGAATAACGGGAGTTGAGCTTTTCACTTTTAGCGATATAGTCTGTGGACCTAGTGCTTCGACTGTCAAGGCAACTTCTACTGGTCCTCTTTGTCCAGCACTCAGTAAGGGCTCTAACATAGAAACTTGTAATAAGTGAACGATTTCTTTGGGGACACAATGGACAAAAGCTCTATCTAATTGTGGTAATGGATGAAATGCAACGGCGCATGCTGCTGCAAGATGAGCTATAGTTTCGTTTACTGAAGCCTGACATATACTTTGAACCGGCTGATATGAAGGATGACGAATAACAGCTTGGGGATATCTTAGTTGTTCAAGTAGAAGTCCAGATTCAACCAAGAAAGATATTCGATCTTTTAATACCTCAATTTGACCAATTCTAGATTGAAGCCCTTGAATATTTGGTGTCAAGCTCAGCCTTTGACACTCATCATACAATCTGTCAGTTAGTAAGCCCAGAGGTTGAGCACATGTAAGCAGGCTTCTTCCCATTTCCTTATAAACGCCTTGGAGAGTTTCAAGAACAAGTTCAGGCAATTTACTCGCCTCTACCATATACTCTTTTATACTATGAAATCCTGTTTCCATAATCAAAAAAACAAAGCAGATTAGATTATATCCTAAATATATAACATTGGTCTAGGTGCTGAAATTACAGTGCGACGAAAAGATTGGTTGGGATATATACTTAATAAAGAAGACTTATGAGTTCGCAATAACTAAATTGCATTAGTTTGGAAATATTTCGAAGCTTGTTACAGAACACGATAACTTTGATGTTTATCTATACCACATAATCAGCAACTGAGGTAGGATCCAAAAACGAATTTAGCTGTTCTCGTTTTACAATGTACATAGATCTCAATATGGAGGTTGAATCAGGAACAGATCTAGTGTCAGGGTAAAAGACCGTTCGAATTGGATTCATAAAGGCGGATGGATATATATCGTTTCCCAGTATGCACAGATAAGTTTGTGGCTTTGTTGCAACGATAGGTCTTTCAGAGGCCTATTCACTAGGGGCCGTCGAAGTTTGACGATTAAAGGTGAAAAGTTGCGTGCCCGCATAAGGATGGCGACTTTGCGCCAAGGCCAAAACAATGAAGGCAAAGGTAATAAGCCAAATATTTCAAATTTAAATATATCCCCCGCTACCCTTATTCACTTCTTTGTATATTTGATCATAAACCGCATTCGCATCTTTTTTGGTCAACGTCTTCGACAAATGTCTTAGGGTAATTCTGACTAAGATATTCTTCTGATCATTATGACACCCGAGTCTTTCCGCTGCCTCTCTCGGCAAATTTTTGTAAGTGGTCTGCGAAAGGATCTCTATACTTTCAAGCATCTCAACTTTACTCCCCAAGGCGTTTCTGATGTCCTCATTCACATCTTCCTCGACATAATCATTGGGGACACAGTACGACATATCTCTGTAAATAGGCGGCTGGTCTGAAACTTTGACATATGGCTCGAGGTCTTTCATCTGCTCAGCTATTCTAGGGTTTATCGATCGAATATATCGGATATCGGGAATATTCTTTCTGGTCATAAGCAGCCGATCAAGTCCCATTCCCATAGCCCATCCACAGTACATATTGGGATCTAGTCCAGAATTCTCCAGAATTTTTTCTTTGATCAGCCCGCATTCTAGGATTTCAATTTCCCTTCCATTCTTGACTAGATCGATTTCAACTCCGCCGTTTGTGTATGGATGACGAGATACTATAACTTTCTTTCTCCAGCCGGGAGCTCCGACTTGTATGATCCCGTCAACCGTTTTCATCAGATCTTTCTTAGTAATTTTCTTTCCCTTCGTCACTCTCCAGATATCGAGCTGATGACAAACTGCGAGATGTATTTTATCCGTTACGTCCCTTCTGTAGGCAAGACCCGGAAGGACAATAGTGATATCGTTCCAATTCTTTTCGCGTGCTAATTTGTCCAGTATACTGGGGATATAAGCAGATGTGTGAGTTCTTAGCATTTTTTCCCTTGTTACGTAATGCGTGTATGTAGATGATCTGCCTGCATTATCCTTCTTGAAAAGCAGCCGGTCGTAATTGTCTTTTACAGAAACAATAGGATTGGTGATATAGACCCTTACATCACTTTCAGGAATAGAACTTTCTACATATTCCTTTATTTCGTTATACAATAGCTTTATGGCGTAATCGCCTTTTCTATTTACAAGATCTTTTACAGACAGATACTTTTTAAGCTGTTCCTTGGTTATTGGTTTGATGTTCATGCTTTGTAAGTAATTGATTAAATAGTTAATTGAATAGTTAGGTAACATTGGTTCAATGCAGGGGCATTGAACCAGTTACTTCGTCTAAGTGAACCAACAACTAATTGATTATTCGACTATGGTTTATGAGAATATCGCCGGTCAGCCGGCGAAGAAGAAGGAGAATACAGAAACATTAGCTCCTGTTTTGTAGGAACTTTTGAGGATTAGATTTTGGTTTCTGTAAGTGTTCATGAACGGATTATACTATATTAGGCTGCATTGGTTCAATGCTGGGGCATTGAACCAGCTACAAGCATTGAACCAACTACAGGCATTGAACCAACTACAGACATTGAACTAGCTATGAGTTCAAGATTGACGTTAATGTGTGCTATTTATATAATTCATAAAACATTCTGCCTCGTTTTGTTTACTTCAAAATTATATGATAGTTGCATTTGATCTAGATGATGTTTTGAGGCCCTTCCTCGAACCATTAGCAGAATTTGTGAATGAAAATTATCTCCGGTGGGAAGGTGTTCATCCAGTAGACGATTGGCGCCGATTATTAGGGGTTAGAAATTTTGGGCAGATTTGGGGTGGAACGCTCGAGCAAGCGATTGCGATTGTCAAGGAGTTTTATCATCAAGACTCTTTTATAAACATTGAACCTGCAGCGGGAGCAGTTGAGTTGGTGGAAAGCTTGATAGCTCAAGGAGACAAGGTTGTTGTAGTTACTGCATGTCATGATGATCCAGAAAGGACAGCTAGCTGGATACAAAGATGGTTTTTGGGGATTAGCGACATTTACTATACGGGTGAATATGAGGGAGAAACTTCATCAAAACTAGAAATTTGTTTGCGAATTGGGGCGCATGTACTTATTGATGATAGCTTGATTCATATGATAGGCTGCAGCGAGAATGGAATAGTGCCTATTTGGTTAGCGCTTAGGGAACCTGATGATCATGCGTTGGATATTGTTCGAGAGCATGGTGTACGAGTTATAAGAGAGCTGGGTGCAGTAAGAGGTATAGTAGAAGGTATGGCGGTAAGTGGGGTTGAAATGGGATACTAGCTAGTATAATGTCGTTTTTGACTAGGGAAGAGATCTGCTAAAATGTAGAGGGTCGAAAGGTGAGATAGAAGTTCTGGATCTGTTTCTAGATATCAGAAAAAATCTTCATGTAAAATTTCTTTGTACCCTGTGATCAATTCTTCCGTATGTATCTTACAGTGTGTACTTAATTTTTTCTTTTATTCATATATGAAGAATTCCGTAAAGGCTATTCTTTTTTTACTGATTGTAGCTGGAGTGTTAACATTCTACTCATCTACAGCAAGTGCTGAAGTCGGTGAACCCGGGGGTATTGGTGTTCAACAAAGACCACAGGATGAAGACCAAGATGGATCCTATGGTGAGGATGAAGGAAACTGGGACGAGGAAACGAGAGATGAACGACAGATAGGTTACGGACACGATAACTAAAAAGATAGTAAGTTTAGATTTCTGAGAGGTGTTAATGTAAATTAGCACCTCTTTGGTTTATCCAGGCAAATAGCTTCCTATTCTGCTAATGGCCGTTTAATCTAGGCACGATATCTCTTAATTCCTAAATATTCTAGGATTTTTGCTGTAAAAACGAAAACAAGAAGTACTGCTGACTGCATAATATATATTCTCTCCCACCCTCCCTCAAGAAGTCCTTTCGCTGAAAAGCTTGCGAAGGTTAGAAAAGGAAAGAAAAAGAAGTACAGCTTTGAAGCTATAAATGGTGCAGCTGGAAACATACTTATGAGGGAGAATTCTTCGAAAAGAAAAGTTGATTTCTCACCTATTTTTATCCAGAAGGAAAGAAGTGAAAGAATATACCAAAGATGGTAAGCGATAAGATAGCCGATGATTAGACTACCTGTCCAGAATAGAAAACCGGGAATCGGTGATCTAATGGTCAAGATGATCAAAACGATAGAAACGGGAATTTGAATCAGGGACGAGAACTGCATCTTTCGGAAGCCCGAATAACTCTTGAATCCTACTGGCATTAGAAGACGCTGATCAATTTTTCTACTTTCAATTTGCTCACTAAGTTCGAAAAGATTCCTGAACAAAAAGCTGAAAAGCAATCCGTCTACTATAAAGAAGCTGGCTATAATGGATGCAAAGTTTGCACCTTTCCAAAACTCCTGCTCGGGGAAAATATCCTGCAGGACATAATAGAATATTACGGTTGAAGCCATCCAGACTAGAACAGCTATGATCTCGCTGATAGTTTGAACACGGTTTTCAGGTAAGAAGTTCTGGCGTATTAATTTTTTGATTCTGGTTAGTAAAATTGACATTTGTAAGACTATTGCTTAACTATTGTATTACGGTTGGTTAACGGTTGCTTAGTTTTGCTGGAACTTCTTAAAGTTATGTAACATATAAAGACTTGTGAGTACGAAAATTAAAGTAAAAACAAGTACATTGAGGAGGAAGGTTACATTGAGCTGTTCGTTTAGTAGTAACTGAATAGCTAATCCTGAATGTAGAAAAGGTAGTGCTATTAATATTTTATAGAAGATCCCCTTAAAAAAGATTAGCGGTAAATACGATCCGTTCCAGGTTAACCCTATATACCTCAAGCTGAAAGAAACCCATTCCCATCTGAGATAGAATTTCAATAGAGCAAATGTTATTGATAAAAAGAAATGACAGATGTGGGTGAGTATTATAAGTCCCAGAAAAAGGATCAGAGCTTGTGGGCTAATGAGCTGAAGAGCTAAGGAGCTTGCTACAGAGAGAAATGCCAAGGGCAAATTGTCAATAATTATCGGCAGGAAATCTTTGCTAAAGAATATCCTAAGAGCTGATGTTGGATTCAGCCAGAATAGCTCAGACTTTTCTTTTAGTCGAGCTACTACTGCATCTACAAAATTGAATGTGAAAAGATAATTAAATGAGTAGATGGTGATAAAGTACATGACGATTTGAGTATTTGTTACGCCTAAGTTGCTTCGATCTCTAAGAAAAATCCAAAGAACTATCAGAAATACATATGCAGCTGAACCGAATACCTGAGAGAAGTAGTAGGTAGGAGATTTTAGATTTTTGATCAGACGGTTTTTTATCATAAGTTTGTATTTACTGAATATGATTGATTCCTTCTCTAAGCTGCAATCGTTCAACAATTGTTTAATTATTGTTATACTGCTTTTACTTATAATACCCCGCAAATATCTCTTCTACCGGCGGCTCAGTTATCCTGATGTCTGAGACTTTGAATCTTTTAAGGCCTTTTAGTATCTCATCTTCTAAATTACTTTTATTCACCTTTACAGTGACCCAGGGATAATTCAGGTTCATGTTGTTAGGCATATTTGCTGTGCCTTCTTTTGATTCAATGTAGAACTTGATGACGCGATCAAGCGTGTCTTTATGCATTACCGCATCTGTTTCCTTGTCTATGAGAATTTTCCCTTTGTTGATAAGAATTATTCTGTGTGAAAGTTCTACAACGTGCTGTAAATTGTGAGAGGTGATCAAGATAGTTATTCCCAGTTCACTGTTCAAATAACGGATTACTTCTTTGAACCTTGTTACGGCATTTATATCGAGACCGTTTGTTGGTTCATCAAGGAAAAGATATTTAGGTTTGTGAACAATGCTAGCCACAAATTCTATCAAAGTTCTCTGCCCTTGTGATAGTTCTTCCGGAACTCCACCAAGAAATCTATCTGTCTCGGCTATTTCAAAGAGTCTCTTTGCATATTGATTTGATTTCAAATTTTTCTTGCCGTATATTCTCAGTCGCTCCTCAATTGAATCCTTTATGATAACTCCATCATCTAACGAACTCACCTCCCCTCTGAAGAGACCTATGGCAAGTTTGAAATCTCTGGAAAGTTCAAATGGAGTATACTTCCCGATTTTTATAGTACCCTCGGTTGGCCTCAGAAGTCCGGTCAGCATTTTTATTGTTGTTGTTTTACCTGCACCATTAGGACCTATAATCCCAACTATTTCTCCAGGGTTTATCTGAAAACTTATATTATCAACTGCCTTTGTTTGTTTTTTAGAATTACGTTTAAACCCAAAAAGAAACATCAAATTATCAAGTGTGTTTCTTGAAGTATATACTTTTGTTATATTGTCAACTTTGATCATTAGCAGGTAGTTGTTAAAAATTTGGTAACTAGGTAATTAAGTAACTAGATTGTTTGTGACTGATTCCATAAAATTTTAAATATCTCGAGTTGATGCTGTACGATTTCTTCATTCTGTATTATCACCCCAAATGGCTTTCCCTTCTTTATAAGAGCGATTGAGTATTTATCATCATACATTGAAACATTTACCTTCGGTTCAAAAATCTTTTGCGGGAGTTTTCTTACAAAAATACGCTTCTCTTTATAGAGCCAATATTTTTTTACTTCCTTGAAGTATTCTCTGCTGCCTTTGTTATCACTCATCAGAAAATGATCTCTATATTCCTTTTTGTAGAATTTTTCATGATACCTTCTATTGAAGGCTTTTCCGGTAATCTTGTCTAACATCACAGTGGTATAACCATAAAGATCTTTAGATTTTGCCTCCATCTCATAATCATAGATCATTCTCTGTATGCCCTCCTTTCCCTGGAAGTGTAATACCTTTGCTTTAGTGCTTGTTGGCTGATAGATATTTATCAATTCTGGTAGCACCGAATGAAATTCGTCGGATAACTTTTTCGAGTCTGCTACTCTTTTCTCTATCAATTCTTTCAATTTGTCAGGATGAATTGCTCTAACTACTTGTCCTTTTTCTCCGAATTCAAATACAACAAGTCCGGCTTTTCTTAGGTTTTCTATTCTCTGATAAACTGTTGATCGCGAGATTGATGTGGCTCTGGATA
>JAQVGX010000123.1 GCA_028696515.1 Candidatus Dojkabacteria bacterium | reverse complement strand
TAAATAATTCATTCTATCAGAGCTAAGCAAATTTTCAAGAATTCTTTGTGAAGAGGTTAAATTTTCAAAGTAATAAAAATTCATTTCTGCTTCTATCTGATCCAAACATGATTCATCTATATTTAATTTAAACTCTACCTCGTAAGAACTCTTATTCTTAAATGGCAATAAAAAGATATAGTTTTTACCAAATATTCCATAAGATTCAAAATCATACCCGAGAACTTCTCTAATTTGTTTCTCAGTTGCAAATTCTGAAAGAAAAAGAGCATAAAACATTCCAGAGTCTCTTTCGATTCTGCAATAGTTTGATACAATAGAATCTAGAGTATCAACTTTATTGTTGTAAACATCTATACCTGTCTCCCATTCATTCATGTCCAAATTCTTAGCAGCCGCAAGATAATATCTATAGGAATACATTTCACCCAAATTTTGATCGATTTGAAGTATCATGTGGTCATCGATTTCCTTGGTTGGGTATTTGATACCATTAGTTTTTTTTGCAAGAACAACATCAGTTATACCACTGAAATTCACTACACAACAAATATAAGGATCATTTTTCGTCCCAAAGAATTTTTTAACGCCCTTGTACAAAGAGTCCATGGTTAAGGTCTCAGTGGTAGTAAAAGTATATTTTAATAGCAGAGTATCACCTATACCAGCAGAAGGAATAATTCCTACTGCGTACTGGCTAGCAGGAAAAGCAGCTGACAATTCTACATTAACCTTAAAATCATCTGCAGCACATAGAGTCCAAGTAAATCCTAGTAATAGAACAAACATGAAAAATACCTTTCTCATCCTTTTTTCCCCCCCAATAAAACACTTAAATAATCGAGTCAAGAATTGCAGTCACATAAGTTTTTGAACCTTGCATATCCTCTGAAAGAATTTTTATACGATAGTCTGGAGGCAGAAGTAATTCTCTTTCATCACGTCCACCATAGACAGAAATATGATCGATGTAAATTCCTTTTGTACGCTCAGGAATTATCAATTGCATCATAACATCGCTATCTTTCCAGTCACTAGGTATACCTGTTATGCTTGTAGACAAAAAACTTCCATTATAACCGGCGGCCTTCAGCCTTCTATATCCGGAGGAAGACATGCCTCTATAAACAATCAAATTCTCAGGAACAATAGTACTAGTTGTTGCATACAATATTCTTTGATACTGATCGTACAATTCAGGGTGAATATCCCACGCGTGATTACCAACATAAATTGAATATGTTGTGTCTGTGTATCCTTGCATTAAGGCGTTTATTGAAGAAGAATTATCATAACTGTATTTTGAAAGTGCAGCTTTTACATCATCCAAACCATCAAGGGTATCTTCTGCTAAAGCAATATATTTGTTTTCGTTCTTGCCAACCCAAGTAGAAGGCGAATATGTTGTTATAGTCTGATTGTCTAATCCGTCATAGTAACCATTGCGATCGATGGCTCCGACCACTAATTCATTATTATCAATAATAAAGGGATATCCGTAGTTAGTTGATAGAGTTCCAATTTTTGACCCTTCGAATGTATATATATCTCTCCCATTTACCGTATAACTAACAGGTCTACCTTCAGGGGAGTATATGGCTTTGCCTATTACCTTACCCTTATCATCAACTAGATTACCATTTTTTAGGACAATTCTATCTTTAGTGACAACGGTAGCACATCTATATTTGCTTATTGCAGATCCCCAACCTTTTACAGTCCCTGCAAGAGCACCAATCATATAACCATCTGACGCTGCATCCAAGGACTTAACAAATACAGTTTTGGCATCGTTCCCTTGAGCAGCTGAGGCTATAGCCCCGTACATAGCTCCAGAAATTAAACCCGCAGAGGATGCCTTTAGTGCGGCCCTTAAAGGAATTACAACTATTGCCCTATACAGAGTTCCTCCTGGTATCGAATAAAGAACAACATCGAACAGGATTACGGCCGTCCCGATAGCAAATCTTCTTGAAGCAGTTTTTAGGACTTCATCAAGCATATTGGCATACGCATCGGAAGATTCTACAAAGGAATAAAAATCCTCATTGCTTTTTGACTTTTCCCAGTCTGTAAGTAGTTTTACAAATTGCTTTGTGTCATTACTTAGCGTTAGCGCTACGTATTTGTCATATTCCCCAAGATACGATGAGACTACTGACTCTTGTTCAGATGTCAATTTTACAACATATTTAGAATCAGCAACTGTATTAAGCATAGTAGAAGTACTTGAAGGCATATAACTCCCATACGCCACAAATCCCTCTGCAAGAGAAATTATATTCTTCCCTTTATCAAGAAGAGAAACGTTTTTAAGAATTGAATTATCTGCACTAATTATGGATTTGGAATTATCTAACAATCCTTTAGATCCAGAAATCGGAGAGTTTTCAGAAATGATCGATTTCTCATTATTTAAGATTGAAACATCTGAATTCAAAATGCTCGTTCTCGCTCCTACGAAAAAGGGCAATACACATAAGAGAAAAACTACAATGAACATTTTATTCTTCATTTTACAGATGCCCCCGGCTCAATTATATTTATATTAGAGCCAATTTCAAAACGCTGAAACCTATGTATAAGAATTCACAGATGTGTGCATAAAGATACAGAATAGCCAGAATGTCACCGCTCCGGTACAGAGGATATGCCATGAGGGTGAAAATCCGAGCAGAAGCGCCGATACGATCTGCTGTGAGGACATGAGCACCCGGCCGCCCGGTTCCCCGGCGGCTCATCTTCTGTGATGATGCTGTTTCTCAGGCCGCTTTCTGTGTGGCCGCGTCCTGTTTCATCCGCAGGACCCTGCCTGCCATTTTCAGTGT
>JAQVGX010000054.1 GCA_028696515.1 Candidatus Dojkabacteria bacterium | reverse complement strand
CATCCTATACATCCATCCGTGCAAGTTTGTTTACAATCATCATGACAAACATGAGGTTTCGCATACCTCATATCTCTTAACTGACAATCACCTTTAGACCTGCCGTTATACCACTCAGCTTGAGTGAAAACTATACTTCCTACACCTTGTTCCCTAATTCCGAGAGCATCCCTAAAATCATTCCAGTTGAGACAAAAATCGCCGCTTCCATTCCAATGATTGCCACAATGAGTATCAGCAATCTGGTTAAAAGCAGATTGCATAGACTGGAAATAGTAGCCATAAACTAAATGATCTCCTAAATATACAGAATTATTGACCCATCTTCTATTATTTCCATATCCTCCTCCCATAAAATTGTCTTTCCATTCTACATACCCTCCCGCAGGAGCATTAATCTTTGTACCATTATCCCAAATTACAACTCTAATATTTGGAGAAACAGCAAACGCATCTGACACGCCAACGACCATAAAGGCCACAAAGGCTAATATTATAAATATTATTTGAAAATAAATGCGTTTCATATTTTTTAATATTTGATTACATTATAGTCACCCAACGAAGATTCTATCCAAGCGTCATAGCTCTCGTACTCAGTATCTACTATATCGATCAACTTAAAGAAAGTATAAAACCCGTCTTCCTCAAGAATTTCATACAATAAAATATCAGTAAAGCCACCTTCCTGCAATGATACTACCTTATCCCAGCCTTGAAACTTCAGTTCTTCATCTATACCCTTGGATGTAGATGAAGCAGCAATATAAATATCATTCTTGTAGTTTGGATCTATCTTAGGCATATCCAGATCGTTTTTAAGTTCATCTCCAATTTCCCTCAAACTCCTTCCGCTTTTTGCTTCAGCATACGCTTTTGATATCTTGCCATGAACCAAATTTTTAACGTATTCTCTACCTTTTTCCTCTGCAAGCTCCCCGGGAACAGTATTTACAAAATACAAACTGATACCTTCATATATGTAGTTACCTTCAACCATAAATCTCTCAAAGGATGTTTGAACACTTATCAAGGCAGACATTCTAGCGCTCTGATCTTTTTGGGGATTATTAAAGATTTCACTTGATAAATCTACCCATCCATTTTCCTCTCCCTCCTGCAATGCAACTGACTGATTTATCAATTCATCCAAAGCTTCATTTTGAATATCTGGATTATCTTCTTGTGCAATCAAACCGTTAGTTGACAAATATCTTTTGATATCATTTTCAAAAATGTACTCCTTTCCCACAAGAGCAATCTTAGTCGAGTTTTCACTTCCGTCAATCTGAGATAACCACTCGTCAGCAAGTTCTTTGTCATCGAGATCAACTGATCCGGTATCTGGAAGCAACTCTTCCTTGCCGTTCTTGCGTAAAATCATAAATACCTCTGCGGAAATAACAGCTAAAAGGCAAACTATAGCTATTACTAGGATTTGAGGACGACTACTTTTCTTTTTACTTACAAAAAAATTATCTTCAGCCACAATACTTTCTTAAATGTCAGTTATATAAGTTACCCCATTATTTAAACATATATTGCCCAATCAGGCAATACCTTTTTAGGTTCTAAAAAAAGAAAGGGACGGGGGAGAAAAGGGAACGCATTTCTCCAAATATGCGCTAATTGCTACCGTATTTATACTCTCTTATTCTGAATGGATAACTTTCCCCAAGCCAGTCACGAAGAAGCATAAGATACTTTGCATCGTAGATTATTATTTCAGCAGGATCAGTGCTATCGATATCTAGATCTCTTCCGAAGTTTACGTTCGAAGAAATCACTCCGCCATCAATCCTCAGTTTTTTATTTGAAGAAGAAGTTACAAAGTTACCATCGGCTAGAATGAACCCCTCAATCCTTTGAACATTTGGTCCCACATTTACATCTCCAGATGTTACATAAACACAAGCACTATTTGCAGCGGAACCATAATCTGCATCCGTAAAATCGATAGTCGAAGTAGTAAAGTAAACACGGAGAATCCCTCCACTGCAACTTGTTGGCGGGCCTCCGGGCGGCAAAGGAGTGATTGTTCTTCCATTAGCTTCCACTATTCCTCTCATATAATTATATACCTTCTCTGCACCAAGCTTTGAAGTATTTTTGTCATCATAGTCTCCCAAAAGATAGCCCCTCAAGCTCCCCCTGGCAGCTGACGGGTCAGGCCAGCCTCCTGCCATATTTCTCGAAATAATATATGTTGAAAAATAAGCATCATCGCTAGGGGGCATTTTTGGAACAGAGTAGCCTGTTACCTGCTGTAGTTTGAGATCATAACCGTCCGAGGCATACACATCTCCACGCGCTGTCATCATCCAGGGCTCTGCTGTTGACACATTCAAAGTTTTCGGCAAAACAATATCAGGACAGCCGGCCTTAGTTACCGTCATAACTGCATCATAACTACCATCTCCTGTCATGGTATCTGCTTGAGGAGTCGTATGACTTCCCGAAACCATGCAATTTAGACCAGCACCACACCCAAGCTGCGCTTCGCAAGAGATGACACAACTACCTGCCCCCAATGGCGGTATCCAACCCAAAGTAGATGTTAGGGTTCCCTCAATAGTTGGAGGAGTAAACCATGGGTCTTCTGCAGTAGGCGGTCCATACACATTAAAAGATGCTGACGACTGAGCCGTTGTACCGCTGGAGTGAATTATCACTGTTACTGTATAATTTCCATCCGCTAACCCGTTCGCGCGAACATTGAGTGTAACACTACCACTGCCTCCTGAGGCTGAGCCTGATTCACACCAGGTATCGCTGCCTGAGCAAGCCAATGCTGTTGCACTCCCAGCAGGAGTGATACCAGCAGGAGTGATAGAAAGATTTCCGAAAGCATCTTCTGTCAGATCAAAATCACTTATAGTAACTCCGGCGCTATTCTTGACTGTCACATCAAACCAAGAGATAGCATCATAACCTCCCGGATCCTGCCCGACTATATGAAAATCCTTATAAGGCTGGCAGTCAACGCTTGGAGTAACTGAAACTGTAGGCTGAGGAACCGGACAAGTACACACAAGTGTCCCTGCGTTTTCAAGTGCACATTTATCACTATAGTTATTCTCGTCATCAATAGTTAGTTTACTTTGTGAACAATCGCAACCCGGTGCTGTTGCTTCAAAGAAAAGAGGCGATTCATTGCATCCGAAACCCCCAGACTCTAAGCCACATGCAGAATTATGCTGCCTGACTTTCAATTTTTTTGTCGAACACCATGTCGTTGTAATTGTCTGATCCAAATTCGGATCCCCCGGAGGCCAGTTGCTCTTCGGAACTCCCCAATCATCGAAAAGTGACTGGTAACTTGAAAAGAAAAACCTATTAGCGTTGGCAGCTCCAAAACTGCTCGAGCTACAATCCATGTCTGTTCCCCCCCAACATCCATAGTATTCTCTAACCACAGTGTATTCAAGGGATGCAGCGAAACTGTTCAGATTATATTCACATCCACTACCGCCAACATCAACATATCTTTGATTTGTTTTATTTCTCTTCGGTTTATAGGAATCCCACATCTCCACACGTGCATTAGTTATAGGATCACCGAATTGGTTCACAACAAAACCATACATATGCTTTGGCTGATGATCTATTTCGGCACTAACATCTTGCTTCATTCCTATCAATAGATAAACTCCTAAGAAGAAACAAATTACATACCAGAATCTTTTTGTCATGCTCGCCTGTTTATGCTCCAATTTCCTCTGCCTTAGTAATATATTATATTATACCTACTTTTTAAGCCTTGAATCCAATCATTAAGATTTGAATACCCCCCCCTTCCAGAATTTACGATATGATAGTAAACATAAAACGTGTCTTGATCTTCGGTCTGACCATTAATATTATGATTAGATTTCACTAAATATATTTTTGATGTATCGCCAGTATTCAGATCCTCCAACTCTTCGTATATGTCCGAAAACCGGCTTGTTGAGGTTAATTCTGGGCTTACTACCTCAGTGAAATATGCCCCCGAACTAACCGAAGTAAGATCGTATCCATCTGGATTCAACATTTGAACGTCAGAGTCATTTTCTATTATTTCACCTGCTTCCTTGATGTTTACTTCACCCGACACAACACGTTCACGAATACTTTCTAATTTCTGAAGAGCCAACGACTTTGCTGCTTCCAATCCATACTCTTCTATGTACTCAGTTTTACGAAGCGTCGGATTGAACACAATCGAGTTTGCTTCATATTCGAAACTACCTTGATAATCTTCCTCAAATTTAAGCTGAACTTGAACCACGAGCTTACCCCTTTGTTCATAGTCCTTTTTAGGATTATTGAAACAGCTTGAATCTAACTTAATCCAGCCAAGTGTATTAGCTTCCTGTAAAATAAGTGACTTCGAAACTTCTAGTTCGATTGCATCTTCTTTCTTTTTAACATCTTCGAAATCATTAAGGTTTCCCTGCCTTGCAAAGTATGCCTGAATATCGTCCTCAAAAATATACTCTTTCCCAACCAATGCAATCTTAGTAAAGTTCTCACTTCCGGGGATTTTTGCCAGTTCTGCATCAGCCCATGCTTTATTTTCCTCAGCTGCCACCTGAGTTTCTTGTTGTTTTTGTTCACGCTTCCCCAAGTAATAACTCAGCCCGAAACCAGCACCCATGATGATAACTACCAGAATTCCTACAATTGTGAAATCTTTTTTTTCTTTCATTGTAAATATCACAAACACCAAATACTGCTACTAAATACTTTAGACTACTATTTCACTTCTTGCTACCACCGTTGAAAACTCCGCTTATTTCTTTGATCACCTGCTCAGGAGTAAGCTCTGTTTTGATAAGATACCCATCAGCCTTTCTTTCAAAGCCTTCCTTTATGGCCACATCACTCGTAAGATTTGTGAGAATCAATACAGGCACTTTGCCGTATTTATCAGGGTCCTGCTTTATCCTAGTCAGCGCTTCCATGCCGTCCATTCTGGGCATCATAAGATCGAGGAGCACAAGATCATACTTTTCCTTTTCCATTTTCTCCAGACACTCCATCCCATCTTCCGCCTCGCCAGTTTCATATCCTACAGTTGAAAGGATATCTTTAAACATCATTCTCAAATCCGGCTCGTCGTCTACGATAAGAATCTTTTTGTTCTTTTTCCCCGTATCTTTCTTATCCATTTATAGAATTACTAACAATTAAATTAAAACAATTTGTTGATGCTATTTATCAACTTCACCATTAGCTACATAGAGTACATAGTCAAATAGAGAAGGGAGTCGCTTGTTCAGCATCGATAAGGTATAAACCTCGGGAGCCGAAACATCTTCAGTAACATCCCCCCCCTCAGGCAGAGCCTGAACGCGGACCTCGACCATTTGAGGATTGGTTAGATCCGCTCCACCTAACTTATAAACACCAACTGCAAAAGCATCTCCCTTGATAGCTCTCAATCTTAATATCTGCGGATTACTACCATATGGAGCACATCCATTGGTTCCGTTTATGTTTAAAGGAGTATCATGTGTTGGAGAAGTTCTTGCCTGTCCAATAGTTATGAATCCACTTCCCCCACTAACACTGCAGGGCCCTGTTTGAGAGTTACATACAGCCGCTCGAACACTTGGATAATCATTACCATCTTTGCAAACAAGGATCACCGACATAGCCTCGGCACCCTGCCAGGTAACATCAAGGTTACCATCTGCCGGATCCAGTAAAACCTCCAGCGTTTCATCCTGTGTGATAGTCATGTCATGAATATTTTTTATATATTTGACCTTTACTATGACACAGGAGTCCCCGTCTTCTCCAAGACCGCATTCCAGCCAGCACTCAGGCACACCATCACAAAACCCTTGGTATTCAGTACCATAAGCATTGCTTATATTACCAACATTATCCGCCTTCCAGCCATCCAGTCCGTCAGCGCCTATCTGAAACAACTCCTCCTCAGCTACAGAGTAACCCTGCTCGTATTCTCTCTCAAGTGCAGTTTCCTTGATATCAGTACGAACTGTCAGAAGAATAGCAAAAAGGATGAAAAGCAGTACGCCCAGGATGACTATCACGAAAAGAAGAATCTGTCCCTTTTCGTTAAATCTATTTTTTATCAGTTTTAAACTCGCAAGCAGTTTTCTCATGAAGGAATAATTTTTGATCATTTTAGTACACTATATAGTAAATGTAAACTAGATAAAAATTTCTAAAAATTTAAATTTCTAGTCGAAATCGCTACCTCTTTATATATCCAATTTCCCTCGGGCATGCCTCCTGCTCTTACCTTCATTTTGATAAGAACAATATAGTTTTCCGTATCTAAGGTACTTCTATCTATCACTCTTATCCAAAAGCCAGCCGAATCAAATTCCACATCGCTTGGTGTCAGGTAAGTAGTATCGAGAGTTCCAGTTTCAACCCGCCGGATCTGACTACCATCAAGGTACCAGGTGTAAGTATGTCCACCACCTGCATCCAAAACGCTGACCTTAATATCTCCTGAACCAGGCACCATCCCACTGGCCGCTCCTGAACTATATTCTATTAACTCTGCGTTACGTAAATCTTTTTTCAAAAGATTGAGAGCAAAAGCACTTTCCTCTCGAGCATAACTCCTTGCTTTTACCCGCATGCTCACTTTCAGGTTTATGACTAGTATACTCATGACGATAGCCATAAGGATAGCAAATATCCCCATAGTCACCACAACTTCGAGAAGTGAAAAACCTTTCGAGGACCTATTAACAATTATTTTTATTTTTTTTAATAATTCACTCATTAACAACCAATGTACATAATATACCAACTAATAAACTATTTATAGACTGCTCTCTGTGCTAACCACCTCTCTCTATTTTACAGTTCCTCCCAATCTATATCCCTTTATTTCCGCTTTATCTATCTTTCCGTCAACCGTTTTCCACAATACAAGAACTCGTACATCCCACTTTTGTTCACTTGGACCTGGCTTGGTAATAAAAACCTGTTGACAAATGGTATAACCCGAACTAAACAAACTGTTAACTAAATAATCTGAACTTGAATCACATGTGGTAATATCGGATTGATCAAGACCGCTCGAAATTAGCTTCACATAAGTCAAGTCCAATTTATAACTTCTCGGAGGATCAACATCAACTAACAGGTCACTTGGCTGTTTCACAAAATCCATGGCTTCAACCGCACTTTGTACAGCTACCTCCTGCAGTTCATTCTTTTTTGCCTGCTTGAGCGTTGCCAGACTAACCTGAGTTATGATCACCATAGCAACACCAACGATTGCAAGTGCAATAACAGATTCCACAAGACTAAATGCTTTTTCGTTTTTAAATATGCCTCTCAATTAATAGTTATAACATCTTAATTGTCCTCTCCTCTGCATCAACCTTTATCTTTCTCGACGAAGATATCAGCGGAGTTGAGATGCTTACTGTTATTTCACAATCACTAGCTGAAGTAGAAAGAAGGGGATTGCTATTTATAACCATCTTTCCTGTGACGTGCTCAAATTTGATTATGCTGTTCCCTCCACAAGTTGTGACATCGACATTCCCATACTGCTTCGATTTTATCGAAGGAGATTCTGAACAGCCAAAAGAGGAATCACACTCCCCCCAGTTATATTCATTCCCGCCAAATTTGATATAGTATGCCTGAGGCGTTGTATTATTTGAAGTCACCACATTGTTTATCGCATTTCTTCTGGCCTCTCGAAGATACACAACTATCTCCTTGGCTGTACTTGTCACCAGAATAACTTGTTTGAATTTTGTAACCGCATTTATGATAAGTATAGTCATAAAAGCAACTATAGCCATGACAACAAGCAGTTCAACAAGCGTAAAGCCGCGGGCATCATATTCCTTACCGCCAATTCCAAATTTTTGTTGTAAATAATTCCTATTCAACTATTTACCTGCTTAACTCATAAATAACTGCTATTCACTATCTATCTGTTTAACAAACCAGCGGACTGGCTGATAAGCTAACTGGCGAAAAAGCAATTCTTGATACATTTTACATGAAAGGGGAAAAGTTGCAAGAAGGGAATATATGTCAAAGCTCAAAGTTTAGATGTCAAAAAAAAGGATGCTTCTTCAAATATTACTGAAGCACAAGTTGACTAACTGTTCAAATATTTTAAGATTGAGTACAAGCTGCTAAATTTAATAATATTTGAAACTTCCCGCCAGAGGCGGGCCAGCCTTTGGCTGTGAGTTTTGAATTTTGATATTTAAGATATTATATAATCCAAAACCACTCCCACACATCTTCACCAAACAAGAAGGCGATAATGGTGCCAAGTGACAAAAACAAGCCAAAGGGAATTTTCAGACCTTTAATCCTGCCAGCAAAAGCTCCCCACATAAGCCCTCCGACAGAGCCCAGGATAACAGCGGCATACATAGCAAATATGAGATTTTTCCAACCGAGTATGAGTCCCATCAGAAAAACAAGCTTCATATCGCCGCCTCCCATACCCTTTCCCTTTGTTACGATTATGATGGCAGCTATGAAAAGGGCCCCAAGAATCGCAGAAAGGATGTTCCACAGAATTGAGAATTCTCCGATAATAAGCCAAACAGACGAGAATAGGTTTAAATGCATAACTGCGGCGACAATCATATTGGAAATGATGGCTATAATGATCACCGGAATGACTACCTTATTTGGTATGATTTTATGTTTCACGTCATAGAGAGCAAAAAAGAGGAAAAGAGAGAACATAAGTCCGATCAAAATGGCAATACTGAACAAGTAAAACAGGTCTGAAACGCTGTAGATATGCATGCGGGAGCTTACGTACCAGCCTGAGATCAAAAACAGCATTCCTGCCAAGAATTCGACTATTGGATACTGATATGAAACTTTTGTTCCACAGTACCGGCATTTGCCGCGGATAAGGACAAAAGAGAGCAGAGGGATGAGGTCCAGCACGCCAAGCTCGTGCTTGCACTTGGGGCAGGCTGAACGCTTAGTGACAAAGTTGATTTTGTTACGCAATCTGTACTCAAACGCGTTTATGAAACTGCCTATCGCAGTCCCGAAAAGAAAGAGAAATATGTAGAGAATTATTATCATTTCAGCGTCAATTAAATCTATCTAATCCACTTAATGTACCCTCAATAAAAAACTAATGTACTTCTAACACACTTCTCATCTAATCTACCATACCTGTAAAACATTCTCAATTCTAAATCAAATGCTACAAACGCCCCAAAGAAAAAGCCTCCAAAACTTGCGTCTTGAAGGCTTTCTAAATCAATATATTAGTTTTAGTGCTGCGGCATTACTATAAAGCACTGTCCATTTTCAAGTCTTGTATAGAGACAATAATTCTGCCTTGTACTATCAGACTTATAGGCCAGATGCCAGCTATTCCTAGTCGCACGTTGTGCTTGATTGATATCTGGACAATTGCATGCAGCTTCGGTAATATTTGTTAAGAAACCTCTATGACTATTAAAATTAGTAGTAGCATTGAGGAAATGAGATGTCATTCTCATACTTGTCCCATTTGTGCAAGCTGTATTATTACCACCGGTACAAACTTGACATTCTGCCGTAGTACAAGATGCGAACATATGAGTAGTGGGATGTGGATATTGCATGATTGCTCCATAGAAATCCTCAATATCCAACTCCAGAGCCTGCATATCCGCTTTTCTTGCTGTATCTCTTGCACTTCTTCTTGCGGCTCCTATAGCAGCATACAGCGCCATCACAAGACCGCCGAATATGGCCATAGCTACAACAAGCTCAAGCAGAGTGAACCCGTTGTTTTTGATGAACTTCTTCATATATTTTTTACTAATTAATAAATAAATTTGATTTTAATTTAATTGAGTTCTTAAGCAATCAGCGAGACTAAACTGTAAATAGGCCCATAAATCGCAAATGCCAGAAACGCTACCATCCCTCCAACTACTACCAAGATAATAGGTTCTAGAGTTTTTGTCAAGTTGGTAGTCATGTAGTCAACTTCTGTCTGATAATAATTTGCAACATCACTCAGCACCTTGTCCAAGTTCCCGGTGTTTTCTCCGGTTGCTATCATATGGCTCACAACAAGGGGGAAATCATCGTTTCTGGAAATCGGCACAGCCAGAGGAGTTCCTTTTTCGACTTCTTTCGCCGCTGTTTTGAGCGCATTTTTGAAGTGAATGTTTGATAGAGCATTGGCCACGATATTTATAGCACTTATGATTGAGACCCCGCTTTTTAGAAGCAGGGCCAGAAGTCTTGAAAATTCTGCCAATTGAACTTTTGTATTTAGCGTTCCGATGATAGGTATAGTCAGCAAAATTCTATCAATAACCTCCCGCCCAGATGGGGTAGAGTAGTAATAGCGAATCCCAAAAACTGAAGCAATAAAGAAAGCAACAACCGCCCACCAGAAAGAAGCAAAGAAATTGCTGATCGTAACCAGCAACTGTGTCATCCAGGGAAGTTCTGCATCAAAGTCATCATACAGATCTGAAACCGCCGGAATCATAAACATCATAAGAAGGATAACAACAACGACCATGACTATCATGATGATAGCAGGGTAAATCATGGCTCCTTTTACTTTTGACTGAAAATCCTTTTGTTTCTCGAGATTCTCAGCAACTCTTTGCATGATCTCTACCAAGTTACCGCTTTCTTCACCTGCAGCGATCAAGTTCAATTCTACCTCGCTGAAAACTTTGTGCTTTTCAAACGCTTGCGACAGTTTGTTCCCGCCTTCTACAGACTTGGTCACTGCATCGAGTGCTTTTTTGAATGCCGGATTTTTCTCCTGCGAGGCTAGAACATCCAGGGCCTGTATCAAAGGAAGTCCTGCAGATATCATGGTTGCAAATTGCTTGGCAAATACAACCTTGCTCGGAAGAGGAATCCCTCCTATCTGAAAGCTCGATATATCCTTAAAGCTGAATCCTACCTTCTCGTCGATGTGCACAACAACAAGCTGTTTTTCATGCAGGAAGTCAACAACTTCGGTTCGGTTCTGTGCGTCATAATCACCGCGGACAGTTTTACCCTCCTTATTCATTGCGACATATTCATAAACTGCCATTTTTCTTAACTTATAAGATTTAAAATATAGTTAATAGACTGCTACTATGTACTACTTTCTCACCAGTCGGAGTACTTCCTCCGGCTTAGTAGTATAGTTCTGTGCGTCATCAACTGTAATTTTTCCTTCCCGAATGAGCTCAACAAGTGACCTCTCAAGCGTCACCATACCTACATCCGCACTTGTTTGTATGATATTGTCTATCTGATAAGTTTTATCCTCACGGATTGCATTTCGAACTGCTGCTGTTCCTATCATGATCTCGGCTACAACACGCCTTCCCCCGCCAATTATAGGAACCAATCGCTGAGATACGACAGCCTCGATAACATTTGACAACTGCATACGGATCTGCGCCTGCTGATGCTCAGGAAACACATCGATGATACGATCTATCGATTGAGACGCACTGTTTGTGTGCAAAGTTGCAAATACCAAGTGTCCCGTTTCTGCAGCAGTGATGGCAGCAGCAATCGTCTCAAAATCTCTCATTTCACCGACCAGTATAACATCAGGGTCTTGTCTAAGCACATTTCGCAGGGCTATCTCCCATGAGTGTGTATCCTGATGCAATTCTCTTTGATCAACAAGACTTCTTGCTGGATAATAAAGATATTCAACAGGATCTTCGATAGTTAGAATATGCCTTGCATCCCTCACGTTTATCTCTTGTATCATGGCCGCAAGTGTTGTACTTTTACCATGACCGGTAGGACCTACTACAATAACTAATCCCTGCGGAATTTTCGTAAATTCATGCAGTATCTTAGGTAAAAATAACTCTTCAATCGATCGTATCTTGGTTGGAATCAATCGGAAAGCAGCAGCCATGTTCCCTCTCTCATGATAAGCATTCACCCTGAACCTAGCTTTATCCTGATAACTATATGAAAGATCGACCTCTTTATTTACTTCATAAATTTCGCGTTTTTGATCATCAAGTACCTGATAAATGAGCTCTTTGGCCCTATCCGGGGTTATGATCTCAGCCCCCAATTTCCGAAGACTTCCGTCAACCCTAATGTAAATAGGATACCCCACTGTGATGTGCAGATCTGATGCATCATTTTGGACAGTTAATTCTAATAGATTCTCTATGTTCATACCTGCTGTTTTCACAACAGGAGC
>JAQVGX010000053.1 GCA_028696515.1 Candidatus Dojkabacteria bacterium | reverse complement strand
CTAGAATCTTCATAAATTCGTCATAGTTGTAAGCACTACAAGGAACATCGTGGCCATTATCAAGATAGTCTGTCCATTTAGGAGATTTCCTCACCTTTACTCCTGCCGCTTGTACCATATCATAGTGCATATGTAGATGCATACCAATTTCGTCACCTTCATTTCTCCTTTCGACAACCCAATTGGTTAAAGTTTTGACACGATTTTCCGAAATTTCGTTTGTCACGTATATTCTTGGATTAAAGAAATGAACAATTGGAATCTTGCTATGACGCCTGCTAAAGTTGATAACCTCTTGAAGTTCCTTGTCGGGCACATCTGTCCCTTCATAGTCAATTGTCATAGTGACATATAAAGGGTAAGTGATGATGAAGTAGTTTTTAGGGCTAGTGTAAGTTGTGTTATCTATCTTTATCGAAGCCTGCAACTCATACTCACCGGTCCTCAAGGAATCTACAGGAATATCTGCACCAAAGTTCCCTGTGCCATTTTTGGATAATTTTCCATCTATCGTAGTCCCAAGTATCTTGTATGTTGGTTTTGCATTTCCTATTTGAAGTGATGAATCAAGACTAACTGAGTAGTTTATTTCTGAATACTCCTTTGATCCCTTCAGGACCCAGAGTCTATCGATCTGGCCAGTGATCTCTGTCTGTATTTCGCGGCTAAACCTTAGGGAGTAGTTTTGTGCGTATTGTTCTTCGATGTTATCATTATTCTTTAAAAACTTGTTTTTTCCACTTCCTAGTTTGCCATAGTAGAGAAAGTAGACTGAAGTTTCCTGGCCCTTTTCAAGATCATTCTGTAGTTGGAATTTGATGTAAGAAGCTCCTGTGTCAGGGTTGACGAGATAAAAAGGAACTTCAGAATAACTTCCTTTGTTGTATGCAACTAATTTCAGGTCGAAACCATCGCTTCGTGATTTTTTCTGATCAACCAAATATCCATGATCAAATTCCAGAGAAATCAAACATTCATTGGGGATGGAGATCATTTTTTGGTTTATGATCGTAATTTGTCTATAAAAAGGATATTCTTCGTCCCACCAGGGGAAATCTCCTGTCGGTTCCTGCAGAATCTCAAGCTTAATATCGCTTGGCATGTTTGCAGAACAGGCAGACTGCTGTGTTGAAGTTTTATTGCTTAATAGAGATCTTATACCCCAATACACTACTCCTGAGGAAATAAGAATAATAATGAGAATAACTACAATGTATTTTCTTGGCATTTTGTTTCCGGTCATGGACAGTATTTTATGTCCATTGTACAAGAAAGATAGAATTTATAAAACCCTAGGAGAAATGCCGAGGCTTTAGCCCGGTGCTGTCTTACTCTGTGAAAGGAGCAGAGTGTTCAAATAACAATCAAAAACAGTTTTTAGATAAAGTCGTGCAATTGAACTCATAAAGCTAAGTTAGCTGTCTGATGAGTGAATAGGCTTTCCATAGCAGTCGGATAAAGTATGTGCTAACCAGGAGGAATAGTTGAATTTTACATGTAAATACTGATAGAATTGATTATTGTTTGAAACACCAAATGGAATCGTCACATCTTCTTGACTACACAACTGAGAGGCTACTTAGGTGGGAAGGGCTTGTGGCGGCGTACTTAAAGGCAAAATGCTACATGCATATGTACGGGCCGGATGCTATCATTGAAGTCACAACTGATGATGGGATAACTGAATCAGCTAAAATTTCTACAGTTACTGCTAGCTTAGAGATTCAGATGAGGGCAAATGGCCTAGGTTGGGCAGTAAATAGTACAATTAATTAATAGAAAAAGGTCAATATAACTTATTCGGATTTTCGACTTATTTATTTGTAAAGTTTTTCCTTAGCTCAGCATTTTCATTCTTGAGTTTTATCATCTGCATTTCACGACCGACAAGGATTTCATTTATCTTCTTCAGCTCCTTCATATGTAGCTTTACGTCGTTCTCCATCTTTTTTCTTTCGGAGATGTCTCTTGCAATGTAGATTGTCCCAAGGGTTTTTTTGTTACGGTCTTTTACAAGTGCAGCTGAAGAAGAAACAGGTATTTGTTTCCCCCCCTTTGATACAAGGGTAACCTCCAAATCACTCAATTCCTCTCCTTTTTCTAGCTCGGCCCAGACTTTCTCTTGATAAAAGTTACTTCCGCTGGCAGGAAAAATAATGTCAATGTTTTTACCGATTAAATCTTTTTCCCTATATCCGAGCAAATTACATGTCGATTTATTTACATCGGTAATAATCCCTTCTGGGTCAATAAGAATAAGCGCATCTGACATAGTGGACATGGTACTTTCGGCTGCACTCATGACGTCAAAGGAGAAGAGTTCGTATTTCCACATGGCATATCCTATAAAGACACATAATATTAGTAATGGACTAATAGGAGGTATAGGGCTAGAAAAATCGAAGTAATATGCAGCTTCCTCAATAAATGTTATTAGAATGGGAATAATAAGCCCCAATAAAATAGTTCGGGTTTGCAACCTTTTAGTCTGGTTAACAAGATTCTTATAATACTTGATGCCAAGAAATATGAATACAATGATTATCAGCAGTAGGTATCCTACTGTCAAGTAGTACAATATCTCATTGTAATCCTCGTAATACCAGAGATTATCTTCTGGTGAGTAGGCGGGGATAGAAGTAGCCTGACTGGGAAAAGAAACGGCAAATATACTGTAGCAGACAGGAAATCCATAGATGATGATATAGATAAGCTTATTCTTTAAAAGTTTCACTTGTTGTGTGAACAGAATCAGGAAATGAGCGAGAAACGCTCCAGCAAAGGGCCAGAAGAATTCCATTCCTGCCCAGAAATACGCATTACGGAACGAACTTGCCATGTAAAGATTTAGGCTTATAAATTGCCAGAGTGCAAAAGTGATAGAAAATAAAAAATAAAGCCTATTGAGCTTATTTCTAGGGTTTCTATAGAAAACTAAAAACCCAAATACAGTTGCGACAGCAAAATCAAAAAACCTAAAAATGATATACGGGTTCATATCAGGTCAGTCAACTCAGATATGTTAATTTTAGTGTAACATTACACAGAATACAAATAACTATGTAAACAGACTTTGGGGTATGATGCTTAAGAATTATGGTCTTCTTATTTATATGTATTGATATTCAAGGGCGTTGCTTTCCTGATCTTTTCTCCTAGCTTTTGAATCAGAAATCTTGTAGCGCTCATTGACAAGTCTACACAACCAGAAGTTACCTTTATTGATTCTATTCTCAAGTTTCAGAATTGTTTCTCCAGGATGTTATACGTAGTTTTTGGAGGTCTTATTTTTACCTGATGAGCTTATGTAGTAAAGCTTGGAAAAGAGGCAAGACTCAGACAAGCAAGAGAAAATTTCATTCAATTAGCAAGGATTTTATCTTGAATTAAAGCCATTCCAAATATGGTAAACGGTCACTCGAGATTTCCAGAAACAATGTTTAGAGAAATTATAGGTATTCTGGCAAGCAACCTTGACTCTCGATTTTTACTACCAGAGAGAAAGAGAATGCTGAGTCAACTAGATGATTGAACTGAAGAGAATACTGCTTTGTTTGAGATACGATTTAGACTTAAAAGGGTAACTGAAAACTGTTATAATTGTAAAATTCTAACCAATAAATAAATGGTAATAAGAAAAGCAAAAAAAACTGATTTATCAGCAATTCTTTATTTAAACTCTCTGCTATTCAAATACGAAAGGAAGTTTGGGAATACTTACAATCCAGGCTGGACCTACTCAAAAATAGGGAGGGCCTATTTTTCTAGGCGAATTAGCGATTCGAGATCTGTTGTGCTAGTCGCTGAAACTGATAAAGAAATTGTAGGTTACATTTGCCTGCATGTGGATATATATTCTTACCGAAGCGTAAATCCAATAGCAGAAATTGAGAATATGTATGTAAAGAAAGTATATAGATATAAAGGTATCGGAACTGCCTTAGCAGAGAGAGCCATGGAATTGGGAGGAGCTAAAGGGGCCAAAAGATTTAGGGTTGAAGCTTTGCAGAGCAATAAGGATACTGCTAAATTCTATAAATATCTAGGTTTTAAGAGCTTTAGTCTGATTTTCGAGAAGTAAGGGAGAATTGTAAGGATCGAAATCCGGTTAAGTTTTATTGTGATCAACTTCATACCCTCTCTCTTTTTTTTGTCCGATAAATGCAAAATGAAAAGATTGAAATTAGAAATAAAAGGTTCAAGGAATATGCGGGTTTAAGTATATCTGCATCGTGGAGAGAATTTTCAAAAAAGAAAGTTGGATAATCGAATAGTCCCAATATCGTTAAGACAAGCAGAGTAGTGAAACTATAGATAGTCAGCTTGTTAGGATTTAAAGTATTCTCTACAAGCAGGAAAATCAGAAAGGGGTAGAGATAAATCAGATGGTGTATGTATGCAACCGGTAAGATGATGATGTTTGCAATAAGTATGGGTACTATGTAGCCATATAACTCACTTATGTTTTTAACTTTCTTAGAGGCCATTAATAGTATTGTAAGAAGTGCAAGTAAACTTATTGCTAAGCATCCTCTTATTATAAGCGAATTGTTAAATATGCGTGAAAAAAAACCTAAAAGGGATACGTTAACAAAAGAATCTGTTTGAAAGAGTCCTAGGATTTCATTATTAGTTGAGTAATGAAATCCTGAACGAATGTATTCTATCCAAGGATTGACTCCACTCAAAAGTATGCTAAAAAACGTCATCAAAAGGGCTCCAATAAAAAACCCGAGAAGAACATTCTTCTGTTTTTTTACTATAAGAAGTGGCAGGATTAGGATGGGGACCAGCTTAAGAAAAACTGGTAAACTAATAAGAAATCCAGCCAATCTGGGCTTATTTTTTATGTAACTCAATACCGATAACATAACAAAAAGGAGGATAAAAATATTAACTTGTCCAAGTTCAATATTGTTTCTTGTCGGGGCAAGAAACACAAATACAATACTCCAAGCGATTGCTATCAGAAGAGCTTTCTTATATGGGAGCAGTAGGCTAGTAAAATAAGTGCCAAGTGTAAAAATTACTGATAAAGCAGCTAAGGAAAGTGATATCCAGACAAACTCAGCCAGTAGAGGATTAAGAGTGGTAAATGGGTACATCAAATTCATAAGCACAGGAGAATAAAGGTAAGGGTATACTTCTTTGTTGATTCCAAAACCCTGGGCTTTTACTTGCAAAGTATCCAGGTTATAAGCATTGTTTCTGTCACTGTTTACTTTTGCGGCTACGTAAAATGTACGAAAATCTGATCTCAAATTCTGTCTTGGAAGTATAATATTGAGAGAGTGGAGTGTCAGTATTGCTAGGAAACAGAAAAAAAGTGAACTAAATTTTACAATTTTGGTGTCAAAGAATTTATTAAAAACTGATGTTTGACTGAGCATTGATGTTTTTTTACAAGTACGATTATTCTATTATAATTTTAAGAAGGGAATTGTCAATTTGGAGTAACATAGATGAATCAGGGGAAAAGGAATGAATTATTCATTATATTGGAATGAATAAACTTGTGGGAAGAGGGATATTACCTCAATTTACCTAAGTAGAGGTAAGGCTTCACTAAACAGGTGCTTCCATCTCTTTCGGATTTATAAGAAAATCTGGTTCAGTATGTTGCAAAGACCGTAGAAAAGGAGAAATCCAGGGGGCAGGATTTGAACCCGCGAAGGCTTGCGCCAGCAGATTTACAGTCTGCCCCGTTTGACCACTTCGGTACCCCTGGACGGAGAAATGACCAGAATTCAATTTTCAACAAGTATGTTTTTAAAGTTCTGACTAAGGAATCTGCTCCGTTTACCCAATGAGACTCAACAAATTCAAATGCGATGAAGAATTTGTAATTAGTTGAATTAGTCCGCCGGAATGGAATGAAGATGTGACCACTTCGATATCCCTGATAAAAAAATGACCAATTCCAAGTCTCAAATTACCAATTTAGATTTAGTGACTGAAAATTATGCTGTAAAAAGAGCTGAAAAATACTTGAGCCGAAGGTGAGAGTTGAACTCACTCCTACGTCTACCTGCCCGCACACTGAGCCGGAAAAGAGATTTGAACTCTTGACCTACTGTTTACAAAACAGTTGCTCTAACCACTGAGCTATTCCGGCTCGGTAGGCGGATGAAACATTTGTTCTAGCCACTTCGCTACTATGGCATTTTTAAGGTACCTTTTCCAAAGCCTGAATATTATATCCTCAAGTCCAGTGAATTATCAAGTTCACACACAAAAGTCCACAATTGCGGCTGATAAGAAATACCCCACTGTACCGGCATAAGAAGTAAATTGACCCCTTAGACTATGTGGGTATCCTCTGGCAAACTATCGAAGACAATCTGCCAATAAAGATTCCCAAAAGGGTGAGTGTCGGCTCAATTTTTAACTTCCTATGTAATCGAATACAATAGGGCATAAAAAGTATAGCACATCTTAGTAGTAGTGAAAAGTTTTATCAAGGGTTGTTATAATGAGAATTTCCAAGTTGAAAAGTCCTCACAGCTGAATTAGTTCGGGCCACCCTGCTCGAGTTCTTCTTTTTTCTCCCTCAAATAACCAATCCAATCTTCTCCTACTTGAATAAGTGTTTTGATCGGGGCTTCAAGGATAAAGTCAAATACAAAAGTAAAAATATTAATTGACTGTAATCCTCTCGAGATTCTATCACCTACTAGTAAAATCGGTAGAAATATAAAATCAACCATTGTTTCTCCCAAGCCTTGACCAGTATCTGTAACAGCCAATTCTCTAGCACGTAGTCTTACCCGATATGCAAATATGCTTACAAGGCTCAAAAAGAAAACAAAGATAGTTATACTGATGATGTTAAAATGAAGCAGATAGAGAGCGTAGAAGATACATCCAAATACTAGGGCAAAAATGATGAATGAGACAAGTCTGAAGAGTATGGATCCTGCACCCCATTCGGTTTTTTTTCCTATCACAAATCTTTGTTTTGGATCAGGAGATGCCTGTTCTCGGTACAGAAGCTGTTTAATCTTGGCAAAGATCATTTCAGTATTTTCTTTGCCGGGGACTCGTATTAGTGAAACTATCACAAGCATAATGAGTGGAGGAAAGATTACATTGATTATCAATGCAATCCAGTGAACCTCTTTTAAAACTAAAGCAGAAAATGGATATTCAAGAATTATGGCAAATATTGATTTTGTTATGAATATGTAAATAACACTTCTTATAGCTGCAGTAAGGACTTTTTTTCGAGCTTTCTTGTACTCTACTTTAGTAATTGTAGTAACAGTATCCCTGACTTTTTCCTCGTCTGTTAATTCGTTTTCTGGAAGAGTTTCCAGGACCTTTTGAAGAATAACAAAGGGAGCGGTTCTTCTCCTCATAAATCGGAGCAGTCTATCATTCAAATAATAGCTTAAATGTGCCTCTATTTGATTATATGTGTTTTGTATATTTCTAGCTAAATTTTCTACCATTTCTGGGGTGGCATTTGTCCATCCTGGATAGTAGAAATTTAAGAGATGGAACCGAAGGGTCTCATTGTCTGATTTTAGCAATGCCTTGTATACGGCTATAAATACAAGCACATTCTTGTAGTTTCCTGAGATCTCGCTATCATTTATATCGACGAAAGGCAAAATATCGTTATACATTAATTCAACTAGTGCATCTTGCTTGATTCTGTTTGAAACAACTCTCTCGATCTCACTTGAGGCAATCTCTACTACCCACGACTTAACTTTTGTCTTATTCTCAACATAAGGCTGTCGTTGAACAAGATTTAACAGGTGAATATATTTATCGAGTATATTTTCAATAATGTTAAGCTGGTCAATAGGAAAATGAGTTATGTATCTAGCCCAGAGAATTTCTTGGATGAGTGGCCTTGCTATGTCTTTTCCCTGTGAGTTGAGTGAAACCCTTCTCATCAAAATTCTCTGTATAGAGCTTCTGAGTAGAAGGTTTTCCTCTTTGTATTCAATAACATATCGAAGTTTCTCGTAAACAAATGCGAAGAAGGTTACAGCTTTGGAAATCTTGACATTCTCAGCAGTGAGTCGTTGTGATGCTATTTCCTCCTCGAGCTTGAATTGCTTTATTAATTTTTGAATTTTTTTTGTCAGGTCCATGTATGTTACGTTATTATACAACAAACTGTTATCAAATATAAATAGGCAACGGTAACTTCCTTGAGAGTCTTCGGCTTCAATTGTTAAGAATTGAATTAACTGCTATAATCAAATAGCTATCCTTGTTGAAGATTTTTTGTAGATGTTATAATATTACAAGTCATTTAGAATTTAGTTTATACATAATTTGAATAATGAGTAAGATATGTTTTTTTTGTGAAAAGGGAACAACCTCTGGAGGGCATCGACGCCATAAATATGGAGGAGGTTGGGAGTATAGAGCCCCTAGAACTACAAGAAAACTTAAACCGAACATAAGAAAGGCAAAGATAGAGAAAGAGGGAAAAATCATGACAGTTGATGTATGTATGAAGTGCTACAAGAAGCTTAGAAAAAGTGCTAAATAAACTTTTCCTTTCGATATAAGCATGAAGATTGTAGATTCCATATGGAGTATGTTTACGAATGATATTGGGATTGATCTTGGGACTGCAAATACTATGGTGACTGTTGAAGGAAAGGGTATCATCATAAAGGAACCCTCTGTAGTAGCTCTCAACAGGAAGACTAAGCAGGTCCTGGCGGTTGGTGAAGAAGCCCGCAGAATGATTGGGCGAACCCCATCGAGTATAATTGCAGTCAGACCTCTAAGTGATGGTGTTATTTCAGACTTTGACACTACAGAGGCTATGATACGTTATTTTATTCAGAAGGCACATAATGAAGATAGGAAGGCTTTTAAGATTCCGAGGCCAAGAGTTGTGATAGGTATTCCTTCTGTCGTAACTGAAGTTGAAGCTCGTGCCGTAATAGATGCGGCACATAGTGCAGGTGCTCGAAAGGCATATGTTATTGAGGAGCCAATGGCGGCAGCAATTGGCGCAGGACTGCCTATTGACGAGGCAGCCGGGAGTATGATTGTTGATATAGGCGGTGGAACGACTAATGTGGCGGTTATTTCTCTTGGCGGGATAGTAGTTGATAAGACAATTCGTATTGCTGGGGATGAAATGGATGAAGAAATAGTGAATTTTGCTAGGCACAAGTATAATTTGTTCATCGGAGTCAGAACTGCCGAGGACATAAAGATATCAGTAGGATCAGCTGAACCGTTAAAGAAGGAAAGAGATTTTGACATGAAAGGAAGGGATCTTGTTACTGGATTGCCAAAAAATATTAAGGTTTCGAGCGTGGAGATTCGCGAAGTCTTGATGAGGCCACTTGGACAAATAGTGGATGCAATTAAAGATGCCATTGAGGCAACTCCCCCAGAACTTCTTTCAGATCTTCTAGAAAGGGGAATCACACTTGCCGGTGGGGTAGCACTTCTTAGTGGAATCGATAAATTTCTTGCAAAGCAGCTAAAAACTCCTGTGAACATAGCAGATGATCCTATATCATGTGTAGTGAGAGGAACAGGAAAGGTAGTTAAAGATATAGAGCTTCTGAGTAAAGTACAAGTAGTGGGTGAGGATCTACTCTGAACGTAGTGAAATATGATTCTCTCTTCGATTAACTGATCTTATGCTATATTCTGCTGTTTTCTTTTTTGTCTTCTATGTGAAATTTTACTCATGATGTTGTATACTTGGAGGTAATTGTTTTATAACAAATGGATTTAGACGAGCTGAAAAACAGATTTATTGTTTTTGGAGGAGTTATTGTGTGCGGCATTCTTCTTCTTCTTTTAGATAGCATCGGTGCGGTCTCCGGGCTTTACAATGTTGTCTCTGTGATTTCAGTTCCTGCTCGTATAGAGATAAGAAAGATATCGGTTGGTATCAATGATTGGTTGGGAGTTGTGAGCCGCGTAGCATCCCTTAGAAATGAGAACGAATCTTTGAAGCAAGAGAATAAGGAAATGCTTGAAAAGATCTCTGAGCTGAATGAATGCCAGAAGGAAAACGATATATTTAGAAATCAGCTAGGTCCTGATAGTGTGAAGGTAGATTGGATGCTAGAAGGCCGAGTTGTAGGGGATAGAGTAATTCAAGATAGTACCATTCAAATAAATCAGGGAAGTATTGCTGGTGTTGAAGAAGGGGACATAGTTATTTCGGGAGGCTATGCAATTGGTATGGTCGTAAGAACTGATAGCAAGGTTTCAAAAGTTGTTTTGATCACCTCTCCATCCAGTAATATCCCAGCACGAGGTCAAAAGGGAAGGGCAGAAGGATTGATCATTGGGGATGTGGGTTTTATACTAAAGATGGTAGATATTCTTCCGGATGAGAAAATCGATGAGGGGGAAGTTATAGTAACATCAGGTATCAACAGTGAGTACCCTGTTGGACTTATCCTTGGGTTAGTGACTTCGGTTGAAAATAATCCTGCCCAAGCTACCCAGGAAGCCTTAATTAAAACTCAGATCGACTTTACGAAACTTGACTATATTTTTGTAATCAAAGGACAAAAATTATGATAATTACTGCGGTAGGAATTATATTTATCTCTGCTCTTTTCGAGGTCTCTTTTGTTGAAATCAGAATCCTACAAAACATAAGTTTTCTGTTTATTGCCATAAACATACTTTTCTGGTTGAAGAAATACAGGCTTGCATTTGTTTGTGGCATTATCACATCTTTACTTATAGATCTGATTTTGCAATTACAGTTGGGAAGAAATCTTCTATCTCTTTTCCTCCCACTTCTAATCTTGGATTTCTTCAATGGCCTGCTTAAGGTAGAGAGCAAAGTGAGCAGAGTTGTGTTTTCAATATTGGGAGTTGTCTGTTCAATCTTTATTTCGGATTTGCTTTTTGAACTTGTCTTTATAACTGGTAATTTTGAGTTGAGTAGTTTATTATCGAAGACATTAGTCTCGACTATTGTCACAGTAATAGTTGGTTTTGTCTTGAATGCCTCCTGGATTCCTGATTCGAGGAAAGAGGCAGGCTTTTCTTTAAAGTGAGCAAATATGAGGGATATATATCTTAAGGAACGTACAAAAATCAAATCCAGATTTCTTTGGGTTTATCTGGCACTTGCTTTGATATTTGGGGTTTTGCTTATTAATCTTGTGAATTTGCAAATAGTAAATGGAAGCGAGAACCTGTTCTTGTCATCAACAATCAAGACTTCGGAGGTGATAGTTAGAGCTCCTCGCGGCTTGGTATATGACAGAAATGGTAATTTACTTGTCCAGAATACTCCATCATTCCAGCTTATAATTGAACTTCAGCAGTTGCCAAAAGAAAAGGAAGATTATGTGATTGAAAATCTTTCAAATATTCTAGAAATAGATAAGAAAGAACTCGAAAAAGAATTTAAAACAAAAGCATATACTGAGAAGGGTACGAGAACGAATGTTTCCCAAATAACGCTTCTAAATAATGTCACTCGCAACAAGATAATTTCAATATATTCCAGAAGTGATGAGTTGCCTGGGGTCTATGTAGAAATGGGTATCACAAGAGAGTATATTGAAGGGAGTAATCTTGCCCATGTTCTTGGCTATGTCAGAGAGGTATCTGAATCAGATCTGGCTACTGGGATGTACTCTGTAGGTGACATAATAGGTGATTCTGGTATAGAACGAAGTTATGACGAGGTTTTACGGGGGATCAATGGGAAGACAATTTCTGAGACCGATCGCGATAGAAAAATTGTAAGAGAGTTGTTACCGGTATCTGCAGAACCAGGTGATAATCTTCAGATCTCAATTGACTCAAAGATGCAGGCAAAGCTGGCTGAATTTCTTGAGGAAGGTATAGAGGAAAATAATGCCGGTGGAGGAGCTGCAGTAATAATGGACATATCGAATGGGGAGATCCTTTCGATAGTTAGTCTTCCGACTTTTGACCCAAATAAAATCGTTAGGGGAATGTCATACAATGAATATCTAAGTCTACAGACGAACCCTCAAAAACCTTTCTACAATAGAGCAATTTCTCTAAATGAGCCTCCCGGGTCGACTTTCAAAACAATTGTAGGTAGCGCGGCTTTAGAAGAAGGGGTAATAGACACAAGTACAGTTTTTACTAGTCAGGGGTGTATGGACTTGGGTGGGGGATTTGAGTTCTGTGAAGTAGGAAAAGCTCCTTTAGGGGAACTAAATATTCACCGAGGGCTTACTAGATCCAGTAACATCTATTTCTGCAATGTTATGATGCGTCTAGGAATCGATGACTTAAACAAATATACAGATGACTTTGGACTGGGTCAAAAAACCGGAATTGATCTACCAAACGAACTCCAAGGGTCAGTTGCATCAAAAGAATATAAGAAAAAAGTTCAGGGGGAGCAATGGTATCTTGGAGATTCGTGCAATACTGCCATTGGTCAAGGATTAACTGAAGTCTCTCCTCTTCAAATGGTTTCTTGGATCTCATCTATCGCAAATGGGGGAACCTATTACAGACCTCATCTCTGGACTTCAATTATCAATCAGGACGGAAAAGTTATGGAAGAATTCAAACCAGAAATTCTTCACAAGTTACCTGTTAGTCCTCAGAACCTGGCTATTATTAGGGAAGGGATGCACTCAGTTGTCAATG
>JAQVGX010000122.1 GCA_028696515.1 Candidatus Dojkabacteria bacterium | reverse complement strand
AAAGTTTAATCCAAACCAGTATATACGGATATCAATAAGTCTGCTGCATATCACTGCAACAGACTTATTTTTTGTTCGGTTTGCACCATTTTTTAATGTCTGATCCTAAAGTCAGGTAGCATACTCTTTTCATCTTGTAAACAATTTTTTGAATATTTATTTAACTATTTTTCGGAGTTTTGCAGCAAGTTAATCCCGTGTTTAGAGAGTAGCACCATAAAGTTTCGAAGCAAATCTAATATTGAAACTGTGAAAAGCCCTTGAAATAGGGCTCAGAGATTAGATAAACCCTCTTTTAAGCGTAAGCCTGATGGAGGGTTTGCTCATTTAAAGAATTGATAATTTTATTGTATACTACCACCACTCAAATCAAACTCAGAAGTAACCTCTCTCCCTTCAGCATTGTAAAGTGTTATCTTATCTGAAATCATATGTCCTATTTGGACATCCAGACTGAAGACAAAGCTCAGCAATCAATAAAGATTGTTGAGCTTTGTCATGCAAATAAATCCGATTTTTCATTGCAATTGCAACATTTATACCTGATATTTTGATATAATATAATTAATATTAGGGGGTGTAAAATATGCTTACCAGAGATCCAAAAGAGAAAAAAGATCAAGTCCAAATCTTTTCGATCGATCAAGTAGTACCTAAGGATCACATCCTTAGAGACATAGATAAAGCTATAGATTTTTCATTCATCTATGACCTTGTAAAAGATAAATACTGCCTTGATAACGGAAGACCCAGCATAGACCCTGTTCTTTTAATCAAAATACCCTTCATTCAATATCTTTTTGGGATAAGAAGCATGAGGCAAACTATGAGAGAAATCGAGGTAAATGTTGCATACAGGTGGTTTCTTGGTTTAGATTTCTACGATGAAGTGCCTCATTTTACTACATTTGGTAAAAACTACACCAGAAGGTTCCAGGGCACAGATCTTTTCGAAAAAATATTTGAGCACATATTGGAGCAGTGTTTTGAGAAGGGATATGTAAACCCAGAGCTTCAATTCATAGATTCAACTCATGTAAAAGCAAGTGCCAACAGACACAAACTTCAGAAAGTGAAAGTACAAAGAGCCACAAGAACATACCAGAAAGAACTGATGGAAGAAATCAACAAAGATAGAGAAGATCACGATAAAAAAGACTTGAAGCCACCCAAAGACGGTGGAGAGAAAACAGTTGAGAAAACAGTAAGCACCACAGATCCTGAAAGTGGATTGTTCCATAAGGGAGAACATAAAGATGTATTTGCATACAGCGTTCAGACAAGCTGTGATAAGAATGGCTGGATATTGGGATATGAGGTATATCCAGGAAATGAGAATGACAGCGTCACCTTCAGCGATTTTTTCAAGAAGATCGAATCATTTGAACCAAAAACAATAGTAATGGATGCAGGCTACAAGACACCATACATAGCGAAGACGCTTTTAGATAAAGGAATCATTCCAGTACTGCCATACACAAGGCCTAAGGGTTTAAGAGGTCAGATAAAGAAGTCAGAATACAAATATAACACTAAAGATGACAGTTATACGTGTCCAGAGTCTCAAAGATTAGAGTACAGAACAACCAACAGAGAAGGCTACAGAGAATACAAAAGTGATCCTAACATCTGCAAGAATTGCAGTAGGCTGGAAGAATGCACAAAAAGCAAAAATAGAACAAAGATACTGACCCGGCACATATGGCAGAACTACATAGAGGCATGTGAAGCAATCCGTTATACTCAGGAAGGCAAAGCATTGTACAAGTTAAGAAAAGAAACCATAGAGAGGATATTTGGAACCGCCAAAGAATCACATGGTTTTAGATACACAACCATGGTAGGGGCTGAAAAGATGAGATACAAGGCAGCTCTTACTTATGCATGTCTAAATTTGAAGAAGCTGACGAAGATGATGAAAAAAGATGGTAAATTGGGTGGAGATCCCCGTAAAAATCGAGGATTTATTTTAGATAAAGTACAAAATATCTTACTTAATTCTTTAAATGAGCAAACCCTCCATCAGGCTTACGCTTAAAAGAGGGTTTGTCTAATCTCTGAAGTGATCATCACGATCACTGTTTTTTCTTTTTTGTGGGTATAAATCAAAAGATAGAATGCAATAATGGTGATTTCAGGTATTATCACAATGAAATTGGGTAATATTGCGGATAGGAACATAATTTCTAAAGGAGGATTTATAAATGAGTAAGTACCTAATACTTTATAGACATGGAATTGCAGAGGACAAGGAAACTTCAGCAGAGGATGATCTCAGGTCACTGTCTGCAAGAGGCAAGAACCTTCTTAAAAAGAGCGTCTCAGGTTTTAAAACAATGATCGAAAGCTATGATAATCTGAGGATTTTCTCAAGCCCTACCCTTAGAGCTAAGGAAACGGCTGAAATGCTCGCTGTCGAGTTGGAAATTGATGAGCCGACGTACCGTGAGTTCCTTGGAACAGGAAGCGGGGTCAGCAAGCTTAGAGGGCTGCTGAAGGAAATCGAGCCGGGGGAGGCAGCAATAGTCGTTGGGCAGCAGCCATACCTTTCACTTTGGAGCCAGGAGATATCCGGGACATTCCTGCGCTTTAAGAAGGGAACTGCAGCATGCTTCAAATTCCCTGATGAGGAAATGGGTGAGACAAAGGCAGAGCTTCTTTGGTATCTTCAAACCCGTGAATTTGTAAAAATAAACGATAAATAATATTATCGGGATAAGCTAAAGGTAGCAGTCTATTTGATTGCTACCTTTAACGTTACGACTTATGATTCAGGAATTTTACTCCTCTACCCTTCTCCTGTCTTTGATAAAGATCGATCAGCCTTCCCGTTTTTCCACTGTCATATTCTCCATTTATTATCATGACCCTGCCCATTGTCTCGTCCTCGCTATATAAATACCTGAAGAATAAGAGCTACTGTATAAACAGCATATGG
>JAQVGX010000121.1 GCA_028696515.1 Candidatus Dojkabacteria bacterium | reverse complement strand
TACCCGACTTGTAAATAAACTTTTAGCATTCACTTTTGGTTTGTATATCAACTATAAATACAATTTTGATTTTAATAAACTTGATCACTTAATGAATTTATTTTAATTCACACATTAGGCATATTATTATATCTAAGTTTTTATGAACTCATTATGACTATCAACAAAAAGATGCTGCTTTGGATAATTCTATTATTCGGTAGTTTAGTGCTTTTAAGCTATATCTTGGTTCTTGGCAATTTCCCAGGAGGGACAGATGCTTTCTGGGGCAGTATGCCGGAGAAGTATTTATCTCCTTATTATGTGTCAATGCTCTTATCAGCTTTTGGGTATTTCATTTTTACGTCATTTATTCTAGTAAGAATTGACAGCAAAACGTTCAAAGTAACTAGTTTGGGATATAAGGTTTTTTGGATACTATATCTGTTTCTTCTCGTTCCTTCGGCCTTGTGGACCCCTCTTGTTAGAATTTATCTAGATGAAAATACCACACTTCTTTGGGTAGTCATAAGATTAGTTCTGATTCTGGTCGGTCTGGCGACTCTAGGTGTACTATTAATACTTTTGAATTCCAGAAATAAATACAGAGGAATGTACTATTGGCTATCAGTAGTTTCAGCAGTATTTTTCTTTTTTCATACCGGCATATTGGATGCTTTTGTTTGGCCACATTATTTTAGATTGTAGCAGGAAAGAAATACAGGGATAAGGTTTATGGATCTATGCTGAGGAGACTTTTTTGAATATAAGTACATGTCCGCAGATGTTATACTTATATTCTTAGACAACTGATTTGTGATAAAATCAATTATTAATTTTATCTTAAAGATTTTATGGAAACCGATAAATTTCACGAATTATCTATCAGGGCGGTGCAAATGGGATACAGCATGGAACATGTTTCTCGTTCTGCAGAATTGATCGTTATTGATTCTTCTGAGGTAAATATGCGACTACAAATCCTCGCGTCAGTTCTTCCTACGAGCGAATATGAAACGGTTATGGGATTTATAGATGTGACCAATAAAGCCGACATCGTTCTCCAGATGGCATGGGTCTTTGGTTATCGCACTCCTGAAGATTTCAATAAGACTTTTCGAGCAATGGCTGAAGCAGCAGAAAGAGGAAATTTTGAGATTGTCAGGATAAATTTATTAGGTGTTCTAATCGACTTGAGAGAAGCACAGCAACAGTTCGTACAACAATATGAGGAATTGTTGGGGGGAGAATTATCAGCCTGTGATGCAGCCGATGTTATTCTTCGTGATTTGTCTGTATCTTATACCCGGGGATTGGGGAAAATATCTATTATGGCTTATCGCGTGTCAGCTATTGCCCCGGAGCTTCCAGGTAAAGTAGAAGAGCATGCTAAGCAATCCCTTTTGAGCTGGGCAACAGGAGTATTGAGAACTAAAGAAACTGGGTACTCGAAAATACCTTCGATAATAGCAGATAAATTGTATACAGCTGTCTATATTTCCCGCGTTCTATCTTCCACTGAAGAGAGAGAATTAGCCAGGATACTGAAGACAAGCTTAGGGACAATTGACAATTAGATCATTGTTACCTTCATTTCTTACCAGGATATTGGACGTTTTTATCTTGTAGTATCGATTCAAGCTGTGAAGTCAATTATACAAACACAGGCAGTATCATAGGCTCTCTTTCTATTGTTTTGTAGATGAATCTTCCAAGTTCTTTCACCAGTTTTTCCCTCAGATCAGATAAACTAAGAATTTTATTCTTAGATCCCTTTTGACTAAACCACTGCTTGTGTATGTCTCTAGCTAGATTCTCAAGATCATTCATCAGCTTCTTTGAAGCTTTCATATAAACAAATCCCCTCGATTCAAACCGAATTTTTCCAAGGAGCTTATGATTTTGCTGGTGCAGATTCATGATTATACAGACCATACCATAGTTGGCAAGTTGCTCTCTATCCTTGAGGACTATTTCACCTATGTCTCCAACCCCAAGGCCGTCGATGAGAATGGGCTTTGCATCAAATCTTTTCCCCTTTTGCCAGCCGTTTTGTACACGCTCCCAAAACTGACCGTCCTGGGTGAGAAAAATTCTATCTTTGTCCATTCCCCACTCGATGAAATTCTTCTCGTTTAAATAGCGTTTTGTCATACTGCCATGTATGGGGATCACAAACTTGGGCTGAACGAGGTCATACATCATTTTCATATCAATTTTCATGCCATGCCCGCTTTCGTAAATCTCCATCATGTTGCTCTTTAGGAGATCTGCTCCTTCTGCTATCAGTCTATCGGTCATGTTTTCGATCTGGAGAATGTTCCCGGGTATGTCTGATGAGGACATGATGACAAGGTCATTTCTCTTTATTTTTATGTATTTATGTTCTCTTTGCGAAATTCTGTTGAGTGCAGAGTATCGTTCGCCCTGGCTTCCTGTACATAGTATGAGGATTTGTTTATCACTGTATTGGTTCAGCTTTGATTCGGGCTGAAGCAAATCCTTTGGAATACTCACATATCCAAGGTTTTTTGCAATTCTTAAAGACGTGTTGAGACTGCGACCGGAAACAAAAACCTTTTTATTGTATTTCTTTGCTATTTGTACAAGAGAATAGAGACGTGAAACTAGGCTTGCAAATGCGGTTACTATAACCCGGCCTTCAGCATTTTTGACAACGGAGTCAAGTGTTGTTCCGACTTTTTTAGCAGATATGGTTTTCCCCTCCTCTTCAGCATTTGTACTTTCCATCAAGGCCAGATCTACTTTTCCCCTTAGAGCCTGAAGTGATGCATAATCGGTCTCAGGCTCGTTCTCAGGTTCAGTATCGATCTTATAATCACCTGAAAAAAATACGTTGCCGGCCGGGGTTTCTAAGAAAATAGAGAATGCATTTGGGATGCTGTGAGTCACACCTATAAACTTAACGACTATGTTACCGAATCTTTGAATAGTGTTCCTCTG
>JAQVGX010000052.1 GCA_028696515.1 Candidatus Dojkabacteria bacterium | reverse complement strand
ACCACAAATTTATTCTTTGGAATCTTTACATTTATGTTTTTCAGATTGTTTTCGCGGGCGCCTTTTACGATTATATACTTCTGCCCGTTCTGTTTGTTCGACTTCATGTTCGAATTTTTCTTGAAAAAAGATAACATGCATTATAGCATAAAATAATTCTACATAAACATAGCCTAAGAGGCGTTTCGGCTACTCGGCTTATTGGCTACAAGTTTCATGAGCTTTTTTATCTATGTAGATTTTGCCATTCTTCCAGATTTCCAGTATTATTAAAGTGAATTATCTTTTATCTACTGCTATGGATATTCAATCAAGTAATAGACCCGCTAATCCTCAACGATTTACTTCTTATTCTTCCAGATCAAGGGTAAGTCCAGATGGTACCAAGAAAACATTCTCGCCGACATTAATAATTGTAATCTTTTCCTTGATTATTTTATCTTTAGGAGCATTTTTTATACTTACATCCAAGGGTAAAGAAGATTCTCAAGGGGAAGAGAGTGCTACATCAAGTACAACGACTGAAAGTACAAAGGAAGAAGATGAGACCGATCAGACTCAGGAAGAAGAAGCAAATGAAACAATCGATACAAGTGACAAAGAGGAAGATGGCGAGGCTGAAGACGGAGCTTCGAGTGAGGATTTCTCTCAAAGTGATCAGCAGGTTGGTGATAAAAGTATCAAGGCTGTTACTATCGTCTCTCTTGATCACAAGGCCTATGATGGCTTTTTAAGAATAGTTTTCGAGTTGGATTCTGATGAAGCATCACTCGTAACATCAAACTTAAACACATCTTCGAACTTGATTTCACTTAAGTTTAAAGGGATAAGCTCTGATAATTCTATTGTCAGTACTGGAAATGGGCTGGATCTTAAAGGATCTGTTGTTTCAACCATATTTCATGAAGTAACAAGCGAAGAAAATACATCAAGGTATTCGATAGGTGTTAAAAAAGCTACCGGATTCTATCTGCACACTCTTTCTGATCCGACAAGAGTAGTTTTGGATATTCAGGAGCAGGATGTAGAGAACGGGGATTCTGAAGAATTCTCTTTTTCTCAAGAATCTCAAAGTTTCGAAGGGAATGCAGGCGGAAATGTTATCACTATCAGCGGATTAAGCTATTCGAATCAAGGGAGTGTTTTTAGAATAATTTTCAGATTGGGAACTGTCGGTACAGGGTCTATTCCTGCTGCATCTGCACAGATAGTTGATTTCGAGGGCGGAAAGGCTGTCAAGCTGGTCATGTCAAATATGAGTTCTGACTGGGCTGCTCAAGGCAACTACGACGAGGATTATACAGACAGTGCAGTGACAGGCATGAAGGGCAGTTTTGCATCAAACACTTCAACTTACTATATTAGGATAAATGGAAGTCGAGATTATCAGCTATATTACAGGACAGCTCCGGCACAGTTGATCGTTGATGTGAAAAGATAGTGTATAGCGAACAGCGAACTGATAGAGAGTGGGAGTGGATTGGTAGAATGGTGAAATAGAGAAAAAATTTATTATGGTTGATCCTGATATATATTATAAGTTATATGTCTAAGAATCTGTCAGTAATCTTTTTTTCAGCAGCAATACTTATAGCAATGATTTTATATCCAATAAAACAGCCCTTGGATCGACGGGTAGAGCGAAGTGGCGACAGTAGGGTTTCACTTTGGTTAGAAAAACAGAGTCCTTTTCTATAGAAAGCGAGTTTAATTATTAATAAATTCTTGTGAATACACCAATACTTGCTGCTGTTATCATCTTGGCAGTTGTTCTTGTTGTTGTCTCGTTAGTCGTCAAGATCAAGAAGTTGTTAACTTTCGGTATTTTACTGGCTATTTCGGTAGTTGTTGCCTACTTCCTTTTGAAGTAGATGTGATTACTTGATGATCTTATTTTCAATTTTCACTCTCAGGATCCTTTTTACACTTTCATCAATCCTCTCTTCACTTATCCTTCCTTCACTTACTGCTTTCTCAAGCTGTTCCATAAAGGAGACTTGATTCTCGTACGTATCGACTATCATGATCATGTCATTTCCAGCGTTTAGAGCAGCCACAACTTTATCGGGGTATTTATCCAATGCCTGCATGTGAATATCGTCAGTAAGGATGATGCCATCAAACTTCAGAAAATCACGAAGAATTTCTTTGATTATCTTTTGGGAAAGGCTGGATGGATGCTTTTTATCGATTTTTGGATAAAGAGCATGTCCTACCATAATGATCTGTACATCAATATTTATTGCTTCTTTAAATGGAACTATCTCCTCGATAAGCAGTTTATCTTTGCTCACATTTATCTCGGGGAGGGCTAAATGTGAGTCTGTTGTTGTCCTGCCTATACCAGGAAAATGTTTTGCAGCTGCTATAACACCGTTATCCTGATGAGCCTTTATGATCTCCATCCCAAGCATAGTAACCTCACCCGGCGTTGATCCAAGAGTCCTATTTACCATGATACTGCTTCCTGGGTCAAAAGATATGTCTAGTACTGGTGCTAAGTTTACATTGATGTTAAATTGCTTTAGTGCCAGTGCGTGACTTTCTCCGGTTGAATAAGCAAAATCTTCTCTACCGACAATTCCGATATGAGGCTGGGAGATATACCGTGCATTGTCCCAAGGTATTCGTCCTACGATCCCGCCTTCCTGATCTGTAGCTATGAGAAGCTTTGTTTTACTCTTGTTTTGTAAAGTTTTAATATAATCAGTTAGTTGGGGCTGGGAAGTGATATTTTGGCCCATCAGAACAGCCCCTCCTATTTGATATTCTTCGATAAGTGAATTTGTTTCATCATCGTAGTATGAAGTCGGTAGGGAAAGCATAAACATTTGTCCTATTTTTGATTTGGTATCTAGTTTTGCAAATTCTAAATAAACTTTAGAATCTGTTCGATATCTATCATACCTTCTTGCAACTTCTTTGTGATTTATATTGCCAGTTTTTAGAAAATTTCCGGGTTTTGGTAAATCGTTTACATATATCAGTAGTGATAAATATATTAGAATGAATATTCCCAGACCGAGTAGCTTTAATATTTTTTTGTTTCTAGTTAGGACATTCTTCATGATGTCTAATTCTATTGGCTTCTTGTTAACAATGCAACCTTCCGTAAATCTATTGGCTTATCTTTTTTTGCCAAATGGTTTGCCCTTTTACATTCTAAAAAAAACGAATTCTGATCTAGGAAGATAAAATTAAGCTATATACACTTGACATATCGAATATATATTCCTAAAATATAAAATATACCTAAGATATACTGTAAAATGACCGTAAAGTGGAAAGGACCACAGGGGGAAATAGATGAAGATTCAAACGAAAGCCTAATTAGGATCATTTATCATCCTGGTCTGAAAGACATTTTCCATAAACAAGATTTAAACGAAGCCTTAGGCATTGCCATCTCAGGGCTCGATTTTCTCAGGGCATTGTATGCAAGCAAAAAACTCAGCTCGAGATATCACAACCTGGGGCATAATTATGTAACAGCTATCACTTCTATAAAGGCATTTATCGGTGCTTTAAACTTGAGTAGAGAGTTAAGTGTTGATGATCTTACTGCAATTATACTAGCCGCCCTATTTCATGATTGCGGTTATCTGACAGATAAGGATGGAGAACCGCGGATTGATATGGTAGATCATACTGCTAAAAGCTCGATATTTGCAGAGGTGTTTTTAACGAGAAATTCATTTAAAAAGGTGTTTTGTGATAGGGTTTATGAATTGATTGGATATACAAATTATTCGAATTGGTATGAGTCAAAAGTAAAGGTTAGGGATGATTTGTTAGGGCAGATGCTTGTCGGAGCAGATCTTTTGCAAGTAACCGATCAAAGGTATTTTCTGAATAAAAAAGTGTTAAAGGAATTACTTTACAAAAAGGATTCAGCAACAGTTGCTGAACGTGAAAAAAAATTCTACGAATTTACAAAAGAAGTTACATCACAAATCTGGAAGTTCTTGGATTCATACTACCGTTCCTCAAATGACAATCCTTATCGTCAAGGCTGGGAAAGGTTTGTTGATGCTATGAGTGTAATTTGCGGGGGCATTGATTTGAAGTAAGTGCAAGCATTTGTTTGTAGTATCTATTTCCACTATAATGATCTCATTACCTATTATTCAAATGTTATGAATGATCAACACATTGCTGAATCTACTGTTATAGAGGATCCGGCGAGTTCCGTGAAGAATAGTGTCAAAAAGAAGAAAATGGTAGTTATCATTATTGTTGTTTTGCTGCTTTGTTGTTTTTGCACGGCAGCTTTTTCCGTAGTCTATATTTTCATTAAGAGACCTAGTGACAGATCGAATGATTCAAATGGCACAAATAATGGAAATGAAAGCGGTAGTACAAGTAGTTCTTCCATAACAGAAACTTCAATCAGCTCTTCAAGTTCAACTGCAACATCCTCAACATTTACAACAACCCAGACAACGAGTTCAACAGTTATAAACGATCCGAATCAACCAGATATATCAAAAGTCTTCGATGCTATGGGAGAATTGGATAGCTACACATTGACAGCCACAATTACAGGAGAGGGTGAGATCTATGCTCAGTATCAAGCACCAAACAGGGAGTATGTCCGAGAAACCTATGAGGGAGATGTGAATGAGGAAATAGCAATTGGAGAGGATGTTTACTCAAGAGATAACGGCGGGGTCTGGAAAAAGACAGATTATGTTTCTTTGACAGGTTTTCATGAGGAATTGACAAACGAGAAATTCTGGACTGAGGATTTTAACATTATCAAGGATGGATCGTCGGGGGAATACTGGATTTACAATGCTGCCAGTCCTGATGGGTTCTCGTTTAAACTCTATGTATATCAGGATACAAATTACATCTATAAAATGGATATTTTCGAAGGCTCAATCTCTGGGGGAAGTATGATTTTCAAGGATTTTAACAGTGAGAACATAAAGATTGAGAAACCAATTTAACTATTTAGAATGTATTAAGATGTTTCAGATTGTTCTGGGCTTTTCAATTCTCTGTTTAGGAATCTATTCGTTGACCCGGAGAAAAGCTATACTTATGACAAAGCTTCAAGTTACTGACGGTAAAAGAACAGTTAAAAACTTCGGTGGGTTTGTAGCTAGAATTCTTGGGTTTCTGTTTATCGTATTGGGTGCAGTTATTATCTATGACTATTATCGTCACCCTTCCTGGTTCGGGTTGTATTTTGTAGTAAATTTGTTACTTATATTAATGATATTCGGTCTTGCTAAGGCTAAAAGTGTTCGGAAGGAGAAGTTTTGATAAGAATTTCTGATGTCCGGACAAGCGAGCTGTTCCCTTCTTGTTATCAATCTCCTAACTTCCTTTGCAACAAATTTCCTTTTACTGCATAATAATATTGTCGGCGCTGATATTAATTAGGAGTTGAACGAATGGACAAAAATACTGAGCGGAATTTAGTCGAAAGAGCTAGGACAGACAGGCAGGCCTTTGGGGCATTGTACGACTCTTATTATAAAAAAATCTTCAACTACGTTTTGAGAAGATGTGTCAATTTGCATGCGGCTCAGGATATAACTTCAAATACATTCTTCAATTGTTTAAATTCATTTAAATCATTCAGATGGGACGATAAACTGGGCTTTTCTCCCTGGCTCTACAGGATTGCTACGAATTGTATCAATGAGTATTTTAGAAAAAGCAAAAAGTATGTTTCGGTTGCATCAGAAGAAATGGAGGTTTATCTGAGGCAGGATGTTCCTAGTTCTGAGTATGAGCAGGTTGAAAGAGAATTGGATGACAAGAAAGAATTTAGAGAGCTACAAAAGCAAATTTCGATACTTGATGAAAAATACCAAGAGATAATTCACCTGAGATACTTTGAATCAAAATCGTACGAAGAGATCAGCTATATTTTAGGAATCAAAGAGGGTACATTACGGTCTCATTTGTCGAGAGCTTTGGGTGAATTGAGAAAACAGATGAGTGCAACAAATACTTCTTTAGCACATTATAACTAGTATGGAAGACAATAAAGACATAGAACAAATATTAAAAAGTGTGAGGCTGCCTGATGCTGAAGTGCCAACCCATCGGGCAAATCTGAGAAGAGCGCTTCTATCCCGGGAGACAAGAAGCTCTTCAAGCGTATTTAATTTCTTACATTTTTCAGCGATGAAAAAGTTAGTATTGGTTGGCACTCCCATTTTGACTGTGTTGTTAGTTGCTCTTTATTTATTTGTCACGATCACAAAGCCTATGCAGATGACTGCAGATCAGTTGCTTGTAAAAGCTATGGAAAGCTATGAAAGAGACGAGCAGGCTGGAAAGTATTATTACCAAAAGATAGAGTATACTTACTCTCCTGTGTATTCCGGCTTTACTAGAACTTATGAACTGGTCAAGAAACTCGGAAGTCCATATGTGATCTATCTTGAAAGAGAAAAGTCCGATACTTATGATATAGATGATATCTCTTGGATAGAAAAAACAACTGAAGCTGGTGAGGTATTCTACTGTAACAATTGTGAAGGAGATGACGGTATGTTAATGCTCGATACGGGAATTGACAGTAGCATCGATGTAACTTATAGGTACTATGATCTTCATTACACAGATACTCAGCTAGTACAAGTGAATGATAAGTATTTTATGGTTCATGGTGCTGAATTCGTTGATCCGATCGATGAGAACAGTGTCCAGAATGAGAATGATTACTTAAATGTTATTGAAAGTGCGGGCTATACGGAGGTAGATCTTAGTGAATATGTTGATCTTTTCAAGGATGACTACAAATACTATCTAGCTTTCTATCTAGAAGATTATGAAAGTAGCCTTGAGGCGATGAAGAATATTGTTGCTTCTGATCCTTATGGAACAAGCAACACCTATCCTATCGATGAGACAGAATGGGTTGTCAGACTCGGGACAGAATTCTTCCTAGATACTGAGGGCGATGAATATACTTTTGACTGTTTACATATATCAGTAGATGAAGGTTACTATGAGGCTAACCCTGAAGAATTAGAAGCTGCGAAACAATGTTTATTGGATAATGGCTTCAAGAAAATATCTATCGAAGATGCAGTAAGAATTTATATGTCTCCTTCATCTGAGCTTGGTTTGAGAAGTATCGAGAGGAATCCTGATACCACAGATCTCAAGGCTTTGATAGAGAGACTGGAAAGTTATGAAGATAAAGAATATTTAGGAAAGACTGTGATTGACGGAAGAGAGCTCGAAGGTCTTGAAGTTAGAACTAGTCATACAGATCAGGCAAGGTTTGTGACAAAGATATACTTTGATGCTGAGACTTATAGAATCTATATGATTCAGGGAGAGAGGTATATAAATGGAATGAGAATAGATCCTTATGACTACACAGTGAAGGTATTGGAGTCGAAAGTTATGGATAACGAACCGATTCTTGATGATGTAGACGGTAAAGTCTTTATCTAAAGTGCAGTCAAATGGGAGTGTCTAGGAGTGAACCCTGCGTGGTTCACTCCTTCTCTATTTTGTGATAAGTTTAAATCCTTTCCCTTTTAGCGTTTGAACAATCTGTCTTTCACTATCCCCTAGTTTGTTTCTGATCTTGTGCACTACCCTGTCTATTGCCCAGTCAGAATATTTTTCTTTCCAGTTTTTGCCCCACATGATTCTCGCTAAGTTTTCTCGAGTAACAACTCGATTCTTCCCTTTCCAGAGACGTTCCAATACTTGATATTCCTGATTGCTCAAGATTTCATCCAGTGGGAGACCTAGAAAGAATATCTTTTTCCCTACCTCGTTAAATTGCTTTTTTTGTTGAGCTATTCTTCGAAGGAAATGCTCAAATAAAGGTGTGAAAAGTATTATTTTATTATTGCCTTGTTTTACAATACCTGTTTTGGTCAGGTATTCATGATAATCAGAAGGTTCTAATTTCGGCGAAACAAGCAACTGCGCTAACTTGTTTTTGGAGGCGTCTGATAATGATTGGTAAACTCTCATAAGCCAAATGGCTATAGTTTGATTTTGAGAAAGCACTTTGTCAGACATTTCAAGGAAATCTTTGTAATTTTTGTTTGCAAGGGAAAGCAATGCTCGAGCAAGTGATGAGTATCCTCCCGCAAGCTTTACTATTCTTTCTTTAACCTTGGGTGGGATAGTGTATGAGTACCATCGCTCCTCTTTTTCGATCAAGACTTTCATATCTTCATTGCTTCTAACCTCAAGATATCTTGAGTTAGTTATCTTCAAGGAACTATATATCTCTATCAATTCATCTTCGGACAGTTCTTGGTAGAATATAGGTATAAATTTAATGAAACTTGTCAAAGAGGCTAAGCAGTAAATTGGATTAGCGATAATCTTCTTATTGTTTAATATCTCTTCGGCAGAGTTAATAATTATTACTATATTCTTATTCTGCTTACTGATTTCTTTGAGAGATTTGATAATATTGTCTTGAGTAACCTTGGTTCGAGCTTCAAAGATGTCAATATTTTCATTTAGTTGATCTCCTATTAGAGACCACAATTCTTCTTTCGTCTGTATTCCATTAATTTCGAGAAAGAGATAGGAACTCTCGTTTATTTTCTGTTTAAATTCTAAACCTATAACCTCAGGATGTTCAAGCAGATACTTGATAAATGATTTTGCTCCAAAATTCGGTATTGTTATAAGAGCATTTGACTGGCCGGCAATTATAGGATCAAACACTTCTTTTGTAAACTGGAGCATATAATTTTTCGTTGCAGGCAGGTCGGCAAGATTTAAGTTTTTCATAAAGCAATTATAGCAATATTAATTCCTATTGTCTTCGATCACGAGCTATTTCTATTTCTTCTATTATTGTTTCAGCTACCTTAGATGCAGCTTCAGGGTTTTTATAAAGAAGACTAGGCATTTGTACAGTTCCAGACAGGATGAAAAGCTGTTGAGTCCGCTGATCTTCTATCTGACTGTATGACGTTGTAAGCGGGATATTTATGCCACATGCTGCAAGCAAGTGCCTTCTTTGTGTCTGAACAGCTTGCGCTGTTGTGTCATATAACTCTGAAGCTATAAAAGGATTGATGCGAGCTGCTATGGATGTGGCAAGTTCTGTAGCAACATACGAGAAATGATTATCTTCGATTCTTCCATGTCCTCTCCAACCTGAGTACCATCTTTTCCTAGCGATCGTTTCCTTATCACTTGGTGTTATAGGGGGGATAACATTGCTTATTGCGGTATATAGTAGTCTTTCATCGTGAATTCCAAATAAGCACATGAGTACAACCATTGTTTCATCGAATGAAGCGGGCTGAATTTGCTGGATAATTTCACCAGCTTGCCGTAATGTTGCTTCAACCATAGTCGTTGGCTCAAATCCTAATGCATCTCGAAATTCATCAAAAGCTGTGTACCTCTCATATTCAGTATCCCATCCGATAGCATGTAACAACGTAAAATAGAAATAATCTTTCCCTCGTCTGTGCGGAGCTATTGGAGGGATATATCTAGTAAAAAGTTCCAAGAATGGCTCTTGGGTCAATCTTCCAAGCACCTCAACGGGTGAAGCTGTGAGTGCCCTTGACACTAAGGATCCGGCGTAAAGCCTCAAAGCGCCTATGATTTGCTGAGCTCTTAGTGGAGGAAATGGTATTTCTCCAGCTCGTGACATTCGGTCCAAAGTGATTAAAGGTTCTTTCTTCATGTACAAAGTTTCTTCTGGAAGCTTTACTCTAAATTCGGCCATTTTCACCTGAGCTCGAAAATAATCCCTTATTGAATAATAGGCTAAAACTGCAGCTGCTCGGATATCAAAATAGGTTTTTGCTCCTTCTGTTAGTTTCTTTATTATGTCAGGAACATAAATGGAAGTGGGATTTGTTGCAAGTTTCTTTGGATCATCTATGGGAAAACCATATAGTCCGATAAATGCTGGGTTTCCCCCATCCATACGGAATCTAGCTACTTGAGCTTCCTGAAGCGTTTTAGTGCTGTATTGAAATCTTTCTATGTTTGTTTCTCCCAACTGTTCCAATCCTACGTCTTGTCTGATAGTGTCGGTTCTCTGAACAACTTTTGGTAAGAATGTTACGTCAGCAACTTTTTGTTCCCCCTGGTGAATTTCGATCCTTGGTCCAAATTGAAATACACCTCCTCTTTTTAACTCAACTTTTATGTCTGGAATATGTGCAAAAGCCTTTTCGTACATTCTGCATAGAATAGGTGCTAGCCTAGGATCAATATCAAGAAAAAAATCGCCATCAGGAAATAGGGAAATATCTACATTTCCTTCATGATCGATGATTGCACTGTACATCTCATCGTCGCTCATAGCATGCAGAAGACTGCCCCTGAGTGATATCTCGCCGGTAGGATAGGCAAGATGAAAAGGATGAAACCTTTGGTGACCAGAATAAGCTGATAGGTTTGTTCTTTCGTAGGCATTTAGTTTTACTCCTCTTGCTTTTAGTACTCGAGATCTTGTGTCTCCAAAAACTTGAGGAAGTCTCAGAGCTTCTAGTATTATCACCCCAAAGATAGGATGTTGCATGAGTCTTTCTACCCTTTCCTCAACCTTTGGATTTGATAATCTTTCTATTTTCAGCTTTCTAGGTTGTTCCTCCGTTTCCAAAAACATAAGTTCTGTAAGTAAAGTAATACATTTTATATTACATAAAAGATTGGTAGTTGTCATGCACATTCTTTGGTCAGGAATGACTATATATTGGTCAGGAAAGGCCATTTTTCGTTCAAGCGGGATGTATACTACAGGATATATAATCGGGATGTAATTTACTTTTTAAGTTAATAAAATGGAAGCACTGACAGAAATCATTGAGCCTAAACTTCTTACACCAGTAGAAAGCCTGCGTATAGCTACAGCTATAGGGAAAAAGGAGATGTTAGGAGGGGAACTAACGGTTATTGAGCAGGTGCAGTTCGTTGTAAGAGCTGTCGAGGCGATCGGTGGTGGTGAATACTTGGAATCTAGCTATCTACCGTTGTTAGTCTCACTTGAGGAAGCTCAGGCTAGTCATTTTGTTAGTCAAAATTATCAGGCAGAAGTGCACAAGCCTTTGCTTGATACCTTGGATGGTGCACCTGATAGGAATACAGCTTATTGTGGTTATCGTGAGAATTATTTCAGAGAGCTAGCTAGAATAAGTGGAGAGGGCGAACCGGGTCGAAAAGCTTATTTTTCTAATATGGCAGATCATTGGTCAACATATGGAAGAATTGTTGCTAGTGTTAGCTAGAGATGAAGTATATATCTTTAATAAATTAAAGTGAAATCTTGAGTTCTTAATTTTGTTTAGAAGGGTCATAAATATTATTTGTCAGTAAAGTTGACATGGAACAACAATATATTACAGGAGCAGAAAAGGCTAGAATAAGAGAGGCAATAGTTCATGATTATCATGGAAGAGTGAAAACGACTTTCCTAAGCATCACTGGAGCTGTTTGCTCAAGTGAAACGACTAGAAGAAATCATGAAAGATATTTTTCTGATACTAGTCTTGAAGGATCACATGGGGCAGCGGCTATTCTGCTGAGAGAATCAATGGTACTAAAACCCATGGATCGTCAAGAAGTGCTGGAAGTTACTAGGGAGGGATTCAAAGTCGTCGGTGAAATGATAGAGAGAGTCATGCATGATTTACGAAGAATCGAACCACGAGTGGTAACTCTTCCTTTGTGGATTGATGGTAAGGTTCACCCACAATTTGTTCCAGTCGAATGTGAACTAACTGTAGAGAGTAATATAGGATTATCAAAAACACTTAGAATTACTCCGATTGGTGATATCAAAATCTTAAGAGTTGGAAATAGGAATCATCTTGTTAGGGTTAATGATGAAGTCAAGGATAGGCTTGCAGTCGATGAAGCTATAGCTTTATTAAGTGAAACAAGTACTATTAGTGGCGATCCTAAAGTTACTAGTCTACATGTATTTTCGGGTAGTATGACTATCTCATACCAAGATGCCACTACTCGCAGGATTACAGTTTCCGGGTCAAAGATTGTTGCTGGAGCTGTCCTGCCTTTTAATGAAAGAAGAAAAGGAGGTTCGCTGATGGATGTGATAAAAAATAGTATTAGTAAAAGAAGATTTGATAGGAGTATTAAAACAAATGAATCTAACCTCCTTAACCCTAAATTTGTATTTGATATCCTGGCAAAATTCGGGGTGAAAGATAGTGCACAGAGGTGGTTGACGAGTGAAGCACGTTTTAAGTAATATGCTGTAGATTTTGATAAACATTATCAAATTAACTAAATTTATTAAAAATAAAGATGGAGCGACATGAAGTTACCGTAGAACAAAGCCGTGAGAATGTAGGTCCTGTTTTAAACCATGCGGTTGAATCAGCTTATAGAGGAATCAAACAGAAAACAGTATTAAGAAGGATCGCGGATGAGATCGTATCTAGAGTTGGATCTCCTGATCTTAACCCTACAAGCAATATGGTTATGAATCCTCAGGTTATGACGGCTGTCAGACTTTGTGTTAATGGGTTATACCCATCAACAGGAGTAAAGGCAACAGGCCTAGATTTGCGAATGTATTTCCCTGATGGAGTAGATGCGGCGAGAACTCCATTAAGATATGTCTCAACTGACAGCGTAGCAGAGTCGACGGCAACTCTTGCAGAACAGTCCAGCCAATCAATGCGAAGAAATCTGAGTTCGGGCGGTGCTGAAATCCTTGTGAGAATTCTTGTAGGAGATGAGGCATTTGGACGTATAGTCCAAGAAAATGGACCACTATACTTAGCAGCGGAAGATCTTCCTCCAGGCAAAGTTGGAAAGGCGTGGGGTGAGCCAGCTGCAAGTGCTCCGAAAGGGAAAGGGCCAGACAGAATTGGTGCAGGCTGGGGAGGTTCTGGGAATCAATTGATGCCAAGAAATCCTGTTTCAGAGGGTCCGGGTACAATAGGTGCTGGTTGGAGTAATTAATATCATACTATCCTTTAGTTGAAGTATTGAACTTTAAATATTGCCTAATGTGTGAATTAGATAAGAACTTTAAAAATAAGTAGAGAATCTATAGTATTAATGGACTTAAACTATTAATACTGCCCGAAATGGACAAAGAAACTCTACTTATTGAAATATATTG
>JAQVGX010000051.1 GCA_028696515.1 Candidatus Dojkabacteria bacterium | reverse complement strand
AAGTAATAATTTTCGCTTGGTTCCAGAGGAAATCGTACATACTGGAAAGCATGTTTGTAATAAATTTGTCCTCAATTGTAATCCCTATAAACTTGTTGTCTTTGTTGCTGAAAAAGCCAGTCTTAGCTCCAAAAGTGGTAAAAACAGAGTGTAAATTTAATTTTGCGTCTAATCTTCTTGCTTCTTTTAGAAATTCTTCATTTGTTCGATCAATATGATCAAAATCTTCTGAATTATCAATCAAAACATTTAATTTGATTCCCTTTTTCACTCTACGCTCTATATATCCGCCCATAAATTTATAGTAATCCTTGAAATGAATCCGTATATGTCTGAGAGGTGCTATTTCACGGATCAAGTCAACATTTCTTTTTAACCTTTGTTCTATCCAGAGCTTATATCCAGAATGTCCTTCGAAAACCTGAATATGCTCCGTTTTGTAATTTTCCTTAGCATATTTGTCAATATCATTTATGAAAAGATTAAGATCCTTTTGAGCTCTTGCTAACTCAATTTTCTTCTCTTTAAGAATGTCGGTAAGAATGGTTGGATCGCGAGGAATGAATATTTGATTACGAGTTTTCCCAGTTGATGAAATGATACCTTTTTTGATAAGTGATTTAAGTGATCGATAAACGGAACCCTTATCAATATTTGTGAGGGCCACTAAATTAGCGCCACTAGTTTTTCCATTTCGTAGCAGAAATGTATATACTTCAATTTCGTTGTGTGTTAGATCCAGGTTCTCAAGGGATTTTGTAATAGACATTTATTGGTCGCTTATAATGTCACTATAGCATACTATAACTACTATGTAAAGAAATCTCTTTTTGAGGAGTAAATAGAAAAAGAATTGCTTCTGAGTTATAATCTAAATATGGAGCAAAATGAGCTTACAATGTGTTCGGCAATTCTTGAAGCTGGAAGTGTAGGAATTCTGTATTTGCGTGGCAGCCAAAGTAGCCCTTTAATGGGAACAAGGCTTAGTAGTATATCAACCTCTGATGGAGTAGTGATGAGGCTGATTCTTTTGGATAATGGACTCCCCTCTGCACCCATTTGGGAAGATTTAGCTAATGTTACATTTAACCCAGAAACCTTCAGACTTAGTCAAGGTGATCTTCACAACGGATCGGCATCAATTCGTAGTGGCGAGCGTATATTTGTGATAGCAATCGATGCAGAAGTAGAGCTAGTCGATGGTCCAACAAGGGGATGTATAGTTTTTAATCTAGATAGGAATGTATATGTATTTTTGCAGGAAGAACAATTGAATAGAGTTTTGTCGGTTGTTCCCTCTAGTTTATTAGCAGGATTGCGCTACTGGTATCCTGGAATGCAAAACTAATAAGTTATCCTCTTCAGTTTAACCATAATAAAATTTAAATTTTATTCATTCTCTCAATCCTTGATCAGCTATAGGACTATGGTATATAATTATTATATTAAATTGTTGTGTATAGATTATGGAAGAAACTTGTCCTGTTTCTGAATCGCATAAAGCTGGCGATAGAGTTCTAGTTATAGGACCAGTGGCAAAATTGAGAGATAATGGTGGAATATTTTCGACAAGAAGAACTATTCCGGAAAGTTTCGGTGAAAAAGGTTGGTTGCTTGTTATCGCCCTAGTTGAAGTAGATGGAATAATTAGCAAAGTATTACAAGGATTGGGTACCTACCTTCCGGTCAAGGGCACGGAAATTGTACCACAAGAGGCATTTATAGATCCCTAACCTGATTTATGTGATCGCTAAAGTTTTTTTCACATCCTCAATCGGATAATCGTGATCACTTCTATCGATTGCTATTAGTTCAATTTGGTAATTCTTCAGTTCGTTCTTTGTAAAATCAACCACTTCATCGAAGGAAGCGTAGGGGTCGTTTTTGGCTTGGATAAATGTAATAGGACAGTCATTAAGTTCATTGAGTGCATTGTAGTACTTTTTGTACTTTTCTATTTTGCCGGCAATTGGAAGGCCTAAGTAGGTAATAGATCGAATGATTGAATGATCGATATGATCTAGGGCCTTGGAGAATAAGACTGTTCCAACAGATTTTGCTATAATATAGAAGTCACCAGGAGTAGATTTGATAATTTGAACAATCCTTTCAACTTCAGTCTCATCGGTATAATCTTTGTTCTCATCAGACCAGTGCTTCCAGGGAACAGTTATGATATTGAAATCTTTATCCTTGAAGTGTTCTGCGTATGAATCCAATAGCTCTTGGTTTCTTGTAGAGTTTCCTGGAAGAATAAGTAAGTTTGTCATAAAATAAAATGTTAGAAGTAAGATACTAAATTATAATTTCGAAACTTGAAACAATTCTCAAAACATAAAACTACGTGCTATGATCTAAACACAATGTAAGTAGTAAGTGTAAATTTTTACTTTGTTATTTCAATTTTATATGTTCCTTTATTCTTACAATCTCAGCTCTATTTTTCTCGATCAGCTGGAGTCGAAATTCGTGTTCAGTGTCTAGTTCCATTCGAATTGTTGATACATCGTCCTTTAGATGATTCAAATCTTCTTTTAACTCACATCTCAGCACTTCAAGATCACTTTTAGAGGCAGTTTCCTCTTTTGTCGGAAAATATTTGAACATAATAGTCAAAAGCTCGTCTCTGCTCTCGTTTATCAATTCTTTTATTTGTTTTAGATCTGTCTTTGTAAGTGACATGTAAATATAATACATATGAAGAAATATGAAGTCAAATTCTATATGGATTAGGTAACTAAGTAACTGGATTTGTTTTGGACTTAATTAACAGAGTGACAAGTTACATAATTACCTAGTCACTTACCGTGGTTGTTCGCTTATTTATAGTTATTATGATAATTAGTTAAATTAAATGCATCTGGTACATTGAGTAAATTGGTTGAGTGCATATATATAGTTGTTATCCCATTACCTATATCCAACATCTAGACATCTAATTATCTAACCTTCTTCATATTTGTTACATTCTGCCACAAAATCCGTTATAATCACTATATAGATAATTTTACACTTATTCTTAATCTCTATGACATCTACAAAAAAGCTTTCCGTTATTCTTTCAACTCTTTTAGTATCTTTTTCCTGCGTAGTTCTTTTTTACAAAGCTGGGCTAGGTCTGAACTTTGTAGTTTTCAATCTTATACTAAGTGCAGCGTTGCTTGGAAGTGCGTATATATCAAAGCGGTTGAATGGAAGTATGGTAACAAACCTTGTACTTATGTCTTTGATGAGTTTCACCTATCTGATAAACACCTCCACTATCATTCGAGTTGTTTACTTTGGGATTTGGAGTTATTTTCTACTTCTAACTTTCGGTACGTTTACAGATAAAAATAATAAATATCCATATTACAAATATATTACTGTTCCGATAGAACAGTCAGTTATGGGCGCAATCGGTGCGATTCTGACACTATCCAGTATTCGCATAACAAAGTCAAATTGGCTCAATACTGCAATAAGAATTGGTATTGGTTTGGCATTTGCCATACCCATATTGATCGTGTTTCTAGGATTGCTTATGTCTGCAGATCTAGCCTTTCGTGAAATCATTCTCAACATATTTTCGGTCGAATTCTTGAAGGATCTTTTTAACTTGACTCTGATATTTATCGTAACAACCTGGTTTATGCTTGGAATCCTATTTTACAATCTGTATAAAAAGAAGCTTCCTGAGGAAGCTAAGAATAATAAGAATAACAAGAAGATAGAGAAGACGTCAAGATTTTTCATTGAAGGAACGACCATCCTTCTTCTTGTGGAACTGCTTTTTATGATATTTAATGTCATACAGCTCACATACATGTTCGGGGGGGAGCAGCTTATCACAAGTGGAGGTTATACCTACAGTGAGTACGCCAGAAAAGGCTTCTTTGAGCTAATTGTTGTCAGCGTCATAGCGTTGATTCTCATAGGTTTTATTCTCAAAATAAAGAAAACAGATACTACTGTGAAAAGTTTTGTGATGAAAGGGTTAGGATTATTCGGGCTATTTCTTCTTCTTCCTATGACGTTATCTTCTTATTATCGGCTTTACCTATATGAAAGCGAGTACGGCTTTACCCGGCTACGGATGTACAGCCATGTGTTTATAGTATTTTTGATTATCATATTTATATGGTTTGCCGTTAAAATTATTTCAAAATTGAAAGAAAATACATTTTTGTACGGCATTCAGATTATTTCTTTAGTCGCTTTGATCATCACGGGTTTCGCTAGATTTGACTCGGCAATTGCATATTTCAACATCAAAAGATACGAGAATGATACCTCCTCTGATAAAGAGCTTGATGTCTCATACCTTTATGGGTTGTCATATGATACAACACCCAAGCTTATAGATTTCTTCAAACGAAGCGAAGGTGACATAAAAGAGGAGACAGCTTTCTTTTTGAGAAGTAAGTATGATCTCATACAGTATGTAGAGAAAAAGAGTGACTTGCGAGACTTCAACTTCTCAAATGAAATAGCGAAGAATCAGATTCTTGATAATTGGGATGAGATCGTAAAGTACTCAAATATTTACACGCAGAAAGTGATGGATAAGTATGAGAATAATCAGAATGATGCAAATTTTGGTTATAGGTATGAGGATTACGATTATTGCAACAATAGGATAGAATTCAGATTTATCAGCAGGGAAGGGCATCAGGATTGGTTGAGTGATATAACTATTTACAAGTTTAATGATTTGGAAAAAGTCGCTTCAAACTCATTCCATACATATGAAGATTGCTATGAACTTGAACCTGGAAAATATATTCTGACAGGACATGACTATGATCCCTGGAATCCTAAGGAAGTATTTGTTTTTGAAGTACTGGGTGGAGAGGATGAGTTGTACTTTATAACAAAGGACTAGAGTACATCATAAAGAGATAATAGGATCGTGCTGATTAGAGAAACATAAACGAAGCGCCTACTTTTCGGGTACTGCTAAACTTTGTATAATTGAGCAATTAGTTATTATTAACATTCCATGACAGATATCAAGTTCTCCAAAGTAAAGATAGAAAAGCCCGATGATGACTTTACAGTCAATGTAATAATCGGGGTTACTCATTTCATCAAATCAGTGGAGGATATTCACGAAGCTTTAGTAAATACCGTGCCGGGGATCAAGTTTGGTCTGGCTTTTCTCGAAGCCAGCGGGCCTAAGTTGATACGGGTTTCTAGTACAGATAAAGAGATGGCAAAACTGGCAGTCAAAAACGCAAAGTTGTTAAAAACCGGTCATGTATTCATCATATTTCTCAAAGACTGCTTTCCTATCAATGTTCTGAGAAGCATCAAGCAGGTGCCGGAGGTTTGCAGAATTCTTTGTGCCACAGCAAACCCGGTTGAAGTCGTTGTTGCTGAAACTGGTCAAGGCAGAGGAGTCATGGGAGTTATAGATGGTGAAGGAACGGAAAAGGTTGAGACTACTAAGGACAAAAAAGAGAGAATGAAGTTTTTAAGGAAGATTGGGTATAAATTCTAATTTGTTACACATTCTCCAAAGGGATAAAGGCCTGTGTATGTATTACCCAGGTGCTCACAAAAAGCTTTGTCGGATATACATGCATCATGACAGTAAGAGTATGTGAAACCACTTGGACATAAATAATTTGTATCTTTATAGGTAAAGTTGACAAATCCAAGTAATTGTAAATTGAACACAGCTAGTCTGAAGAAGAATAGACGAATAAGAACAGCAAGGGAAATTGACGAAATCAGAAGGATTTTTTTATAAATTGACATATGATAGAACTGCAAATTTTATAAATTATATATGAATAACGATTATCGGTCTAATATGTATCACTTGTTATTGCATTGACGAGCAAGGTTCTGTTATAATCAAATAATCACTAAATACACTTGCTTCGACGAAGAATTTACTCGATAAAACAAAGTGAGCTGAATCAAAGTGAAAATCAGCAAAGTTGAGTAATAAGACTTCTGAGCAGATGGAAGAAACCTTACATAGATAGTAAGCAAGTAAAACCATCCGGGTGATTCCGTAAAATATCAAATCCATCTTGACGAGATTTGATTTATCAAATTCTTCAACGTGGGTTATAAGGTTCAAATAGCAATATTTGAATAAACTAAGGTGGTAACACGTTGAGAAACGTCCTTGCCTTTATCTGAGTGGTTCGCGCCTCCTCGGATTTAGGCAAGGACGTTTTCTATTTATAGCCAAAAACGAATTTATAATTAAGGATTTAACGACTAAAGTTCGATATAAGATATTTAAATATAATTTTTGAAAATTAAAGATGAAAAATAAATTTGTAATAGTACTAAGAAGCGGAATAGAAAACTGGGTCGCTTTAAATACAACCGCACATCTTTGTGCAAAACTTGGCAGTGTTGTCGGTTCGGAAATAGCAGGGAAACAACCAATTGATAAATCAGGATTTAAGCATTCTGGCATTCCTCAATACGCTAACGCAGTATGTCAGGCAAAAAATTCGGATCAGATAAGAGAGGTGATGAGGCGGGCTAAAGAAAAAGGTTTGATCGTGATCGACTATCCCAGAGCTGGACTCGATACTTATACAGATGATGAGTTTTGTGAGGCAGTAGAGAAAGATGATCATGAAAGGATGGAATACTATGGATGTTGTATATACGGAGATACCGAAGTTGTAAAGAAAGTAACTGGTGATTTGAAGTTATGGAAATAGGTAATCAGCTGATAGTTTACTTTAGTGAAAGGAGGTTTTCAAAATTATGAGTTTAGAATATTGAGTTGAGCTTTATTGATTGAAGAATTGATAAATCGAAGAATTGTGATTTGATTATTGGTCATTGGTTATTCCGCGTTTGCGGTGAATTGGGTGTAACTAGAACCGGTTAAGATTATTAGCTACACCCAGTTCATTATACCAGAAAAGGCGATTCACGCCATATATAAATTATGAATCTAGGTATGATGGAAACTGGAGAACCTTTACAAATATATTCTGGAACTGTTCCAGAAAAAGTTTTTGCTGATATAAGTGCAGCGACAAATCATTCGAATATGCTGATTGTTTCTGAGAGTAGTATTCGAGAAAGTTATTCGACTGGGGAAGCTGTCATAGTTTGGTCCGAAACTCATAATACTTGGGCTAGCTTTGGAAGGCTTGTTCCTTTAGCGGCTGGAGATTTCTGGTCTAGAGCAGAAAGATATGGTTTTACAATACCTTATAATCCTGTTCATGTATACGAGCTGGGGACAGGTATAGCCAATCCTGATCTCACGAGTTTGGGATTGCGTCATCTGGGAAGACCATTTCTATTGGAGCTTCAGAGAATGCTAATAGATCGTGCCGGACTTGGTATAGCGACTTCAACATCGCCAAGAGCTTTAAAAAATCTCGTTGAGATGATTCCTGAGACTCGATTTGTATCATTTGAATCATTTCAGATGATTGCTACTCTTACCTGTGTATGTAGCGGTCACCACGGTACTGGCTATCAAATGGGTGATTATTGTTCAGTTAGAGCCTCAGACGAGGAGAGAGATTTGTACTACCAGATACTCATAAGTGGAGAGGCACTTCCGGATCCCAATAAATGTGTTTTTGCTGTTTTGGATCTCGATCTTGCTTTGCAAGTTGAACAGGATCTGAAAAGAACGTTTCGCTCAAGAGAAACATTGCTTAAATTATTATGGAGAATTAATCAATATGAATAAACTTACTGATACATTTTTAAAGCTGGTAAGAATAGATAGTCCCTCTGGAAGTGAAGCCAATGTGAGGGAATTCATTATAAGTTTTTTGGTGAAATTAGGGATTGACTGCTCCAATATAGATCAGGAAGGGAATCTTACCGTAACGATACCTGGGAATAGCGAGCATATTCTTTTTACAGCTCATATGGATACAGTCGAACCAGGGCGTGGGATAAAACCTTGCATTAAGAACGATGTAATCGTTTCTGGCGGGAATACAATACTTGGAGCTGATAATAAAGTCACTATTGCAGCGTTGTTAGTTACACTTGAAAAACTTATCAGGGTGAAGAATAGGCATGCACTTGAGATCATTTTCACCGTTAGGGAGGAAACGGATAATGGGCTGAATAATTATTATTTTAAAAATTTGAAAGCGAAAAAGGCGTTTATTTTTGATGCGGAAGGCAATGTAGGAAGTCTCATCATAAAAGCTCCCTACATTGATGACTTTGAAGTTGAGATTCGAGGTAAACAAACACATTGCTCTACACCCGAGAAAGGTAAAAATGCGTTATTGAAGTTGTTTGAAATAGGATGTGAAATAAATCTGGGGAGAATCTCAAATGATACGCTTTTCAATATTGGTCTGATACATGGCGGAACTGCAACAAATACTGTCCCAGACAAAATCATTCTAAAAGGAGATATTCGAAGCTTTGATAAAGGTGAATTCCTAGGTGGAAAGGATGGATTCAATAAAATTCTAGATAAAATCGAAAGCAAAAATGGTTACAATGCAAAAGTAGATTGGATAAAATACAGCGATGGATATGAGCATAAAAAAAATTCTCGCTATGTGAAGAGACTGATAGAAGTATACAGAATGCTAGGTATAACGTTACGTCATACTAGTGCTCAAAGCGGAAGTGATGCAAATATTATCAATTCTAAGGGCATCAAGGCGTATTGTTTATCTTATGGGGCTTGGAATGCTCACACTACCAGAGAATATATAGCTATCGATCAATTGTTTAAATTGCAACAAATAGTTGAAAAGATTATACTTAAATATTAAAAGTTTGCTCAATGAATTACTCAATAATAGTAACAGCCTGGAAAGAACCCGAGACAGTTAAAAAGGCTATAAATTCTGTTTTGAATCCAGAATGGAATAACTTGTCAAAGAATAGTGATTTCGAGATTATCGTAGCCTGTCCGGACGAAGAGACATGGAAGTCAGCTCTCTCAATAGCTCAGGAATTCAAGTTCGAGAACATCATTTGGGTAAAGGATCCGCAGAAGGGAAAGCCTACAGGCTTGAACATGGCTTTAGAAAAGGTTCGAGGGCAAATTATTATTCTTACCGATGGTGACGTCTATATGGACAAAGAAGCTGTTCCTGCACTTCTTGAGCATTTCAAAGACTCTAAGGTAGGAGGAGTGACAGGAAGGCCTGTTGCACTTGGGAAGAAGAATAACTTTATGCAGTTTGCAGCGCATTTTTATGCTGATGTTGCCCACCATAAAAGAATGGTTACTATGAGGAAAGATGTTGCTGGAAAATCATTGAAAATAGTATCTAAGGAGCCTGGGTTTTTTGTTCTTAGCGGTTATTTAAGTGCTATGAGGAAAGGTCTGGTTGAGAAGATACCTGGGGACTGCTTGATAGATGATGCATACATATCATATGTGATACATAACAAGGGTTACAAATTGGCATATGAGCCGGAATCTAAAGTATTTGTGAAGTATGCTCAGGATCTTAAGGATTGGTACGCACAAAAGCTCCGATCCGTAGGCGGTTACGAGCAACTTTGGAAATACGGTGTTATTAAAAAGGAAACAAAGGTTAGAAATTTCTGGAAAGAATTGGAATATGCTTTATGGTATCCGATAACTTATGTGAAGCATGTAAAGGAGGTGTTTTGGGCGTTACTTTTGTATCCAACAAGACTCTGGTTGTGGATTCAAATTTTCTGGCAGCAGAGAATAAAGAAAAAAAGTTTTTCTGATACCTGGGTGAGGATTGAAAGTACAAAATAATGTAGAGTGCAGAGTGTAGAGTGTAGAATGTAGGATGTAAAATTTAGAATGTTGAATTATGGGCAACAAGGAATTTAAAGAACAATTTTATAACAGGTGTGTTGCTTTTACTGTCGATGTAATAAAATTTACAAACAGTTTAGATCTCTGCTACGACTATTCCGGAATCTTGAAACAGCTTGTAAATTGTGTCTCTTCTATAGGTGCAAACTTTACTGAAGGTAACGGTGCTGTATCTAAGATTGAATTCATTAAATTCATGAATCATTCAAGGAAATCAGGTCTCGAAGGAATTTATTGGTTCGACGTTCTTATTGGGTCTTCCTTAATAAATAATAATTTCATTAAGAAAGCAAAGGAACTTAAGAAAGAATGTGATGAGCTGGTAAGAATTCTTAGTAAGATAATTCTAACATCAAAGAATAATACTTAACTTGAAACTCTACATTCTATACTTTTAATTCTTAACTAAATAAAATGTCTTCTACACTAGCTAAAATTCGAGAACAAAGGTTGAGCAAAGCTGCAAAATTGAGGGAAATGGGTATCGATCCCTATCCTGCCCGCTCTGAGAAATCAAATGTGAATGCAGAATTGGTGAAGGATTTCAAAAAATTTGAAGGGAAGGAAGTAACTATTGCAGGTAGAATTATGTCCTGGAGGGAGCATGGTGCCCTGCGATTTGCAAATGTTCAGGATATGAGTGGTCTTATCCAGGTCATTATTCGTAAAGACAATATTGAAGAATTTGACAGGGAGGCTCAGAGATTGGGTTGGAAGGAATTAGAATTACTTGATATTGGAGATTTTATTCAAGCAAAGGGGAAATTAATCAAATCCAAAACAGATGAGATTTCTGTTGATACGGAAGAATTAAAAATTCTTACAAAGGCTATACGACCATTGCCAGATAAGTGGGAAGGCATAAAGGACAAGGAAACAAAGTTTAGGAGAAGATATTTAGACTTTGCTTTGAATAAGCCAACTCGTGAGCTCTTTGTAAAAAAGAACAAGTTTTGGAGAGCATCAATGGAGTATTTGGAAAAAAATGGTTTTCTATTTGTTCAAACCCCAGTTCTTGAAGAAACAACGGGTGGAGCTGATGCTACTCCATTTGTGACTCACTATCATGCTCTTGACTCTCAATTTTATCTGAGAATTTCACCCGAGCTGCACTTGAAAAGAATGATCGGCGGAGGATTTGAAAAAATCTATGATCTTGGCCCTGTTTTTAGAAATGAGGGGATGAGTGATGAGCATGCTCAGGATTACTGGCATCTGGAATACTACTGGGCTTATGCTGATTTTAATGACGGTATGGATTTTGTCCGTGATCTCATCCGATACAGTGCTGAGAAGGCTTTTGGCACTCTTAAATTTGAAACTCGGGGGCACAAGTTTGATCTTGAGAAAGACTGGGAGGAAGTAAATTATCCCGAGATTATAAAGCAGCGATTTAACATTGACATTTTCAAAGCTTCAGAAGAAGAGATGTTTGAAATTCTTCAGAAAGAAGGAGTTGATATAGAATTTGATAAGAATAGAAATAGATTGATCGATAATCTTTGGAAAGTAATAAGGAAAAAAGTATCTGGTCCAGCATTCCTTATAAATGTCCCTAAGTTCTTGTCCCCACTTGCTAAGTCCAGACCGGAGGATCAAAATATCACAGAACGATTTCAGGTACTTATTGGGGGAAGTGAAAATGGAAATGGTTATTCGGAGATAAATGATCCAATTGATCAATATAGGCGATTCCTTGATCAGCAGCAAATGCGTGATTCTGGAGATGACGAGGCTCAAATGATGGATATCGATTATGTTGAAATGCTTGAATACGGTATGCCACCATGTACCGGTTATGGCCAAAGTGAAAGGCTTTTTTGGTTCTTAGCGAATGTGACTGCAAGAGAAGGTGTAACTTTTCCACTGACTAGACCGCTTCTTGAACAGACTACAAAGGAGATTTACGGTATCGAAAGACCAAGAAAAATTTCGACGCAAGGAGCAAATAAATTTGATCAAAAATTGAAGCAGTTAAGGAACCAATTTACTGCAAACAGTTTGGAGGAAATAGATAATGCACAATTAATGACAATAAATGAACAATTAATGAACAAATTCGACAACATAAACGTTGGTGTAGCTATAATAAAAGATGTGAAAGTTGAAGGGAAAGCAGAAGATCTGACTAGGCTGATGAGCCGAATAGTAATCGGCATAGAAGCTACTCTTGCTGCTGAAGACATTGATGATATTCCTCAAATTGCTAGTTATCAGGAGATGTATAAACAAATGGGTGTCGATCTACATTCAAGAAAGTCTTCCCCGGAAGCTATGCTGCGGAGAGTTGTGGAAGGAGAAGAACTGTATTCGGTTAACACTTGCGTCGATGCGTATAACGCAGCAGTGCTTATGACTCAGATAAGTGCCGGAGCCTTTGATCTAGATAAGATGAAGTTTCCGGCTGAACTAAGAGAAGCGAAGGAAGGGGAGTCGATAAAAATAATAGGCGGCGAAGAGAAAAAACTCAAGAAAGGAGAAGTTTGCTATTTTGATGAAACCGGGGCATATAATATGGACTATAACTTCCGAGATGCTGATAGAACGAGGGTAACTGAAAACACGAAAAATCTTTGGATAAATGTTGAAGGAGTAAATCAAATATCTCGAGATCAGGTAGCAGATGCCTTAAGATTGACCGTCGATCTGATAACGAAGTTTTGTGGTGGGAAAGTGGAGCTGATAGGCTTATTAGCAAATCAGCCTGTTAGCCAAAAAGCAAAAGAGCAGAAAAGCAAATCAGACGATCAGCCCGTATTTGATGAAAGAAAACCTATTGATCCAGGTATTACACGCCCGAAAGCTCTTGAATTGATAAAAGCTAACTGCAAAAAGGAAAACATGCTCAAGCATATGCTTGCCAGCGAAGCCGGATGCAGAGAATACGCTGAGAAATATGCAAAAGAAGGCAAACTGCACAAGGATAATATGGAAGTATGGGGAATAGCTGGACTCTTACACGATATCACATTTGAAGATGACCCTGATAACCACTGGAACTCCGGAGCTGATAAATTGGAAAAAATGGGAGTATCAAAATATATTACAGATGCGATACGAGCCCACGGCAATGATGATTATACAGAACATAAAACATTGCTGGATAGTGTGTTGCTGCTTTCTGAGCATTCAACGGGTCTTGTTGTAACTACTGCACTTGTTTTACCTTCTAAAAAGTTAGCAGACGTAAAAGTATCTTCTATCATTAAAAAGATGAAAGACAAACGATTTGCAGCAAGCATTAGCCGAGATGTGATCCGAACCGGTTGTGAAAAGCTGGGACTAACGCTTCAGGAGCAATTTGAGATATTGTTGAGAGGGATGATGAAGATAGAAAAGGAG
>JAQVGX010000120.1 GCA_028696515.1 Candidatus Dojkabacteria bacterium | reverse complement strand
AATCTGAAGTACGAAATCTAAAATTTGGGAAAATTATTTTGTTTTTGTGTCGATTTTGGAAAATTTGGATTTAGGATTTGTTTGGAATTTTGATATTTGAATTTAGAGTTTATAAAAAGCACTCGTAGCTCAACCGGATAGAGCCGCCGTCTTCGGAACGGAGGGTTGCAGGTTCAAGTCCTGCCGAGTGCAAAGTGAATAAAAAAAGCATAAAGAGAACGAAAGTCTGGCGGACTTTATCCAAAACCTCTCAAAGAGAGATCTGGAGTGTTTTCTTTATGCTAAGAGAATTATAGCTAATTTATTAGTAATTTTAAAATGGAACACTCAAAATACAATATGATCAACAATGCTCCCGAAGAAGATCCCAACTCAAGATATTATGAATATCAAGTGATAACCTACCCGGCTGGAAGAGATACTCAATTCCCAACAGTAGGTACAGGGCTAGAGCAATTCTTACCCCTACTACCTATAGACAAACTACTGGTATCATTAAATGAGGGTGGAACACCTATAAGTCAGTTCAAAAGCTATGGGGCTGCTCATAAACTCACAAATCTGTGGGTAAAACATGAAGAAATAAATCCTACGGGATGCTTTAAAGATCGGGAAAGTGCTATCGTTATTTCAGCTGCTATGGAGAAAGGTATTCAGGTTGTGCATGTGGCTTCTTCGGGGAATGCTGCATTATCTACTGCAGCATATGCTCAGAAAGCAGGTATAAAATGTATGTGTTACGTCCCTCAGAAAACATCTGACGAGAAGAAAACCCTAATCCGACTTTTTGGGGCTGAACTCATTCTTGTCGAGGGATCTTATGAAGATGTTTATAGACACTTAGTAGAGCTGGACCCCTTAGGGTGGAATGTTACAACTGGACAAAATGCATATAGAACTGAAGGAGATAAAACAATCGCGTTCGAAATTTGGGACCAACTGGGAGTGCCGGATGTAATATTGGTACCCTGTGGCAACGGAGGATGTCTTGCTGGAATTTGGAAGGGTTTCAGGGAATTATATTCGCTAGGAAAGATAACCTCACTTCCACAAATGATTGCCGTACAGATCAAAGGTGCTGCTCCCTTGTCCAAAGCCTTAGAAGAAGGATCTGACTATTCTATTCTGCCCCAAATTGCAGACTCAATAGCCGAAGGTATTGTAGCTCTTGAGTCTTATTCTTCACCACAGGCTATTCTTGCTTTGCAGGAATCTGGGGGTAAGGTAATCCAGGTGACAGATGATGAGATTATGTTTGCCTTAAAACAGGTGATAAAGCTTGAATCCCTTGTCACAGAGCCCACTTCAGCCGCAGTTTTCGCTGCCGTTCCAAAGTTAGCAGTTGATCCAGAATCAAAAGTGCTGTGCATAAATACAGGATCTGGCATGAAATTTTTACAAGAAATAGCTGCTATTTTAGCTAAATCAAAAGATGACTAGTAAAGAATATTTACAGAGAAAAACTAAAGCCCCTGCAAAGAGGCGCCGACCGTGACTTTCTATTGTCTCATAATCGATATTGATTAGTGAGCAAGTATGCTTCTACGTAAATATTTTACTATTAGTTATTATACAAATGGAAACATTAAATTTATCGAATCAAAAAAACATCATCAGAGAAGGGCATAAATCAATCAGAAGAGTTGATCAGTTCATCTTCAATAGATCAGAATCAAGAAGAGCGCTTGAAGCAGCTCAGGAAAAGGGTGAAATTGTAATGTTTTCTCTTGACTGTACTGTAGCAACACCAGAGGCAACACAAAGTGGTATAGGGAAGTTCCCATCGATAGATCCTGTTCAGATTAGAGATACTTTTGGACCATTTTACCAATACGACACATTGGCTTACATTGGAGAGGTTCTATCTGATCCGACGGGAATTGGAGCAGACGTTCACTTTGTAGTATTCCTGCATGACGAAGACTATTTATACTCGGTTAGCCCAGAATTCTCTTTCCAAAGTACTGCTACATATCAAGCTTTACAAATTCAACATCAGATTATTGCTGGAGAGTTGGAATCTCAAATGCAAGGGCATTTTTCAAGTTTATCCGTACAGAGTTGGGCAAGTATTGAACTATCCCATCCAGAGATCGGAAATAGTAGACTCAAAATAGTTGAGACACTGCAAACACTATACCTGCAGGGAGCACTACCTCTTCACATCTCAAAGCAGTTAGAAGCATTCATTTTCTGGAGAAAAGAATTACTTGCCGGACTAGCTGTAGATTTTCCCGATTCAGGATCGGTTATATTTGATCAGGCAGTTCAAGAATTAGCTTCAATAGTACTACAGGGTTACTATGCTCCTGTCGTAATTCAAGGTTTGTATCCCGATGTTCCTATTATTATGGTAAATACATTTCCTGATTTGAGAGCTCAGTTTCTAGATGATCATAGCCTGTCCTTTGGACAAGTTTGCTTGGGAGCAGATTTACCAATTCCATACGGAATCGTCCACGCGCCAGGACCGGAAAGATTTGAAAAGTTTATGAAACAAGAGGCAAAAGTTAAAAAGGGAAAAGTCTTAACTTGCGGTGACCCTACAGGGAACCCAAATTATCTATAAGAAAAAATGAAGATAGTAGATTTAACACAGACAATCAAAAATAACATGAGAGTCTACCCTGGCGACCCAGCTGTAGGAATAGAGCAGTATCACATAATTGAAACAAACGGGTGGAGGCTAAAAAAACTAACAATGGGATCACATACTGGGACTCATGTTGACGCTTTTTCTCACATGGATAAATCCGGAAAATCACTCAGTGAGATTGATTTGTCGAGTTTTTGCGGCCAAGCCATGGCTTTAAAAACACACGATTATTACCCGAAGAACCTAGGCTTGATATTTACTTTAGGCAAACTATCCACTGATCTATTCCCCAAGATAAAAAATACGAACTCGCCTTTTGTAGCTTTTTCTGAAAACTGCCAATTTAGCGATTCATTTGTTGAACTTGAAAGAAATTTACTAAAGAATGGTACTATAACTTTTAATGGGCTGGTAAATACGGAAAAACTACCAACAAATAGGCAATTTATGTTTTATGGGTTTCCATTAAAGATA
>JAQVGX010000119.1 GCA_028696515.1 Candidatus Dojkabacteria bacterium | reverse complement strand
TTACATCATTGTTACTTACTAGGTCAAGTAAATAATGGTATATTTTCTTGGATGCACCAACCTTCTCTATATTCTTATCATCATAATTACCCAGAATATACTTACGATGGCTTCGACTATCATCATCCGGCCCCGGCCAGGCAGGACTTTTGTTTGAGATAATGTAAGTAGAGAATCTTGCCTCTCCATAAGACCCTTTAAGAACATCATAGCTTGTCACATTGTACATATCATCATCATAGCCGCCAGAAGCATATGTATCCCCCTTCGCAGTCATGGACCAAGGATCAGCCGCAGCCTCGACAACCACTGTAGCACTAGGAGATGGAGTGATAGGGCCGCATCCATTTGAAATATCAAATGTAGCAGTATATGTCCCAGGACTGGGTGATAAAGTCCTTGTATAATCACAAGAACTGCTGTTCCCCCCAAGAGTTCCTGACGGATCGGTTGTTAAACTACAACTCGTAGCATTTGATGCCCACCAGTCAAGTTCAATATCATCACCTTCTGAAATAGTCTTGTAATACTCCCCATCAATGGTTACATCACCAGTCGGTCCCAAACTTACACTGAAAGCATCCTGTCCCGATCCGGAGTTTGAGGCATAATCATATATGACAGCCTGAGCTACATAGCTTCCCGAGGTTAATCCTGAGATCGAAGGTTTTATAACAACTTTTTTCTGTGCTGTTAATTCACACCAATACTGATCTCCGGGAGTATAAGAGTCACAGTCCTGAAGAGACATGTTTTGGCTGCCAAAATTCTTCCAATAACTGCCTCCGTCAACTATCTCAAACTGTGCTATCGTCCCTCCTCCCTGATTGATATTTAAAACAAATCTTTGGATATCGCCTGAACCATCTTCGTCCTGCCCTTCAATATATATACTGGATGACTGTCCCTCGCAGATATCCTGTGCGACTACCGAAGTGATAATGGGATTATTGGCGCATGTACAAACAATTCCACTAACCCTATTTCCGCTAGGATCCTTACAAAGAGCGGCCAGATCATTTATGCCATTTCCGTTAGTCGTATTGACAAAATCTTCAACTATACAATCTGTACAAATGCAGCCATCTATGTATCCCCGGAAAATAACAGGATCCTCGTTACAGCCAAACCCTCCAGAGTCATACCCGCAACCGACCTGTTTATCGATTTTCTCAGTACTCCCGACACCAGGAATATTCATACCCTGATTACACCATGCGACTGTAACTGTTTGATTGCCCCCCGGCGGAACCCAGTTAGATCTAGGTTGGCCCCAGTCGACAAAAAGGGATTGCCAAGCAGCAAAGATAAACTTATTATCCATATTCCATCCTGGATAATCACAGTGATAACGACTATCATCACAAACCGAAGCACCAGGACTGCATCCCTGCATATTCCCGTCAATGATACACTGACCTTCAGCAGGACACGGTTGCATACCTGCATACGGAAAAAATTTATCAATAACAGTTGCTTCATGCGCAGAAAGAGGACTATTTAAATCGTAAATGCAAGTATTCCCTCCGACCAATTGATATCTCTTATTCCTTCTGAGATTTCCTTCACCATTTCTGGCAGAATCAATCATAGCGACATACATATTGGGTCTGACAAGCGCTCCTCCCTGGGGAGTAATTATAGATCCATAAAAATGGAAAGCTGTATGAATTTCAGCATATACTTCAGCCAGCCGAGGAGTTACTGCCAGCAGAAAAAAGACAAAGAGTCCAAATACAGATAGAGGACTGAAAAACATCCCAGTCTTTCTCTTCTTACGAGACATATTAATTTTACTTGTATTCGATAATCTCATATTCTCCTAAGTTTGAAGCCACCCAGTCATCAAACGAAAATTGTGACCTGTCCGCGTCAATCGCCCGATAATAAATAAAATAAGCATCCTCGATAAGCTTTGAGCCGTTCACTGTAAAATTATCTTTTCCAGTTATTATCGGCGTTAGATCTCCCGTTCCAAGATTGTTTATGACATTTCTTTGTTCTTCAGCCAGATCATACCCGCTGGTCAAATCTTCATACTTAACATATATCTGCATAAAATACGAAGCCGAACTATACTCAGTATGATTATGGCCAATGGGGTTTAGCTCTTGTACCTCAGGATCGTTTCTTAGGATTTCCCCTGCTTCTTCTAGAGAAATATCACCCGTTCGAACTTTCTCATAAACACCTTCTATTTTAGACTTGGCAAGTGCTTTTGCCGCTTCAACACCATTTTGTTCTATATATTCTGTAGGTGTCACAGTTCTAAACCATACAGAATTTCCTTCCACAAGTATCGCTCCTTCCATCTCGTCCATGTACTTCATTTGTATCTCCATAAATTTTTGTCCACGTAATTTCTGATCTTTCATAGGATTGTTGAAGAAACTATCATCCAAAGTTACCCAACCCATTTTTTCAGCTCCCTGAAAAGCCACCGAAGAGTTGATATAAAACTCCAAAGCCTCATCAGCTAAGCTTATATCCCCGTGATACTCATCCAATCTCCCCTGACTTGAATAATAGGAAACAATATCATCCTCAAATATATATTCTTTACCTACAAGTGCTATTTTCGTAAAGTTTTCTGCACCCTGTATCATTCCTATCCCCTCATCAGCTAGTTCTTTTGCATTGACTTCGGGATCACCAGTTTCGGGAAGAGTATCCCCGCTATTTCCTTTGCGGATAATCATCACAACCTCAACGGATACGACTGCCACAAGACATACCAATGCTATAACAAGCACTCGATTACCTTTTTTTCCTTCTTTATTAAAAAAATTAGCTGAAGACATGAAAATTCATATATAATTGAATAAATTTTCTCACTCCAATTAAAACATATCCCTACCTAGTAGGCAACATCATAAATGGTTAAAGATTAGTAAATCAAATAGAATTTAAGAATCGTTTATATTTTCTAGCATCAATAAAAAGATAAATCCTAGGGTAGAGTAGGCTCAGATAGTTTGTACTCTCTTACTCTGAAAGGAAAATTCTCTCCAAGCATATCCTTCAAAAGCATAAGATACTTAGCATCATAGATAAATATTTCCGAAGGATCAGTCCCA
>JAQVGX010000118.1 GCA_028696515.1 Candidatus Dojkabacteria bacterium | reverse complement strand
GAAAGCGTAATTTAAAACTATCAGCAGGAGGGTCGTATGAAACGTTTCAGGAACCGTGTGGCGCCGGTCTTGGCAGTTACCGCGGTATCGATGCTGCTTGCCATCTCCATATATGACTTGCTGCTCCGCCAAGTGTTGTGATGATACCATTTGACTTGTATATTGTCTCAAGATCATTAGGATCAATGTGATTGGTGATATAAATGCTATCTTTTAGATTCTCCGATTTGTTACTCAGAGAAATTTTGCCGTTTGCTGCACCAGGTGAAGCGGGTATGCCTTCTGCAAATGGAGTATAGTTGATATCAGAAGATATTTGAGCTTGAGTAACTTGTTTTACATGATGATCTTTGATGAGCCTTACAGCTTCGTTTTCAGTGAGAATCCCTTCTCTTAGCATATCTGAAGCGACGTTTAATGCTGCCATTCCAGTCATTCTGAGTTCCCGGGTTTGGAGTACCCAGAGGTGATCGTGTTCAACGGTAAACTCTATATCCTGCGGCTTCTGATAGTGTTTCTCAAGTTTCTGCCCAATAGATTTCAATTCATCAGTAAGTTTCTTTGAACCGAGGTTGGAACTTTTTCTTGCGCTATGTGTTCCCCCGACGATATCCTCTCCTTGAATCTCATCTAAGTATTCGGTAAATGGTTTTTGAGATCCATCATTTGGATTCCTGGTAAAGTACACTCCTGAGCCGGACTTGGTTGCATTTCCGAAAACCATCTGCTCAACTACGGCTGCTGTTCCTATGTCTTCTGGGATAGCGTTATACTTTCTGTACATTCTTGCACCTCTTTTGTCCCAAGAGTTGAAGATTGCCTCTATGGCTGTCTGTAGCTGAACAAACGGATCCTGGGGAAAGTCCCCGCCAGTTGTATCCTTAAATAATCTTTTGAATTCGTCTATAAGTTTTTTTATCTCTTTGATCGAAAGTTTATGATCTGCCTGTTTGTCATTGACGATTTCTCCAAAAACATGCGGCGCTATATCTGAAATAGATGTGCCGAACATTTGAATCAATCTTCTATATGAGTCATAAGCTGTAAATTCTCCCACCTCTTTCGCTAAACTTTCGACTATCTCTTCATTTATTCCAACATTTAGGATAGTGTCTAAAATCCCCGGCATCGAATAACGGGAACTCGATCTGGTTGATACGACTAGGGGATTCTTTGTATCACCAAATGTTCTTCCAGTTTCTTTTTCAAGCAGGTTTAAATGGGAGAAAATTGATTTATTCACTTCCTTGGATATCTTTTTATCCTTCTTAAATTGTTTCCAACTTTGGGTGGTGATGATAAATCCAGGAGGAACTTGGATATTCATGCGTTTGAGATCACATAGATTCCTTCCTTTGTTGCCCAGCAGAAAAGGATCCAGTTTGGATGATTTGTCTGATAATGAAAGTGTATATGATAACTCTTGTTTCATGGTTGACCCGGCAAATGCCAAATAAAATGTTAATACATTTTTAGTTTGAATGAAAGCCTTCCCGGGGAATGTGCCAAGAAGAAGATAAATAGATTATATCACCGGGAATTGATTTGGGCAATATCGACTAGATAACTAGGTAGCTGTATGGCCTTATACCTAGAGAACTAGATAACCAGGTGGAAAGTGGAGGAAGTTTTCAGCTTTGAACCCAGTTTTCATATGCTGAATTTAGAAAGGAAAGGAAGGCTGTTGTCGCCAATTTATTACCTTCCCGACTAGGATGATCATCATCCGATGGATATGCAAGCGTATTGTTGTTTTTTCCTCCCGTAAGAATAGAGTAAAAATCAAAAACAGCCACATTATCATAATCATAATTATCCAGCCAATCATTAACTAACCAGTTGTTGAATGCTCTTGCATTGCTAGCATAAGTCGGGTCGCTTAGAGGTGGAGCAGTGACAACGATAAATAACTTGTCCTGTTTAGTCTCGAAGTATTCAAGTAGGTCATTATAAATTCCTTTTGCATTTGCTACTGTATGATACTTGGAATCTGCACTTTCTCCTCTAAGCAGATTATTCTCAATATTTAGAATTGGATCCTTTGGGTTTCCCTTTAATGCAGAATTTGGGAAACAGGACTTAAACATAATTATTTCATTCTCTCCTCCGGAATCTTTATCCAGTCTTGAATACGATGAATTCTGTTCAGACTCATGGTAAAGCGCACCAAGATAGGTTGAACTGTCAGGTCCTCGGAACCAGAGCCACCAGTGGCCGATATCAGTTGTGTCACCGACTGCATCAGGGCCCCAGCTATAGTTTGTATCACTTACGAAGTAGCCTTCGTCCATTAAAGCTTTTCCAAGTCCGCCATTGTCATCAGCCAGCCAGTTTTCGCCGGTGGAATGATGTATGAAGATGAGTTTTTTATTACCAGTCTTACTATTTAATTGGGTAGAAGTTTTTTCAGTAGAAGTTGAAGTTTGTTGTTTATCCTGAGCGAAGTCGAAGGATTGGGTGTTTGTTTTATTGAGTGTAATAAGTAATACTATTACCAGGAATGTGGATACTGCAAGTAGTATTATTGCGCCGATGATAAAGTAGGAGGTTTTGATTTTCATTGTTAGGATGATTATATGGTTAGATAGTGAAATAGTAAAGTGGTAAGTAGGTTTATGTCTTTTTACTATTCTGATTCGTTCAGCTGAATGAATTCGATTATTCTTCCTCTGAAAAGTGTTAATGTAAGAAGAATGCTCACAACGTGCTCACCAAAAGGAATGGTAATGTTATAAGCACCTTCTATAAAACTGGTCGTTTTTGGAACTAATTCATCTCCAAATCTAGCCGTAACTGTCATGATTTTATCTTTGAGCGTATCCGGTATTACTTGCTCTGCGATCCTTTCAACAGACTCTTTAAATGCTTTACTGGATGAGGCCATTCTATCTAGAGTTCTCCAATCAAGTTTATCAAGAGTTCCAGGCCTTAATCTGGAGCAGATGCTTATGACTCGATGGATGATTTCCGGTTTTTCAAGAAATGCATTTAAGGCCATACTTCCTCCAGCGCTAGCTCCAATGATAGTAACTTGTCCTTGTGAGGATAGCTCTTGAACCATATCGGTTACCATTTCCAACTTCTGACCATA
>JAQVGX010000117.1 GCA_028696515.1 Candidatus Dojkabacteria bacterium | reverse complement strand
ACTCTCTATGGTCATATGGCTGACCAATTCTCAGCTGAAGATTATATAAATGTAAACCTGGGGCAGCGTGTAAGACAGGGGGATTTGATTGGATATCAAGGCAACAGATGCTACTGGTCACCTCAAAACAGGGTTGTACATCTTCATTTCGGAGTATATGATGTTAGTGTGAATCCGCAGAAGCCGTTGAATCCAGAGCCTTACATCGGAGTAAGTTGTACTACTCTAAATCAGATATTTGTTGCAGGTGTAAAATGAATTTAATGAAAAATCTATGGAAAATAATATAAAACCTGAAATATGTTCAAATTGTCAAGGAAAGGGCATCATAGCCACGACAGGCAATGTCTGCGAAGAGTGCCGGGGCTTTGGGGCTCTGGGAACAGATGGTAAAGAAAAGTATTACTTGGGATTGGACGAAAACAATAACGTATTGGTACTTGAGAAAAAGGTATGCTCGAAAAAAGAAGCTGATCAGGAATATAGTAAACATAAAAAAACTTTACTTCGGATAGCTGCATTCTTCTTAGTTATCATGATTTATCTTGGTATTTTTTTTATAAGCTATTTTGTGATGGCTAGCTGGGAGCTGTTAATAATTTCTACAGTATTACTTTCCGGATTTTTCTTTTTATATATCATATCAAGCAGAGGGATTCTTTCTGGAGCGGCGGCTGGGCTGGCTAGATTATTCATAACCGAACCAAATGATTTTTTAAGTTATCTGAGGGATAGACGGGAAACAGACAGAAAATATTGATGTAGTTGTCTCACTTTGGTAGTATAAATTCACTTAATTTGTTCAATTCTATACGTAAATGAAAAAACTGATAATTGTTGTAATCATCTTGGCTATTGCTGCTGGCGGATTGTATTATCTGAGTACTCTGAGGAAAAATGAGGAGCCATACTCCGAAGGATATCTGGACAAAGCTCAAGAACTCATGAATGATAAGTATTATTCCAAAGCCCTAGAGCAATATAAGCTTGCTATCGAAGCGGATCCCTCAGATACAGATGCATATACTGGTGCGGCCGAAATCTATCTATTAAAAGGGCAGTATTCTTCTGCGATTGATTTGCTTGAAGGAGCCGAAAATGTTGTCGAGAATGCGGCCGAGATTTACTATTTAAGAGGGAATGTCCTAATGGGATCAGGTAATGTAGCGGATGCTATAGGAAACTACGAGAATGCCAACAAGAAGAATAAGGAGTACTGGGAAAACACTATAGCTTTGGTGAAGGCATATGGCATGGTCGAAAACAAAAGTGAGGAATCAGTCAAAGTTTTGGAAGAAACATCGAATGAAGATTCTAAGGGCTGGAGGAATTTTTACCTGGCACTTTTTTCATACCCGGATTCTGGTGATATGATCAGTTTTTTAAATGAGGTATCAAAAAGTGAATCAGATGATGTGAAGGCGAGGAAGGAGAATCTTTTGAAAGTTGCTCAGAAGGTTCAGTCAGACCCTGAGGATACATTACAAAACAATACTCTTATTGCTTATGAGTATATAAATGCTGATCTTTACCAGTCTGCAATACCTATATTGAACTCAATCATATCCGAAAACGATGAGTACTATGCTTCCTATCTTTATCTTGGAGTATGTTATCAGAAGCTGGATAATCAAGATAAAGCTATTGAAAATTATGAGAAGTCAACGGATGTAGATCCAAAGCAATTAGATTCCTGGGTATTTCTAGCACAAGCATATGCAGTTAAAAATGACCAGAAAAACGCGGTTGATGCATATCAAGAAGCACTCTCAGTAGATAAGGAGAATGAAAGTGTACGATTGGATTATGCAAGAGCTTTAGCTGGTTTCGGCCTTTACAGTCAGGCAGCCAGGGAGTACGAGGAGCTTATTGATTTAAATTCAAAAGAGGTGATGAAGTATAAGATTGAACTTGCTGAATTAACTTCGGAAAAGTTGAATGATCCCAAGTCTGCACTGAAGCTGTCTAAGGAGGTAGTTGATGATTGGGAAGGATTTCAAATTTCTGATGTGAGTTTTCAGGCCCGAGCTCTTGATGCTATTGGATGGGCCTTCAAATTAGATGAGCAGAAGGATGAGGCAACAAAATATCTGAAAAGAGCCCTTGAAGCAGATCCTTATCAAGCTGACATTTACTATCATTTAGGTGTGATCTATTCAGAGATTGAGAATTTCATAGATGCTCAGGAATACTTTGAGAGGGCTATTGACCTTGATCTTGAGGGAGAGATCAGTGCAAAGGCATCAAATGAACTTGATAAGATGATAAATGAAAAAGATAATTGAGAAAGTAAAGAAAAAAACAAATCACCTAGTCAAAGGATTTAAGAACTGGTTTAGTTCATTCAAGCGGATTCATCCTGTTAGATTCCGGTTCTCATTTCTTGCACTAGGTGTTGTATCTTTGACGATTTTCTTTAGAATACTTTTGTCTGATAGTCTTATTCACGGGGTCAGCGGGGTTCCGGCACCCAGTTCGGGACTCTTACAAGAGGGTTTGCTGAAGACAAGTATAGAAGAGAGTGTTCAGACGGGAAGTGAAGATATCGTAAAAGGTGTATATATAAAGTCAGATGACAAAAAGATGAGGACTGATGTGGGGTTTATCGACCTTAGGATTCTTACCCTAGAAGATTTTTTTCGGGCATACAAATCACCACTAGAAGATTATAGTGATGAATTTATAGAAGCCTGTGAACGATATGACGTAAACAACTGGCAGCTTCTCCCAGCAATAGCTATGGCTGAAACTGCTGGTTGTAAAACCGGATATTCTCATGAGCAACGTAACTGCTGGGGATGGGGGGGATCGGAGCCGAATAGATGGGAATTCTATACATATGAGGAAGCAATTGACCTGATAACGTACAGAATGAAGAGAGGTTATGGAAATAAGTATCTGAATGCTAAAGATATCCAGTCAACCTACTGCGGCCAGACTTGCATGGAGTGGGGTTGGCGCTGGGCTCAAGGGGTAGATTATTATGTAAGAAAGATCAACGACTTTGGGCAGAGGTACGGGCTGAAGAGGACTCATGAGATAAAGGATTGGACATGGGAGGAATGAAGAGAATCGATTGATAATTGTTCTATATAAATAATTAATCAAGGGCAAGGGAAATTTATCGATACCTTAAATACAAGTTGTTTGATGTTAGA
>JAQVGX010000116.1 GCA_028696515.1 Candidatus Dojkabacteria bacterium | reverse complement strand
CTTATAACTGACTTTTTAGCGTCTATATCCCCAAAAGTATGCTTTTTATACGTTCTATATTTTCGGATTCTAACTACTTGATATCTGTTACAGGGATTCTTTTTAGATGTGTAAGGCCAGAATAATTTCGCAATCAGTTCAGTTACTGCCAAGCACACCATTCCTAGAAGGAAATTAGGCCCGTTTCTTTCTGGGTATTTTGCGTCTAATACTTTACGGAAATCATCAAGAGAAAGATTAATCCAATGGAATACGTCTTCTATTTGTTGATTTACTTGAGCGTCTGTCATAAGTATCAAAACCAAAATTAAGCTGACCCTGCATAGTTATTTTATTGAATCCTTACAACCACACCACTTCCCCATTCTCATCCACGTAATGCCACCTCTGCTTTCTTTTCCCTTTCCCTTGATGAGTTTTAAAGAACTTCACATTATCCTCCGCCATAAATATAGTCTCATATGTTCTGCCTTTCTCGTCTTTCAGCTCTCGTCCTACAAGCTCACCATTTCTGACAAATTTTCTTACAGTCGCAGGATGGAGGTCAAACTCATCTTTCAGATGCCAACTCTTGAACCATATTTTATCATTTTTTAGCATTTCTGCAGGAATAACTCCATTCTCTATATTTCTATGACAGTCTATACATGTAAGCCCGTCGTCTGTCCACCAGGTTTGACTCGGAGGCATAGTGTTATGGCATATCCTACAAGTATAATAGCTACTTGGATCGGTATCATCTCCGTCTAGGAAGAAGCCATCGGGCTCATCCTTAAGTCGTTTTCTCCTAATTCTTTCTCTTGCTTCAAATTCAGCGCTTAGCTTTGCAAGTTGTACAGCGTTTGAATGTCCATATTTCTTTTCCATCTCAGGATCAAGTTTTACCTTTGGTTCGCTTTCCTTCTTTCCTAGCAATTTTAGAATATCTTCACTTCGTTCATATCCTTTCAGTACCCCAGTTAAATACCCTAACCTATAGGTTATTCCTCCTGACATAAGTCGCCAATTTGTTTGTTCAAGTTTCGCATTCAATAATCTTTCTAGTTCTTTTACACTTACGTTTTTATTTCTAGAGACATCTAGGTCTTGAGTCGTAAAATTTATCTCCACAAAATCACCAATATCAGGATCTTTCAGTTTTAATCCTTTATAACTAGCTTTTTCTAATTTAGGATTGATAAACTTCTCTAGTTCTGAAATAGAAAACTTCTTGATATTCTGCTCCTTTTCATATGCTGGATCTTCATGTTCCTGCAGGATGTGTTTATATACTTCATTTGCATATGCAATTTCTTCGAATAGACTCACAAGCTTATTTCCTTCCTTTTCTGACAAGCAGAATTTGTTCCTATAATTCTTCAACAATTCTTTTTCTTTACGCTGCTGTTTCCTTCTTTCCATTTCTTCTTTTTTGTCGTTAGTTTCTTCTATTTCCCTATATTTACAACTAGTACATTGCGTTTTCCAGATTGTTATGTCACCTTTCTTTTCGAGATTGAAGTCGAGCTTTGATTTGCATTTGGGACATAAACTTGGTTTCGAGACATATTTCTCGCCATTTTCATAATAGGCTTCTCTTTTATTACACTTATCGCAGTGGAAGATGAACATCATCCTCGCTGGTTTGTCATCCCAATAATCTTTCAGCGACTTGAATTTGTTTTTCATCTTTTCCCCACACTTACTGCACACAACGTTTGGAGGAAGGGTATTATCATACTTATCCTGTAGAAGCCTATCTCTTTCTATCCACTCTTCTATAGTTTTCTGTCTATCTTCAAATCGCCCTTTTTTCAGCCCAAGCATTTGGCAATTATACATATAGTTGAAGTCATGCTGATGTTCCTCCTCTGAAAGGTGCTGAAGTTTCTTAGATTTCCGTATCTTGACTTCAACACTCTTGAGCAGATCAACCATATCCAGACCCTCTTTTATAGTATCGAGATCATAATCATCCTGATAATATTTTGGGGTACGTAAATACTTCATATGTATACCAAGTTCATTATGGTGATTATACTATAAAGAATAATATGCTTTGAATTAGTAAATTGCCAATAACGTGATTTCTTGTGTAAAAACATCTATAATACTCATTAATTAGTTTGTGTCCATAACTAAATGTCTAACCTATCTAAAAGTATACTCAACTACTTTGCTACTTTCACCGAAACACGGTTTAATTTTAGGACACGTATCAACTATCACTGGACAAATGATGAGTTAACACTTGATTTGTCTTTGTTTTCAGATTTACAGAAAACTGTCTTAGAAGGAATTAAATCGGGAAAATTGCAAAAGATATCTATAAAAAAGGGCCAATTTACTATAAGTATCCCCTCGGAAAAGATCTATTCAAGAATAAATGAGCAATTATCTAATAAATTTAATTTAAAGTATCTTCAGAATTGTATCAGCCAAACAAAAGAGAAGTCTGCGACAAGAACAGAAAAATTAATTATCTCAGAAGATGGAATTGTCAAAGAGTCAAGCGACGAACTAGATAGCAAGGAGAAAACAAAAATAGACTTCCTTGAGGGAGTCCGTATATATAACCTGGCATTTAGAAAAATTCTCGGAGAAATATTAATAGGGGTACAGGAGGACAAGCTCAATCAAATCAAAGAAGACTTACAAATTGAATTCTTACCACCTACTATTTTTAACTATCATGATTATATTCAAAAATGCTTCGATCTTTTACAAGAAATAGCAAGAAGAACGGACAATGCAAATGATTTTTATGACGAAATTCAGAGGTATTTCAAGACAGAAACAAAAGAAATAGTTATATACGATCTATTTTTCAATTTACAAAAATATATAGCATTTGCCAACGTTGGTACTTTATATCTGTTTGTAAATGAATTATATAAGGAGATAGATGATAAAGAAAACGTTTCTTATCCTTTGTACTTTATTGAAATTGAGATTAATTCCACACCAACAGAAGTAATTGTCTCTATACCTAGGAAATTATTGCTAATTAATTCAACAGCAATTAACTATTTTCAGTTCCCATCTGTCTTAACAACCCCAAGAGCAGTTGATATCAATAGTGCTTATCAACAACTTTTGCGGCTCGAAGTTTTCTTACAAGCACAGTATGGATATAAAGATCCTTTTATTACTGAATCTATATTCAGACCAATAACCCCTATAAAAGAGGATTATCCAACT
>JAQVGX010000050.1 GCA_028696515.1 Candidatus Dojkabacteria bacterium | reverse complement strand
GCTTGGATTATTTGCCAAGATTAAATATAATACCCTGGTTGTATTAAAGATATGAAAATTAAGAAACTCTGAATTGTAATACCTGTTTATAATGAGATTACGACTATCCATAAAATCATTAAAGAGGTAGAAAAAGTGGATCTAGGTGATATTGAAAAGGAAATAGTTATAGTTGATGATGGGTCACAAGATGGTACAAGAGACTATGTAAAAAAACTTCCTAAGAAATACCATATTGAGCTTCATGATAAGAATCGGGGAAAGAGTTCGGCAGTAAAAACTGGGATTCTCAGAACTACTGGAGACCTTGTTGTTATCCAAGATGCAGATTTAGAGTATGATCCAAGTGACTATCAAAAGATGTTGAGGCCGTTTATCATTCGGGGTGCTGATGCTGTTTACGGATCAAGGTTTAAAGGAGAGGGACCTCACAGGATGATCTACTTTAGGAATATGGTTGCAAATAAGTTCTTAACCTTTCTCTCGAATTTATTTACTGGGTTCAACTTGAGCGATATGGAAACGTGTTATAAAATGATTCGTGGAAACCTTATCCGGGGGATAGCACCTGAGTTAAAGTCTAAGAGGTTTGGCTTTGAACCTGAAATTACAGCAAAATTGTCAAAGAGAAAGGTACGTTTATATGAAGTCGGAATATCTTATTACGGAAGAACACAGGAGGAAGGGAAACATATAAGATTTATTGATGGAGTAAAAGCAGTGTGGGAGATCATAAAATACAATGTGTTTAGAAGAAATTGAGATTAGAATGATCATTTATATTATGTTTAATTCTTAGAATAGGATTATGGCGACTCAAGTAAAGAGTTTTTATGATAAATTTCATAAAAAGGAGGAACATAAGGTTGTTATTCTCATGGCTAAAAATAGATATGATTTCCTTCGAAAATTATTAACAGATCAGGAAGGGAAAGTTCTTGTTATCGGATGTGGATCAAGGGATGAGATGTCTATACTCAATCATAAGTGTAAGGGAGTAGGACTCGATATTTCTAGGACTGCAGTAGAGAAATCAAGAAATGCTTATCCCCAATATGATTATGTCGTAGGGGATGCTATGAATATGCCTTTTAAAAAAGGAGATTTCAATTGCGTTGTCTGTAGTGAAGTGATTGAACATTTACCTAACGAGGAGAAATTCATTGAAAGTGTAAATGATATTCTTAAACCCGGGGGAAGATTTGTACTAACTACTCCTAACTGGTTGAATTGGTACGGGATGGCTCGTTTCCTAGGAGAAGCAATAACAAGGAAGCCTGTTACATCAGCTAATCAGCCGATCGATAGGTGGACTAACTATTGGAAACTGAAGAATAATCTAGGTTCATATTTTGAAATAAAAAATAAGTGGGGGTTGTGGTTCTTTCCTCCTTTTGGAAGAGGCAGATATATGATTCCAGAACAGATGATATTTCCAATTGTGAAAGCGTTGAACCCTATAAACAAGCTTCTACGAAAAGTCTTTTTTCCTTTTGGACATATGCTTGCATTAGATCTGAAAAAAAGAAAGTGATCTGCTTTATGCCTTTTTAGTTTAGTTTAGATTAAAAGTTACAATGCTACATTTTATTTTTGGTACTCGTGCTCAAATAATTAAGATGGCTCCTCTAATGGTGGAGTGCCAAAAGAGAGGTATCAAGTATAATTTTGTTTTTTTAGCACAGCACAAGGAGACAATGTATGAGATGATGGATAAATTTGGAATACAGAGCCCAAATTATGTTTTAGGTGATGTGGGAAAGGATATCACGAGTGCAGCATCAATGTTTTTTTGGTCGATTAAGGTGGTGATAAGGGGAGTTCTAAATCTGAAGAAAATGTTTCAGGGGGATAGAGAAGGAGTTGTACTGGTACATGGGGATGCCCCACCTGTACTATTAGGAGCCTTGCTTGCCAAACTTTATGGCTTGAAGGTTGCTCATGTAGAGGCTGGGTTGAGATCTTTTAACTACTTACATCCTTTCCCCGAAGAGTTGACCAGGGTGATTACCTGGAGACTTGGTTTAGTGAATTATTATTTCTGTCAAAATGAGATAGCGCTTAAGAATGTAGAAAAATATCGTGGTAAAAAATACCTTACTAAGTATAATACACTATTTGACTCTTGGGAACTCGCAAAATTAGCTGATTCTAAAACGAAAGTAGATATCCCTAGAACTAAATATGCAATAGTAACTATTCATAGATTCGAGACTATATCCAGGAGGACACAGACTGAGGCTATGGTAAAGATACTTGAGAAGGTTGGAAAGAAAATGAACCTATTGTTTATCCTACATCCACCTACAAAGGTTGCATTGGAAAAGTTTGAACTTATCGACAGATTGAAAAAAAATAAAAACATTGAATTGAGACCCAGATATAATTTTTTCGAATTTTCCAAACTAGTAAGAAGTGCAGAATATCTCATAAGTGATGGCGGTAGTAATCAGGAAGAATCCTTTTATATTGGTAAACCTTGTCTATTACTCAGATATACAACAGAAAGGACAGAGGGAATTGGAAAGAATGTTGTCATCTCAAAGTTTGATATGAGAATTGTTGAAGATTTTGTAAATAATTATGAAAAATATAAGATCTCTCCAAAGAAATTTGTCAAGAGCCCAAGCGAATATATAATCGATGTTTTAAAATGAATTTTAATAGTAAGATAATTTACCCTGTTCTGGTCATATTCTTTTTGCTGTTTACTTTCAGTTTGCCAAGGATTAATGCTGATAGAGAGATCTTTAACTCGCCCTTGCAGAACACAAATTATGTGTTTTCAAAACATTACGCTGAAACAGGAACACTTCAAATCCCAGTTCCGTATAATGATCTGCCGGAAGATTTGAGAATAGCCTTCACACCGAGAGATTCCGTTCAATTCGGAGGATTTATCGAACCACATAGCTTTCTTTTTCCCCTAATGGTTAATGGGTATGTCTATAATATTGTAGGAGAATTCTCATTTGAAGTCGTGATGTCTATAAGTTCAGTTATTTGTCTTATTGTGCTTATGGCAATATTCAATCAGTTTACTGATAAGAAGAACGGAAGTGTTCTGCCAATTATTCTCTTAGGCTTCTTTCCATTATTTTACTTGTTAAGTTCTCTCACGATTAAGCCGGAAATTCAGCATCTGATGTTTTTCTTACTTATGACATTTTATGTTTTAAAGCTTCTCAATAGATGGAATTCAGGGCAATTCTATTTAGCACTTTTAATGGGAATTATTACCATATTATACAGATATGAAAGTGTGTTTATACTGATGTTTTTTGCCATATGGCTAATCATAAAGAGATGGAAGGAAATATTCATATCTCAACATATACTTAAAATAATTCTTTTATATTTAATATTTGTCTTCCCTTTTCTTAGTTTAAATAACGAATTGTATGGATCTTCATTTAGAATTGGGTATCAGGTTTATCAGCAGATAAGAGCTTCGATTTCAAGCCCCCAAGCAAGCTCTTCGCAGGCATTTCTAGGACTTTTCAGATTTGATATGAATGTACTTTTTTCCCATTTTTTAAATTATTTTGTGAAAAGTAATTTTATTTATAGTGGGCTTATCAGTTGTGGCTATTTGTCTCTTTATTTTTTTAATTTGGGCGCTAAACAAAATAGATTATTAAAATCACTATACCTGATAATTGGGGGTTGTTTTATCTTCTTGCTTTTCATATATGGGGGAAATAAAATTAATGGTTATAATAGTTACATAGTAATACCGTCTCTGCTGAGATATCTCTTACCCCTTTTAGCTCTTTTATTCATATTAGCATCATTATTTCTTCAGAGAATCAAAGATAAAACTTTTCTCATACTAATTATTGTAGTTCTATTAATTATAAATACAAATACAATCGTAAACAAACCTGGCGGCTTATACGAAAAAAGCGGGTATACAAGACTTCACGATTTAAGGAGCTTCGTTTTGGACAATACCTCTGTTGACTCAATTGTTGTAGTCAAAAGATACGATAAAATTCTCTATCCTGATAGAGATGTAGTTGTTTTGACATATCTTGCGCGGAAGGGAGATGTGATTCAGGTAGAAGATGGATTCTACGGAAAGATTCCCAGTCTTGAGCTTTTTGTTGACAAGCTAACAATTCTCTTAGGCTACAATGAGAACGTTTATCTGTTTGAGTCAGATGATTATGGTTATGATAATAGAGCCCTTATGAATGAATTTCAACGGAGAGGCTTAAGAGCAATAAAGATTGAAACTGGAGATTACAAGCTCCTTAAGATTGAGAATTTTCGCTAGAAACCTATTGTATCTCAAAGGTTTGTCCAGATAATGGAGATAGATTATAAGTGCTACACAATGTTACTATCTTTGCTGTCTTTGAGGCAATTTCTTCTGATTCATGGGTGTTGGCGATATGCGAGCACACAGTGAAAACTGATATCCCAACTTTAGAAAACTCTGAAGCGAGAATCTTTGAAAGATGTTCTGTTGCAGCTTTTGAAATCCCGTATATCCCGCTATTCACAATCGACTTATTTATATAATTATCTGTAATATTAACTATTACTCCTTCTTTCCTCATATATTTTAAAACAATCTTTGATAAATTGAACATTCCTAGAAGATTGACATCAAGTATCGATTTTAATTCCTTATTCCCTGCCTTCGATATGGGAGTATAATCAACTATTTCTGAGGTATTGACGAGGATATCAATTCTCCCTTCCTTATTGTAGATATTCTGAATAACCTTATCGAAATTTCCTGTGAGTGTTTCTTTTAATTTTACATTGTTACTTTCTGAAAGAGAATAAATCTTTATTCCACTATCTTCGAGTCTTTCTTTTATCTTATTTCCAAGAATGCTCTTCGTATCTGTGATTATTCCTACTTTCCCTGCAATTTCTTCTAGATATCCTTCGGCTGCGTATATATCAGGTTTACGGGTAATCTTAAAGAGCCAAGGAGTTCCTTCAATATGCTTCACCTTACCTCCTGCCATCCGGATCATTTCAGGTATATGAATGTGATGGTTTTTTTTATTAGATAATGCTTTCATAAGCCACGCCTTTTGAAAGGCTTGTGGAGTTTGGACATGTCGAAAGTTAGATCGGTCAGGTGTTCTCTCAAGGAATTCACCCTTATCCATAGCGATACTGTTATTGATGGGAATCACAGGATATGCACAAGGATATTTCTTAACAGCTCTTACTAACCTTAGTATGACATCACTATTTACAAAAGGACGGGAAGCATCATGGATGATAATATAATCATTTCTTGATTTCTTCGAAAATTTGATGATAGAACCAAATCTTGTTGTAGCTGCATTTTCAGGTGTAATTATCACAACATCCTTGATTAATTGGGTAAACACATCTAGGGAGTACTCGAAAACTTTTTTCCCTTTGATTTCCATATACTGTTTTCTTGTTTTAGTTCCCATTCTGCTGCCTTTTCCCCCAGCGAGAATCAATACAGTGACATTTTCAATCAATTTATTCATTCTTTATAATTTTTAATAATTTATTATAGCATCGTTTTGAGCTATATCCATCAAGAGTTCCGTTCCAGATTTTTTCTTTTGCCTTTTCATATTCATATTTATATTGATAGTAGTATTTCTGAGGCTGATTTATATAAAGAGTTACAATTTTTTCAAACTCTTCAAATGTTTCAACAAGTTTGCCTGCCCTATCACTGGGCAACAGAGTAAATCCCTTAAAAGGGGCCTCGTTTTTAATGAAGATCACTGGACGTTTCAATACTAAAAAATCAGTGTAGATAGATGACCAATCAGTTACCAAGATATTAGTGATCTTAAGTAAATCTTCTGAATCCGAAAATTCTGTTCCGAATAGAACGTTAACATTACTCATCTTGAAATCAGCTTTCTTTATACTCGTATTGATGTGCGTGCTAAATATAAACAAAACTGCATTATCTTTACCGATTCTATTAAGCTCCTTTAGGAAAACATTTAGATCGATATCGAACGGTACAGTACTCCCCATTTCCGATTTCCTCCAGGTAAGAGCGATAAGAACTATCTTCTTATATCTATTGGCGGGTATACCTAATCTGTTCAAGATTCTGAGATTCTCGTCAGAGTCGGCATCGTATTTTACTAGCTGATCAGATCTTGCATAACCGGTGCAGAAGAGAGAAGTCTTGGGAAATCCCCATTTTTCATAGAAGTTGGCATATGTGTCTGAAGGCAGGAAGTGGCCATCATAGAATATCATAGGTTTGATCAATTCTTGACTTCTATCCTTAAATCCTGCTCCATGCCATAAATCTATGAATTTGGGTCTTTTATTAAGAGTTGACCATTTATCAAGAATCATTGGTCCGTGAGAAGTGATTATTGCCTTTGTATGAAAGCATTTTATAAGATGTAAAGGATTCTGACAGAGATAAACTTGAAGATCAAAAGGTTTTGCCTTTCTTAGTATCCGGTAATAACTAGGTTCATCACATAAAAATGCTATTTTATAATTTTTATTCTGAGAATTGATCCATTTTGCCAATTCGATCAAATTACCATTAAATCTATGACCAAAAAAAACTAATGTGTTGCTCTTTTTACTTGACCCAAATAATTTGAGAAATAAAAATGCTATTCTTGAAGATAACAACGCTGGTAGGTGCTTAAATATAATGTCAGAAATATCATATTCCTTGTATCTGGTTTTTATTTTCATGTCCTTTCAATATTATCCGAGAATTAACTACAACTTTAAACCATCAATAAAACTGGCTTTGTCTATAGGATAGGGAAGTTCATTCTTCCCTCGAATCTTCCAGATGGACTTTAGATCTGTTACAATGCATGGTTCATACTCACTCCTTATGCCTGGGAGAGAAAGACTTACTTTTTTGTATCCGACACAGTAAGGTTCTGCAATTACTTTGTATTTATCGGAGGGGATTAGGAAATTATAGATGTCTTCTGTCCAATAGGTGCGATCACTCTCTAAGGGTATATTCTTGGTAATAAATGGAATTTGGATATGATTTCTATTGCTGACCATATCAGATTGATGCATAAAGTATTCAGTTTCTCCCAGTGCCTCCCCATGGTCGGCAGTAATAATGATACGAGTTGATTTTACATCTAAGATTTCTAAAAGGTAGGTTATCATCTCTTTTAGTATCTTGTCTAAATATCTGCATTCATTTCGGTAAAGGTTTCTTATCTTGAGAATATCCTTAAAGGATAAGGCGCTTGGGTTGTCATAAATTTTTCCAGTCAGAGCTTTGATGTTACTTATCCCAAATTTTCTTACATCTTCAACTGTCCCATAAGGAGAATGAGGCTCCATAAGATGTAAGAAGATGAAGTTCCCATTCTGTTTTATTGGTAGACTCTTTAACTTCTGAAATACTTTGTCTGCACGTACCTTATTTTTTACATCTGTGATTTGCTCTGGGAGAGCTCTCCTAACAACTTTCCTTAGCGGTGAAAGAAGAGAGTTTTTTATTGTCTGGGGAATTTTATCGGTGATTTTTCTTATATATTTTTGTCCGGATTGTTTTCTTTTTTGACTCCAGAAATCCTCCCAACTGTCCCAGTCAACGTTATATCCAAAACTTGATGATGTAACGATGTTAGCTGTAATACCATGTGTTGAGTATCCGTTTATCTTAAAGATTTTAGGTAGGTAAGTTCCTATTATTTTATTATTGATTCCCGATGAGTTTGTTTTTGAGAAAGGGTGAACTCCGGTCATCATTGTAGGCATAGCAAGATGCGTATTTGTTGCATTCGAGAAACTTTTTTTGGAAAAATTATTCTGATCTTTGAAGTTATTCAAGAAAGGCATCAGGTCTGGATTATAGGCATAGTCAACTCTTAAGCAATCACAGACAATGAGTATTAAATTATCTTGATTCTTTTTCTTTTCCATAACGGACTTTTTCTAGAAGCATCTTTACTAAAGCTTTGTCTTTTGGATTATACAGCTTAAATATTATCACAAAAACTATGTATATTGAAAAAAAGGAGCCAGCCGCAATAGTAAGTTTAAATAGTCTTGAATAAATATTCCCTACTTGAAAAAAGATGTCAAAAATTTCAGTTTTTATTGTCCAGAGGCCTATGCCGGAGATAACGCCCAGGATTACAAGAGATATCAATTTTAGGTTAAATGGATTGAACTTCCTCAGCAGATTAAGCTGGAAAAGACTTGTATAGTTATGAACTATGACTGCGGCAGTATTTGATATTGCAGCACCTATAATGCCATACTTTGGGGTTAAAATTATATTTAAAAAAATACTTGTTAAAAGTGCTATGGCTGAGTTGATTGATACAAGCCCCTGTTTGTCGAATGCATTAAGAGTCAGTTTTACAGGTCCGGAGATGACATTTAAAATACTTCCGATAGAGAAGATTAACATCAAAGAAAAGGGAATTTCGAATTCCTTCCCAAATATATGCAAGATCTCTTGTGAAAAAACAACAATAAATGTTGACATAGGGATCGTTATGACACTTAAAATCCTTATAACATCGTTGAAACAATTTCGTGCTCCTGATAAATTTCCTTGAGATATCAAGCGTGAAATAGTTGGAAAGAAGATAGTGTTTAGTGCTGTAAGAAGTAGTCTGGGGACAATAGCAACGGAGTACGTTGCGTTATAAATTCCTACCTCCTTACTGTCCTTAAAATATCCAAGTGCAAAAGTATCAAACCAAGTGATAAGAAAAAGAAATAGTGCATTAATAAAAATGGGTATTGAGTATTTCAAATATTTCACTTCAAAAAACTTGAGTGATTCGGAGATGCTTATTTGCTTGACTCTTGTAAATCGGATAAGAAATAGTCCGATAAGAAATGTAGTTAGATAACCAACGAAAGTAGCCAGTGGGATGGCGTTATATGTGTATTTCAAAGGAATGAGTAAGAAGAGGACAGTGACAGTGGTAAATGGGAAGAGGATGCTTTCCAGTAGAGCTTGCATCTTTGTTGTTTCAAAACTTGTTGTTAAGGCGCTTATCATACGAATCATTGTAAAGAAGGGCAGGGCTATAACTAGAATTCGTAGTGGAATACCAAGATTTTTGTCATTAAAGATATCGATGAAAAGCGAGGTTGTTGCCAGTGTTATTATTGAGAATAAAACGCTTATAAGCAAAGAAAATCTAATGGCGGTTCCAAGCAATTTCTGCAGTGATTTGTGTCTTTTCTTTACAAGATACTCCGGGACAAATCGATTGATAGTGTTATAAAGACCAAAAATTGATAGGATAGATAATAATTGAAAAATGGTATTTGCTAGAGTAAATGTTCCCAAAACTTCAGGGCCTAGCTTCTGACCAATGAGGATATTCTGAATCATGGAAATGAAAGTCTTAACAGCTATCCCCAAAAGCATTATTAACGTACCTTTAATTATGATCTTAGAGTGCTTTTGCATCAATAATTGTTATTGTGATAAGACACTTCAATATATCAAAGGAGATTATACCTGGTCAGGTGAAGGATGTCATACAAATTACTTAAATTAAAACGACCAAAGGCTTTTATTATCTATTAACCTGTATTATGTCGGTAACAACTAACTATTTGTCTTACTCATTAATATTTTCGAATGTAACAAGTTTTAATCCTTCTTGTGCAGCATTGTATCCTCTATATACGACCAAGTTTGAATACCCATCATTATTGACATCTCCTTCATTTACAAATGCAACATTGCTGAGGTTCCATTTTGAATCTCCGTCAATGCTCCATATTTCACTAGAGAAAATACTGGCTCCATCAGATAAGAATGCAAATACTTTTATTCCGCTCGTGGGATCGTCATATCCTCTGAAAATTACAAGATCAGCTACTCCATCATTGTTAAAATCTCCAGCTCTCATTTCTTTTGTGTTCTCCAAATTCCACTTGGAACTTGACGATCCTGCCCAGAAACTGTAATCAAAATAACTACCACCGTTAGATTGGAGAACAAAGGTTTTCATACCTGTAGAATTATCATCATAGCGCCTGTAAATGGCCAGATCATCATTCCCATCATCGTCGTAATCCTCGGCGACCATGAACTTAACATTTTCAAATGTCCACTTTTCGTTACTAATCCCAAGCCAATTGGTTGCTGAAAAAGCATCTGAGCCATTCGACAAGAATACGAATAGTTTCATTCCATCCATATAGCTTTTATATTTTCTGTAAACAGCTAGATCGTCATAGCCGTCGTTATTGTAATCACCTGTAGACATAAATTTTACGTTATCCAATGACCAATGTGTACTAGTGTTTTGATACCAGTTGTAGATATCAAAACTATTTGTTCCGTTAGAGATGAAAACAAACATTTTCATAGCATTCACAGTGTTCTTATATTTTCTGTAAATGGCCAGATCATCATTTCCATCGTTGTTAAAATCTCCTGTATTCATAAAAGTTACCTTGTTAATATTCCATTTGCTGCTTGTGTTTGATGCCCAAGAAGAAGCAGTGAATCCATTAGTTCCATTTGATAAAAGCACAGACAGTTTCATCCCATTGCCTGATGTAGTGTACTTCCTATATATAGCTATATCAGTATTCCCATCGTCGTTGAAGTCTCCAGTTGTCATAAATTTTACATTTTCAGGGTTCCAGTAAGCATTTGTTGTTTCATACCAATTATACATGGTCAGATCATCACTTCCATTCGAAAGAAAAACGAAGAGTTTCATGCCTGGTGCAGTTGTAGTATAACTCCGATATATACCTATGTCATCATTCCCGTCACCGTTAAAATCCCCTGTAACCATAAATTTTGACTCGGGGAAATCCCATTTTGAGTTACTGTTTGCCTCCCAGACTCCCTTATCAAAATATCCAGCGTTCCAGAGACTTTCAAAATTAAGTAGTCCATATCCAGTGTAAATATCCTTTCCTGAATTCCCGATATCAGTTGTTGTATTCAAGAGAACCTGTTTAACATCGATTGGATCAAGGCTTGAGTTTTTAGATTTTATAATCGCCGCCGCCGCTGCTACCTGCGGGCTGGCGTATGAAGTTCCTACGTTGTAAGAATAGGCAACATTGAACGTAAAGCTCTTATAATCTGTAGTAGGATTTGTACCGCAGCTGTTATTGTCGAAACAGTCAAATGTTTGCTGGTATGCAACGTTTCCGACTGTATTGCTGTCGCCCACAGCCGCTACTAAATCAAGATTTGATCCATAATTTGAATACCAGGCTCTGTTATTGCCGCTGTCTGTAGCACCAACGGATATGACGTTACTGTAAGCTGCAGGATAGTAAACTGACGTATTATAATTTCCGGAGGCGGCTACTAATGTAACTCCGTAATCAGAAGCGTAGTCGAGAACATCTTTTTCTAAGGGGTCATAGACATCAGCACCATAGCTCATATTTATCACATCAGCACCCTCTCCGATAGCATATATTATTCCATTTACTGAGGAAAGTGTATCTATCTCACCTGTCTTCCAATTGTTTGCTTTAATTGGCATGATGCTTACATTAAATGCTGGTGATATGCTGCTGGGGTCGCTTGCATCATCCACTATAGATGCTACTCCGCCTGTTACAAAGGTTCCATGTCCATAATCATCATTTGGATGTCCGGATTCTGCACTTTCAGCAATAGAGCAAGAAGCTCCAAAATAAGCTGCCTCGTATTCACACCAGTACCATTCTCGTGCATTGAATCCATGACAATCATCCCTAACGCCGTTGTTATCATTGTCTAAATTATCACTGCAGTTAGTCTCACCTGAATTTGTATATAGATTGATAGATGTCCAAGTTCCCCCGTTCCCTTCGCAATCAGTTTGATTTAGATAACTTGGATTGCTGCATCTGGCTATCTCAGGAGCAGGATCAAAATCGTAGGTATCTGGATCAGAATTATAATTCGCTGTATGATCTTCAAACGCCAATCCTGTATCGATGACTGCTACTATTACCGAGCTATCTCCGCCGCAAGGACTAGCCCCTCCAGAGCTTACGCATCCTTGATCCTGCCACATCTCTCCGACCTTGCTTTTGTCGTAGTACCAGTGATAAGTGCTATCATAATCTTGAGGAAGATCCTTGTCTCCGGAAGTGCCCCATGCAGCTGTCCTTTTGATGTAGTTCGGTTGTGCAAATTCTACATTGGGATCCATATTGAAACTAAGCAATAACTTCTTAATCTGATCTACAGCTTCTGTGTTTGATCGATTTGTTTGGATATCTCTATGGTTGCTTCCGACTCTTGTCTTTATAACAAATAAATTCTGTATTCCTTGTGGAAATCGATCACTAAGAGAGAGAACTCCTTTCGATCCGCTTTTTTGTGCTATGCTTTTGACGGATTTGATATCAACAGGGTTTTTGTATTTTACTATGACCTCACTTACTGAGAATTCTCTATCCTCACCGGTCATTTCTTCAACTCTTTGTGCAACTTGAAGCTTCTGAGCATAAGTGTTATTCTGAGGGATAATAGTCATGAAAAGGAAAAAAACTGTGAGCACTAAGGAAAAGGTGGGGACAAGCTTTCTCATCTTGGGGTTTTAGTAAAAGTTAAAGTTAAAACCATGACATGTTAGAATAACAAAAGCTTTAAATTATAACAAATGCTTGAAGTTGTCACAAATAAGTTGTAAGCGAAAAAACAGAAGAATAACAGCGGGTATGGCGAGCGTATTAACTATTGTTGTAGTATTGATTACGGGATTTCTGATAAGCAAGGATTACAATAGCAGGACAATTGGAAAACAACCGTTGAACAGTGATGATGGTGTGGAGGAGAGAGCAGGGCGGGGAGAGGATAACGACTGTAAAACAATCAGACATACTGAAGAGGATAACAATAGCAATGCAATTATTTCAACGATTGTTCCACCTGAGGGTCCGATGTACGATCAGATAGAGATACGCGATCTGGTTATTCAGTCTGCTACAAAGCAATATTCCCCAGCCGGCAGCATTACTGATCTGAAAATTGGCAAAATTGCTAGAGACTCTTTTGGAAGACTTGATTTGACTGATTATTCCCGCGAAACGTTTTCCATTAGCTGGCAAGGAGATGTTTTCAACTTCAGTCTTTCTGAGAATGGTGAACTGTCAGAACTGGCGACGATATCCTTGAGCGACGAGATTGATCCGGATTCTGATCTTCTGATTTCAGACCTGCTGGCTTTCGAGGATGCGAAATATCTCTTTATCAATCCAAAGGAAGAATTGGTTGATCTTGAAATTCATCTCTACGATCCATATGACATTGAGAAAGGAAAGACGACGGCAAATGACGCCTCAGGGTACAATTCCGGGGCTAGCTACACAACATTGCCGATCATCAAAAGAGAGGAATGGTCGGATGATGTAAGTATAAATGATCCGAGAACCTATGAAGAATGTGATTTCCCAATAGTTGGATATGAAAATCCAGCTTGGTGTATCCCAGCTACTAATTTGTCGACACATATGCGTTGGTATCCAAGATATTATGATGTTGAGAAAGTAGTGATTCATCATACAGCTACCCCAAACGATACTCATTCTGGAGAATATTGGGTTCGGTCTATTTATAACTATCATGCATATTCTTATGAGCCACTTTGGTGTGCGGATTACATAGACGAAGTATGTGTTCAATGGCGGAAAGGCTGGGGAGATATCGGTTATAACTATCTCATTGATAAGGATGGAAATATTTATGAAGGAAAGCTAGGTGGAGATGAGGCGAAGGGATATCATGCTGGTGATGGTAATGCTAATAGTATAGGTGTGGCTGTTATTGGAACGTATTCCGACGAGCTCCCTACATCAGCTTCGAGATATTCTTTGAGAAGACTAATTGCAGAAAAGGCAGCATTTTATAATTTTGTGCCTCAGTGGGAAACAACAGTTTTTGCTCATAGATACTGGGGAGGTACTACTTGTCCAGGACAGGCTTTTTATGA
>JAQVGX010000049.1 GCA_028696515.1 Candidatus Dojkabacteria bacterium | reverse complement strand
TTACCCGACTTGTAAATAAACTTTTAGCATTCACTTTTGGTTTGTATATCAACTATAAATACAATTTTGATTTTAATAAACTTGATCACTTAATGAATTTATTTTAATTCACACATTAGGCATAATAGTACTTTGGATGTAGATCCAACTCGAAATCCTGGTAATGCCTGTGAACTACAACCATACACCCACGTGTATGCACATCTTCCAACATCACCCCAGTCCCCTCTCTTTCATACCTTCTAAATTCTTGGAAAGCGAAATCTGAAGCCACAACACCAACTTCCCCAGAAAATTGAGCTTGGAATGTGTAGAATTTCTTCAAGGCTTCTCTTTGCCCTTGATCGATGGACGCAACAAGCCTCTCCAGAGCAAATGCCACCTTCACAGCCACTTTTCCTACGAAGGATCTTTCAAAATCTAAAAACCCTTGATCTTTCGATACCATTGCTCTATCGAAGGCAAATTTAAGAAGATCTCCAGTTAAATGTGTAAAACCTAGCCTTAAGACATAAGGCATATTTACACCTTCAAATTCCACCATAATTATTAACAAAATAATAGGAATTATATCAAATAGTGGGAAAGGGTATGCTAGTCAATAACACCTACCAGCCTAGCGTTATCAAGTAATAACCTAAGTAGAGCATAGTAGCAACCTGCCATCTTCCCCAACAAAGTTTCAACGACCCTGAATATATTGAAGGGGAGTTGAAACTTAAACTGAGGATCAATCGGATGCTGAAGTAAAGTTTGAAGAATCTTTACGAAAGCAGAAGATTTGATCCGAAGTAAAGAGACAGCAAGAATGTGAATATTGTTCACGTAAAGACTCGTATTCTACTAGTCCACGTGACCATCGTAAAGATAATCCTTCCGAAAATTCAAACGTTTTTAACCTATCAGCGAAACCACGTGAATTTTCGAAAGGAAATTTTTACGTGGTGGAGCATAGTGGATACTTGTCCGTCGTAGCCTTGGCGAAGACGGAAAGTCGGAACTTTCTTAAATTTAACTTTCTATTGCCCTACCCTAGTTTCTCTGGTTCCGACCTGTATACGATGCTGAGCTTGCCGAAGCAGAGTTGTACGAAGTTTACTCTAAAATCGAAAAAGTGAAGGGAGTATAGCTTGCCATACAAAGTCCCCTCTTTGGGGACGAAGTATGGTGGACAAAGTTGGAAAATCATCCTTCAAAAATTAGCTCTCCTTTTAATTCTTCAGTAAACAATTCAGGCAATAACCTCCATTGCTGAATCGCCTGTAAGCATTGAGTAAACCTATAACCAATGCCCCCTCCGCCAAAGCTGCTTGCCTCATTCAATGTTTCCTCTGCGAGAAACAAGTTTATTTCAGCATCTGACAACCCTAGCAAATTTCTTCCAATAAAATCCCTCGGGTCTACAATTTCATGAGAAAAAAGACTCAACACTTCGAGAGCAGCATCCTCAAATGTATGCAATACTAGCAGTTTCTCTTCCCTGTTAGCTATATCCGTATATTTCTTACTTGTCCTGGGATTTTTCCCATTGTAAAGGTTATGAAGTTCAGAATGAATTCTTCTCAGTGTTCTTGCTAATCTTGTGCTATTTCTTTTCTCAGCTGACTCAGCTAGAAACTCTATTGGGAGTAATATTGATGACATCCCATTTGCATTAAGTTGATTTAACGAGGGATAACATCTTGAGAAAACCTCTCCATATTGAATTTTCATTCTTGCCACCCATTGTTTACGTGCTTCATGATCTGTACCAAAATTATCGTCAGCTGCTGGAGTTAAAAGAAAATCTTTCAGAATACCCAAATCTCCCAAAGCTCCTTCCGGATCAGAAACTAACCTAGCGACTCTTCTTGGATTATCAGCGGGGATATCAAACTCCCTTTTTGGAATAAATACAATTCCCTCTTCCGCTAACATATCTCTCATTGTAGCTATACCAATTTCTTCCACTTACATGTTTAGACGATAGGTAATCTATCCAAATTATACCAAAAATAAGGGAATATTTTGAATTGAGATACTGTCCAATCGCATTTTTTCAGTACTTTGGACAAGAGAAAATGGAGCAAAGCGGAGCTGTCCTCTGTATAATTTGAACCTCCCTCTAAACAAAGTTTCAACGACTAAAGGGAGTTGAAACTTAAACTGAGGATCAATCGGATGCTGAAGTAAAGTTCGAAGAATCTTTACGAAAGCAGAAGATTTGATCCGAAGTGGAGACAGTGGGAATCCCTTAACAGGACTAATTCGGGTAAATACAAAATCATACCTGTATCAACCTTTTTCTCATAAATGCTCTTCCTGAAGAATTCTTAAGATACTTTTCAAAATCCTCAGCTAGCCTTCTTGTCTCAAATGCTGCATAGAATATAATCTTCCAAGGTTTGTATTTAGACGTATGATAACTTTTACCATTATTGTGCTTTTCCAATCGTCTTTCAACGTCAGAGGTAGAACCGTAATAATATTGGTTTGAGTAATTTGTGCTCCTAAGAATATAGGTGAAGTACATCATTTTCTACTGATTAATTATCGCTTATGTCTGTCTTCGCCAAGGCTACGACAGACACTCAGTCTTCGAACTAATTTTCTCTCGCTGGGGATTTTTAGCTGGCAAAGCCAGTCGAAGCTAATTTGAGCTTCACGAAAATTAGCGAAGACTGGTGGAGACGGTGGGAATCGAACCCACGTCCAAAAAAGTACCTCTAAAACCTTCTACAAGCTTATCTCATTTAACTTTTAACGATGAGTAGAATAAAAATGAGCAAAAGCACTACTCGCCGAGCCCTTGGAACTTCTTCAACTTTACCGGCAAGAACTCCCCGATAAAGTCTGCGTCTTGGCTTATGTTACGCCTATGGGATCTCACCAAGAGAAAATCTCATAGACCTATGCACTTCTCCGAAGAGTTATGCATACACAAAGCTTACGCCTGCTTTGAGTGCATTAAGACCAAGCTTAAATTCCTCGAAAGCTGTTCGAAGCTTTGCTGAAATGCTATTTGTTTTGGCATTTAGTTTTAAGCCTACCAGTGTTGCATACCTGGTACTTACAAGCTTTTTTGCGAAGGCTTGTTTGCACAAACTTCGGCTTGAGATTTTAAAGATCTGCTTTTCTGTCAAAGCCGGTCGTCCCCGACTAGTAGCTGCTATTTTAGCACAAAAACCAATATTTTTCACCTTTCTAAATCGAAAACAATTCACTAAACCTAGTCACACAGCTTAAAACTCAAAATCCAAAGCTCAAAATTTAGGAGTTATTTATTTCTTTTTAATGTTATTATACTAGCTGCAATCATTTTGCTTATCTCTTCTATTTCAGAAAGAAACTTTATCGAATTCTCTATAACATTCGAACAAGCAACCGTATCCCGTAACAAGCAAAGCCAATACTTAGTCTCGTTTGCTGATTTCAACGCTATTTGGAAATAGTTTATAAAATCTCTTCTGGAGCTAGCCCCCCTTGCCTCACTAACATTAGCCCCAACACTTGTAGCCGATCTGACCAATTGATTAGATATAATCCAGTGCTCTCTTCCCTTGAGACATTCTTTAGTAAATTCCAAGATCTTCAACGAAAACCTATACGACCGAATTTTTATTCCTCCTGATTTATCATTTTTCATTACTTAAGCTTTGATTTTTTAACTTTGAACTTTGCGTTAACACTCACCCTCTAGCCACCACCAACCCATATACGTTTCTCACCCCTGCCCGCTTCAGCACCAGTGCACACTCCTCCAACGTTCCTCCACTAGTCATAACATCGTCAACAATTATCATACTTTGGCCATTTAACAATCTAACTGTCTGACTATCTTTTACTTCAAACGCTCCTTTTAAATTCTCTAGCCTTTCCTTGCGATTTAATCCTACCTGTGACTTTGTCTTCCTCTTTCTTGCGAGGACTCCTTTACACTCAACTTTCCATACAACTGACAGCTTCTTCGCCAACAACTCTGATTGATTGAATCCTCTCCATCTTTTTCTCTTAGAATGCAGAGGAACAAAGGTAAAAATCGAATTACTGACAACCCTGTGAAAAGTATCATTCTCTTTAAATGCTTTCTGAAACAAAGGAATAAGGTCATCGATCATCTTGTAGTAAAATTCATATTTAATGTCACCAATGTAATTCTCTATAAACTTAGAATAATCGACTGCAATGAAAACACCACTTAATGAAGTTTTTGATTTGCATTCTGAGTGAATCAAACCTCGTAAAATGATTTTTTTGCAGACATGACACTGTTGAGCTTTACGAATGCAAATCTTTTGCCTCAGACAGCTTTCGCATAAACAGCTACCAGTTTCTCCGCAACCCTCGCAAAAGGCCGGGAAAAAAAGCTCCTGCAGAAACAATCCCGCACACTTCAGTCTTTCCTTCAAATTTTTTAATAAATGCATATACAATATTGTATTGAGAAAGCAGTCTGCGGGTAAGGGTGAATTCATAAGTATAGAATAAAAAATGTCCTGGCTGAGCACAACTATTTTAGGGTTGCCTGTTTTGGATTAATCAAATATAATGTCTGCTCGTCAAGAGTTGAGACATGCTTATTTCAACTTAGTTGAGTTTAAGTGGAACACTCTATCGGAGCACAAGAAGTGTTTTCTGTTGCGGGATTGCATATAACTAATACAATGCTCGCTTCAATAATAGTTACGATCACACTTATCATTACGGCTATTGTTATCAGAATCATACTTGATAGCCGCCCGTCCAAACTTCAGTCGCTTCTCGAACTTGCTATTGAGTATATTTACGGCATTTGCGAATCAGTTTCAGACAGCAACCGTGCCAAGACATTCTTTCCCTGGGTTATGACCTTTTTCTTATTTATCATGTTCAACATCTGGTTCGGAATAACCCCGTTAGTAGGTCCACTGACTATAGAAGCCAAAGGGCATACGATTGAATTATTTAAAGGTGCTACAACAGATCTAAATGCCACCTTTGCCTTAGCAATTGTATCCTTTGTCCTCATACAATTCTTTGCATTTAAACTTGGTGGTATCAGGGGTTGGTTTTCACACTACTTTAAGATGAATCCCATCTATCTTGTCCCGATCTTCCTTTTCGTAGGTATTCTTGAATTGGGACTTGAATTTGTAAAAGCAATATCGCTTTCCTTCAGATTATTCGGGAATTCGTATGCAGGAGAATCACTTATTGCAAATATGACAACAATCAACGGCATGAGCATACCCTTTGTTACGGTACCCTTTTTACTGCTGGAAGTTCTTGTCGGCATCATCCAGGCGCTGGTTTTTTCTTTACTGACTCTGGTATTCTTATCTATGATTACAAGTAAACATTAGCTAATTTTTTATTTTTATAAAATGGAAATAATATTATCAAAGGCACTCTTCGTAGCTCTTGGAGGATTTGGTCCTGCCATAGCCATTGGTCTCATTGGCAAGTCAGCAATGCAGTCTATCGGAAGAAATCCAGAATCATCAGAAAAATTATTTGTTCCTATGATTCTGGCTATAGCTTTTGCAGAAGCAATAGCAATTTATGCCCTGATCGCAGGATTCTTATTCTAAATTCTTAAAAGTTAGCAATGGAACTTCTCGAAACATTACATATTGATGAAACAATCTTTTTCTATATCCTAAACTTCATCGGACTTGCAGTAATCCTGAGAATCATTCTTTACAGGCCTCTTATGAGAACTCTGAAAAAAAGAGAGGATAGAATCGAAAAAGGGCTTCAGCTCACAGAACAAGTGGAAGATAAAATGAAAAAGATAGAAGAAGACTACGAAGAGAAAATGAAAGCCGCCGAATCCAAGTCTCAAGAAATAATTGAGAAGGCGTTCGAACAATCAAAAAAACTCAGAGAACAAGAGCTTCGAAAAGCACAAGAAGACGCTCAGGAAATTATCACAAAGGCTGAGAAACGTATGGAACAAGACAAGGAGAAGATCAAAAATGAGGTCAAGCAGGAAATGGGAGAAATAATCGGAACTGCAGTCAAGAAATTTGTCTCTGAAGAGGTATCGGAAAAAGGAAAGCAGGAGCTCGTGGATAAAACAATCGATGATCTATGAAGCCCAGCATTCACTTCGATTTTTAGAAGAAACATAGTCATCTAGACAAGATAAATTTAAATAAAACAAATAACATGAAAAAGCTTTCCGATAGAAAAGAAAAAAATAGAAGATTAACTGATTTCTCAGCCAAGCATCTTGCCCTTGAGCTTCTACATGAAACCAGAAACAAATCTGAACTCGCAAAGGGAAACAGGAAAAGTTCGGGAGCAGTTGTCCAGATAGAAACATTGAGAATTCTTCAGGTCCTGGATGGTTTCAAGGATCGCCTTGACAAGCATGGAAAGCTGAAGCTTCTTCCTGAAATAGTAAGAGAATTTAAAAAACTGCTTGAAGCAGAGGTTAAGGAAAATATTGTTTTTGTAAAAAGCACAGTTCCATTGAGCAAAGAACAGATTGGAAAGCTAAAAGAAAAGGTGAAAAAGGTCTTTGGGAAGAATTTGGAGATATATGTAGTCGTCGATCCTAGTCTGGCCGGAGGGCTCATTCTAAAATACAAAGATCAACTCGTTGACCTTTCGGTAGAATCAAAGGTTGAAGATTTAATTAAGTCTATAAGCGAGAAATGAAACTATCCGAAGATATAAAAGCACAAATAGAATCGTTCAACCCGCAAGTTAAGATAAAAAGTGTGGGAACTGTCATTGAACTGAAGGATGGTGTAGCCATAGTTGAAGGTTTGGATAATATCTCACTGGGAGAACTTATCATCTTTGAAGAATCCGGAGCCCGTGGAGTCGCACTCGATCTTCAAGAACTTCAAATTGGTGTCATCGTCTTCGACGACTTCCAGAACATAAAAGAAGGAGAAACGGTTGTTTCACTCGGGAAAGGACTGGCAATCGAAGTAAACGATCATTTACTGGGACGAGTTATCGATCCGCTGGGGAAGACCCTTGACGGGAAAGGAATAATTCACGGAGAGAAAATAGAGGAGCCACTTGAAAAAACTGCACCAGGAGTCATAGACCGTAGAGACGTATATAGGCCATTACAAACCGGTATAAAGTCGATAGATTCTATGATTCCCATAGGCCGAGGGCAAAGAGAACTCATCATCGGGGACAGACAAATTGGAAAAACAGCTCTGGCTATAGACACAATCATTAACCAAAAAGAAAAAGAATGTATCTGTATCTACGTCTCAATCGGACAGAAAAAGTCGAAGCTTGCGAGAATAATTTCTCGATTAGAAGAACATGAGGCTCTGGAATATACCATAATCGTAAACGCAGATGCCTCAGATCCTGCAGCTCTACAATATATTGCTCCATACACAGGCTGTGCTATTGGTGAATATTTTATGGAACAGGGAAAGGATGCATTAGTTGTCTATGATGACCTGACAAAGCACGCCTGGGCATATAGACAAATTTCATTGTTGCTAAAAAGACCTCCCGGCCGGGAGGCATATCCTGGTGATATTTTCTACCTGCACTCAAGGTTGCTCGAAAGAGCTGCCCAGCTTAACGATGATAAAGGAGGAGGTTCTTTGACTGCACTTCCCATAGTTGAAACTCAAGCCGGAGATATCAGTGCCTATATACCGACAAATATTATCTCGATAACAGATGGGCAGATATATTTAGAACCAGATCTTTTCTATTCTGGCGTCAGACCGGCAGTAAACATCGGACATTCGGTTTCAAGGGTTGGCGGAGCAGCACAGCTGAAGGCTATGAAAAAAATAGCCGGACCTATGCGCCTTGACCTTGCACAGTACAGAGAATTAGCTGCATTTGCCCAATTTGGAACTGAACTGGATGAAGAAACAAAAACAAAACTAGACAGAGGTGAGAGAATTCTTGAGCTTGTTCTCAAGCAACAGCAATTCAACCCCTTTCCAGTAGAAGAGCAAATACTTCTCATATACGCAGTAAATAGTGGAATTTTGGACAAGATAAGCATAGAAAGTATAAAGGATTGGGAGGTGAAATTTAAAGAATATATAAATAGCGTGGGAACAGAATTACTCAAAAAACTGCAAGATGACAGGAACTGGAATGAAAAAACTGAAGCGGAAATTCAGGAGCTTATAGAAAGATTCAATTACAAAGCTTGAGCTATATTCTTCCGAAAAATGTAACTTTGAAAAATAACCCATAAAAAAGAGCTTATGTCTACAACAAGACTTATAGAAAACAGAATAAAATCAGTAAAAGCAACCGCAAAGATCACAAAGGCTATGGAACTTGTTGCTGCTTCAAGGATGAAAAGATCTCAACAAAATGCACAAAGAATTATTCCTTATGCAAATGGTTTATCTGAAATAGCACAACAGATAGGAGCTGGATCCCTATACAGTTCAAATGTGTTACTCAAAGAAAAAGAAAAGATAGAAACTATTGGAATCGTACTTTTTGCCCCTAACAAAGGATTTTGCGGCAGCTTGATATCAAACCTCCTTTTAAAAACAGCCTCTTTCATCGACCAAATGATAAAAAAATATAATCCAAAAAATGAAGAAAGCAGCAGTAATTTGGAAAGAGATATTCAAGATAGATTACAAGAGGGAGTTGATGATTTTAAAGCCCGGAAAATTGAATTTAAAATCATCACAGTAAACAGGGAGGCGAAAAAAATTGTCTTAAGATTGGGCTATGATGAACTAGCACACTTTTCTGGTATCGAAGATGATCCTGAAATTTCAAGGATTTTTCCCATATACGAGATCATTGTTGATAGTTTTACTGATAACATCTTCGATGAAGTATATATGATTTATCCGTCATTCAAGTCTACTGTGCACCAGGTTCCTGTTATTCAGCGTATTCTACCAATATCACCTGAAAACCTGACAAAAGAGGAGGTATCGAAAGAAGTAGCCGAGGACGAAACTGGGGTCAAAAATAGTGAGTTTCTTTTCGAACCAAACAGAAAATCAATTCTGAACCATATTATTCCGCACTATTTGAGAATTCAGCTTTTTGATGCTTATCTGGAGCTTATTGCATCTGAATATAGTGCAAGAATGGTTGCTATGAGGAAGGCAACTGAAAATGCAGAAGAGATGATGGAAGACCTTACGCTTGTGTTCAATAAACAGCGGCAAACAGCGATAACGAATGAGATTCTTGAAGTTTCTTCCGGTTCGCGATTTAGCTAAAATTTTTGACTACTGATATGAAAAAAACAGGAAAAGAAGGGCTGATCAGAACAATACGTGGAGTTGTCATTGACGTTGAATTTCCCGATGATGAGCTTCCAGCTATTTTCGAAGCTCTAGAAGTAAAACGAAGCGATGAGTCAAGACTAATCTTAGAGGTCCAGCAATTTCTAGGAGGAGGAATGGTCCGTACAATCGCGATGGGACCAACAGATGGACTAAGACGAGAAATGACAGTTACAGCAACTGGAAAGCCAATCTCTATCCCTGTTGGAGAGGAAACACTGGGCAGGGTATTCAACGTAATAGGTGAAAGCATCGACGGAAAAAAGACACCAAAGTCCCAAAGATGGCCCATCCACAGGAAATCGCCCGAACTGACCTCTCAATCAACAAAACTAGAATTGCTCGAAACGGGAATCAAAGTTATTGATCTCATATGTCCTTTTGTAAAGGGAGGAAAGATAGGTGCATTCGGAGGTGCTGGAGTCGGAAAGACAGTCATCATTCAAGAGCTAATCTACAACCTTGCAAGCGAACACTCTGGATATTCTGTTTTTGCCGGCGTTGGAGAAAGAACACGAGAAGGAACCCAGACTGTCAGAGAAATGGAAGAATCAGGTGTCATGGATAAAACAAGCATGGTATTTGGACAAATGAACGAACCTCCAGGAGTCAGACTTAGAATTGCACTTGCAGGACTAACTATAGCAGAATACTTTAGAGACAAAGAATCCAGAGATGTGCTTCTTTTTATAGATAACATTTTCCGCTTCACGCAAGCTGGATCAGAGGTCAGTGCGCTCCTTGGTCGTATGCCATCCGCAGTAGGATATCAGCCTACCCTAGCAGAGGAAATGGGCTATTTGCAGGAGAGAATCACTTCTACGGATAAAGGTTCTATTACTTCTTTCCAGGCCATATATGTTCCTGCAGACGACTATACCGATCCGGCACCGGTTACAACTTTTGCTCATCTTGACTCTACTATAGTTCTTGAGAGAAGCCTTACTGAGCAGGGTTTGTACCCTGCTATCGATCCTCTGCAATCAACTTCAACAGCACTAAGCGAAGAGATTGTTGGCAAAGAGCATTATGAAGTAGCTAGGAATGTACAAAAAGTTCTTCAAAGATACAAAGACCTTCAGGATATGATCGCAATTCTTGGGATCGAAGAACTTTCCGATGAAGACAAGTTAATCGTATCTAGGGCAAGAAAGATTCAAAGATTCCTGACACAACCAATGCACGTTGCAGAACAATTTACAGGTAGAAAAGGTGCTTATGTCGCTCTTGCTGAAACCATCAAGGGTTTCAGGATGATATTAGATGGAGAATTAGATGATTTACGAGAAAGCGATTTTTACATGAAGGGCAGAATCGAGGAAGCAAAAAGCAGCGCAAAAAAGACATAAGAATACTTCAAATCTGATAGTATACTAAAATTGGAAGTCAAAATAATATCACAAACAAGGGAACTTTACACAGGAGAGGCTACAAACCTCCTTGTCCCTACCCTATCGGGGCAACTTGGGGTATACCCTAAGCACGAAAACCTGATTTCGGTCTTAGATATAGGGCAAATATTCATAAGGACAGAGGAAAAAGAGATTAAACTAATCATATCGGGAGGTTTTCTGCAGATATCAGACGGAAATGTAGTTATACTAGCTGATGATGCCCATTATCATGATGAATTAATCGATAAAGAAATTGAAATAGCTATCAAGCGCGCTGAAGAGAAAATATCAAGAGAACTCCCACATGCGGATCTGATTCAGGCAGAAAAGGTCTTAAGGTATGAAAAGCTTAAAAAGCAAATCATAAAGTAATTCCCCCAAAAACTCTTCTATTTAACTAAAATTAACCTTATGTTATAATGAAGTTCAATATCCAAAAGCGATTGATCTCAATTCGTCACTGAGAGATGCTGTGTAGGAAAACCATAAGGATTAACTACAACGGGTAAGCCCGTTACCGCTGTTTACCCTACGAAGCTTTAGCTTAGTAGGAAAAGAGAGTAAGTCCTGCAAAGGATTACTAAAATCAAGTGGTACCGTCTCAGAAGGAGTCCTTGTGTAAACGTTTAACAACTTTTATGCAAGGACTTTTTTTGTTATAAAGTGTACATGTACTATTAATTTACCTAATAATAATTAAATAAAAATAACAACTAATAACCATGAACAACAAAACGACAAAGCCCAATATCAAGAAGGGAAAAAACTCTCTAAAACTTCCGAAAGGGCCGTACGACCCTATTCAAACTGAAGAAGAAATTCTCAAATTCTGGGAAGACGGGAAATTCTTCAAACCAGAATATCATAGGGATAGAGGGCTTCAAAAGGATCTTCGTAATGATGACAGAGAACCTTTCTGCATCATCAACCCCCCGCCAAATGCAAACGCAAGACCTCATCTCGGAAACATGTCCGGTTATGCGTATCAGGATCTTTTGGGTAGATACCACCGAATGCTTGGTAAAAAAACATTACTGCTCCCGGGAAAAGATCACGCCGGCATCCAATCCGAGATAGTTTTTGAACGCGAAGTACTCAAAAAGCAAGGAAAGACAAAACTAGATCTTGAAAGAGAAGAATTCTACAAGCAGTGCTATGCTTACTGCACTAACTGTGCAAAACAGGCAAGAGCGGATGAACAAAGAGTCGGCCTTTCAGCTGATTTTGAGCGAGATATTTTCACGCTTGATCCGGGTATCGTAGAAATAGTTCTTGGTACATTTGTAGAGCTATTTGAGGACAAGAAAATATACAAAGGAATAAGGATAAACAACTGGTGTCCAAGCTGTCAGACAGCTTTGTCTGATGCAGACCTTGAACGGCTTGAGAGAAAATCAAAACTGACTTATATCAGATATGCCCTGAATAAAAGTGAGAAATCTATTACTATAGCCACTACGCGGCCAGAAACCATGCTTGCTGACACAGCTATCGCTGTGAATCCGAAGGATAAAAGATATAAAGACATGGTAGGCATGACAGCAATCTTGCCCTTATTAGATAGAGAGATACCCATAATTACTGACCCCATGGTCGATAAACAATTTGGAACAGGAGCTCTCAAAGTCACCCCAGCCCATGCATACGAAGACTATGAGATCATGCTTAGGTGGAACAAAGAGAATCCCAATAAAGAAATCGGCTATATTAATGTCATCTGGAAAGATTCAAAGTTGCATGGACCAGTTGGCAAATACAACGGAATGACCGTTGAGGAGGCTCAAAGGGAAGTTTTACAAGATCTCGAAAAAGAAAATTTGATAGAAAAAACAGAAGAAATAAATCAGAACGTTTCCATATGTGAGCGATGTGGAGGAATAATCGAACCGCTGGTTTCATCACAATGGATTGTTGATGTTTCCGATATGAGAAAGAAGGGCCTTGATGCTGTCAAGAGCAGGAAAGTGAAGCTTCACCCCAAGTACATGGAAAACAGATACTTTCAATGGATGGAAAACCTGCGCGACTGGCCAATCTCTCGGTCTCTTTGGTGGGGCTATAGAATCCCTGCCTGGTATAAAGGCGAGATAAAACAATACATAGACGATGATGGTAAGGTTAGGGAGTTGTTGAATGGTAAACCTCTTGACTATAAAAACAAGAATCAAGTAAAAGTTCAGCTGGAATCTCCAGGAGAAGGTTGGGTTCAAGATGATGACGTTCTTGATACATGGTTCTCTTCAGGCCAGTGGCCGTATGCAACCCTGATGAAGGAAGAATTGATGGATGTATTCTACCCTACAAATGTTATGGAAACTGGGTATGGGATTCTTGAACTCTGGGTATCAAGAATGATCATGCTTGGAGAATACAAAACTGGTAAGCTACCATTTACAGATGTGTTTCTACATGGAACACTTCTTGCGTCTGATGGAACCAAAATGAGTAAATCAAAAGGTAATGTTATATCGATGGATGATGTAGTTGTCGAACACGGAGCAGACACACTCAGACTATTCTTCTATGTAGCCGGAAAGGCCGGAAGTGTCTACAACTTTGACTGGGAAAGAATCAAGTTCAACAGAAATTTCCTAAACAAAATTTGGAATGCGAGCAAGTTTGTATTGATGAACCTGGGTGATAATTTAAAACTGAAAATTCAAAGTTCCAAGTTGCATAAAGAAGACAAAAAACAACTTGAGCATATGGATGACCTTGTAAAAACTGTTACAAGGCACATCGAAAACTTTAAGTTCAATCTGGCTATAGATCAGCTGATAGCTTCATTCTGGCATACATTCTGTGATCAGTACCTTGAATACTCGAAAAAATATATTTATTCGGACACCCGCCCCGGAGAGAGGGACATTTCTTTCGACGACAATTCGGACATGGCTGTCCGATATGTACTTTGGAAGTCCTTGAGTATATATTTGAAACTGCTGCATCCTTTCATCCCATTCATCACAGAAAGGCTGTGGAGGGAAATACCAAAAGAGAAAGAAGCGGCTGAAACTATAATGTATGCTAGCTGGCCAACCCCTAGCAAATAGCACAAAGTTTATCTAATAGAGATAATCTTACAGGTAGAAGAGCTTTCACTGTTACTCTGCTTTACTGATTAGTTGCTTCGATGTCCGCTATTAACTATACGCTATTCACTAATATGGCATAATTAAAAAAATTTGTGGGTAAAAGTAGCATTTCGTACCGTCATTGTGGTATAAAGCATAATTTCCTTAAATTTATGAATAAAAAAGTGTACGAAATGTGGATCTTTAAAAACTCAAAAGC
>JAQVGX010000048.1 GCA_028696515.1 Candidatus Dojkabacteria bacterium | reverse complement strand
AAATCGCGGCCAAATCCTAACTTGTGTTGTGTCGTTTTGTAAAAAGGGTGGCGTTCGTCTTTCGAATCTGTTGCACCGAAGAAATCATATACTTTACAACCAGTCGACCTTGCTTCGAGGATGCTCTCCCATCTTGCTAAGTAAATAGGTTTCAGCTCAGTGTGTTCTGGACTTGAAGCTGAGAATAGCGATGCTGACCACAGGCCATTATGTAAAACAATGATTGAGCCTAGATGCTTGTTTTTGAAGTGAGCTTCAATCAGAAAGATGTGATTATTTCTTGAGAATTCATTCCACATATCTTCAAAATAACTTAAAGATTGAACATAGAAGTATTTTCTTTCCTGTGTCTTCTTCAATAACTTGAAGAAATCTTTGACCCGTCCGATGTCTTCAGGCTTCGAGTATTTTCTGACTTCTACGCCTTTTCGTCGGGCGTACTTGATATTGTACCTAGTTGATTTTGAAAGGCGGGAGAGTAATTCATCCTCGCTTCCAGAAAGATCCAAAATCACTGTAGTGCGTGGCTGAACTGCCTTGTTCGTAAACTTGTAGCCAACATCGATTAATTCCTCTTCTTTATCGGAACCTTTTTTGATTCTCGGTTCACATATTACGGCGATACATTTATTTTTAGAGCAGGCCTGAATCCTTTCTGTGAAAATGGCCAGTGATTCCTGATCTTTCCAGACAGGTCCCTGCGGGATATAGATGATATTGCCGAGGTAACGGAAATGATTGATAAACAGAGTTGCGGCCAGTTTGAATTTATCCTTGTTGTCAATAATTCCAGTCCGTTTATAAAGACCCGGGAACATTTTGTTCCTGAAATCTGACCATTCCCACATCTGCATGCAGGTGGTTTCCCTTTGTGCATTTACAAATTTTTCAAACTCTTCTTTGTGTATATCCTTAGTCTTGATAAAGTCCATTGTGGGGATATTATATAACTTGATCAGGGAAAATGAAAATAACGAATGAAATTCGAGATAGGAATATCGAGATGATAAACAATGAATAAATTTCAAATTTGAATTTGAGATGAGGGTAGAATTTAGGGTTTAGAACTTACGTAAGTTGTTTAAAAGACCCTAATCTGTTATACTCTCCTAAGAAGATAGTTATTGATATTGACGGTGGGCTTTTAGCCCATTTTTTGGTATTAGGAGACTAATCGATGCCTATAACCAGATGGGAACTAAGGTAAAGTTGCGTGGTAGACTATTTTCAGAAATCATAGTATAGTTAGCTTTAAACAAGATTATTTGTTAAATGAATAAACATGGCAGTATTAAGTGATTTTTTAGCAGCAGTGAACCAGATTGCGGCTGAAAGAGGCATCGATTCAGATGCAGTTATAGAAGCTGTTGAGGCAGCTATCCGTACAGGTTTTAAGAGCAACTACGGGACAGGAGAATCTTTGATCGTTGATATCGACCAAGACAAAGGAACTGTCGCGGTATTTGCTGACAAGAAGGTAGTGAAAAAAGTTACAGATGTTGCGACTCAAGTTTCTCTGGAGGACGCTCGAATGATAGAGCCTAAGTTGAAGGCTGGTGATCATGTGCAGGTCGATATTACTCCTGAAGGTGACTTCGGGAGAATTGCTGTTCAGGCAGCAAAGCAAGTAATTCTTCAAAAAGTAAGAGAGGCTGAAAAAGAGGCCGTTATGAAGGAGTTTAAGGATAAGATGGATACTATCGAAAGCGGTATAATACAAAGAATGGATGGGGATGCTGTGATAGTTGAAATTCACAAAGCTCAGGCAGTTATGACGGCCGAGGAAAGACTGCCAGGAGAATTTTATAAGAGCGGAAGCCGGTTAAAATTTCTACTTAAAGAGATACAAAAAGGACCAACGGGAAAACAACTTATTGTTTCGAGGGCGGACCCTAAGTTTTTAGAGGGACTGTTTGAGCTTGAAGTCCCAGAGATTCGCTCTGGCAGTGTTGAGATCAAAGCAATAGCTCGTGAGGCTGGATCCCGAAGCAAGGTTGCAGTTCTCTCCAAGCAGGAGGGAGTTGATCCTATCGGAGCCTGTGTCGGCCAAAAAGGTATCCGCATCGACAATATTACCGACGAGCTTCAAGGTGAAAAGATAGATATCATTCTTTGGGATGATGATGCGAGAACTTTCATATCAAACTCATTGAGTCCTGCTCAGGTGATAGGTATTGAGGCGGATAAGAAAGAAAAAACTGCTGTAGTAACTGTTCCCGATGATCAGCTGTCTCTAGCTATTGGAAAAGACGGACAGAATGTAAGACTTGCTGCAAAGCTTACCGGGTGGAAGATCGATATCGAAGGCGAGACAAAGGAAGAAGAGTCAGATGAAGGGAAGAAAAAAACAAAGAAGTCAGAGAAAAAAGCAGATAAGAAGAAGGCAAAAAAATCGACAAAAAATAAAAAGGAAAAAACAGAGTCGGAAGAAACAACTAAAAAGAAAAGCAATAAGACTAAAAAAAGTAAGAATAAAGCAGCTGTGAAAGATGAATCAAAACCAAGTAAAGTTGTAAAAAAGAATGAGAACAAGGAGGAAAAAGACGATGAAAATCAAGAGCAAGTGGTAGAAGAAGAGACTAGCAGCAAGTAGTAAAACGGTGATCAGGATGACGGGAAGCCAGGTAATAACAGATAACTAAAAGTAAGTAGAGAAATAATTAATCAGCTAACTAGGTAATTAGGTAACTAAGTGATTAGACAAAGTAATTGTGGCTAAAAAGAAACAACGAGAAAAACATATCCCGATGAGAATGTGCATTGTAACCAGAGAAAAAAAACCGAAAATGGAGCTGATGAGACTTGTCCGTGTTGGTGATGAAGTGAGAGTTGATCCGAAAGGAAAGGAGAGAGGAAGAGGTGCAAATATTGCCATGGATCTGGAGGTATTTGATCAGGCGGTAAAGAAAAACATCATAGCAAGAGCTTTAAAACTAGAAAGGAAACTGAAGCCCCGCGAAATCGAGGAGTTAAGAAATGATTTCCAAGAGGCGATCGAAGAAAGAAAGTTTAGACAGGGTAACCAGCCGGTTGTGGTTAAGGTCGACAAGGAAAAATGGAATAAGATAACGAGTAAAAAATAGATGAATGTATGGTTTTACAACTCCTGATACGCTTTTCTCTTTAGTAATTTATCGAAATATTCGTAGCAGTTCTGGCCAGTTGCACCAAGTGTGCCATCGGGCAGCATAGAATAGATATAACCAAATTCATCTATATATCTTTGATAAGTTCCATAGCATTCGATTTGATATCCTCCAGCTTTATATTTTGTTCCAAAAGGTAGTACAAGTCGTATTTCATCTCCAACTTGCAGAGTTTGTAAGTCAGTCCCACTTTCTAAAATAGTATCTGTTACATCACTGTTTATTTCTTCTAAAGGTAGAGAGTTGTGGCTTCTTGCAATATCAATAATTTCTTGTTTAGTTTGTATAGGTTTATCTCCTGATTTGATAAGATGAATATTAACTACCTGGATGAGAGCAGCAAATTGTCCAAAAAAACAGCTATAGTGATCGCAATATGGGGCTGTAGTTTCCTCAAGCCTTCCATGCGTAGTTGGGGGTTTGTATGGTACAAGTAGCCTGAATCCTGCATTCGCAGGTTCCGATTCTAGATAAGATTGTTGCTCTAAATTCAGCCTCCATTTAAAGCATTGTATCATAAATTAGCATATTTTTAGTGTTTGCTACAAAAATCATAACAACTGTTCCAATTGGAAGTTGACGTCTTTGTATTAGAATCGTTTTAATGGTATAATAAAGTTATCTTTTGATTGATATTAAAAACTTTTTTTAGGCGTATGGGAGACATCCTCTGTCTCCAGCGTGAAATTCAGTGTCTTGATATCCAAAAGGTTTGAACTACAAAATACTGCATTAGTGAAAAGTCTTTCACCAAGTTATATTTTAGGAAATAAGCATGAAGAGAAGAAAAAAGAAGGTATTGGTTCTACCGGCTCCTGATGGTCTTAAGGAAATCAGAAGAATGTATGATGGGGAGGTTGACATTGTAAGAGGTGCCTTTAAAAATATCCAATTCCGGTTCAACCATCATCTGTCTATTACACACAAAGGAATTGACCTAAAAGACTTCGATTTTGTATGGGTGTCATCTCTTTTAAGTACAAGGGATATGAGTCGCTCTATATCATTGTACCTTGAACACCATGATGTTCCTCATACTGCTGTAAATGATGGGGAGGGTGCCTCCAAGTTGATAGATCTGACACATTTTTATCTCAAGGGGCTTCCGACACCAGATACTTTTTTTCAGCAAAGGCAAAATCTATCTTCAAGTTCTGTTAATATAGAAAGTATCTGTAGATTCCCTCTGGTTGTCAAGGACATAAAAGGATCTAGGGGGAAGAACAGTTACCTTGTAAGTTCAAAAGAAGAACTTATGGAGTTGATAGATACATTGCCAAAGAACAGAAACTTTGTCTTTCAAGAGTTTATCCCAAATTATTATGACTGGGGAATCCTTGTTGCAAAGGGAGAAGTGGTTTCTGCAGAAAAAAGCTTTCCTGCTAGCGGAGAGTTTCGGAATAACGCCTGCCATGGAGCAAGAGAAGTTTTTGTAGATGTCGATGAGGTTGATCAAAGACTAAAAAATATTGCTATCAAGTCCTGCGAGGTGTTGAACCTAGAATGGGGAAGGGCAGATATTGTCATAGAAAAAGATACAAATGATCCACACCTTTTAGAGGTTAATAGATTTCCCGGTATTACTCTTGATTCTTCAGAAGTCACAGCATTTAGCGGTTATCTTCGGAAAAGACTGGAGAACGAGTCGATTATTTAGACCACATTGATAAGATTCTCAATTCTTTGAGGCTGAGAAATTTAATTTAGCAAGAATGTAATGTTTAAAAAAAATGAAAAGGTAATCTATCCAAGGTTTGGGGCAGGGAAAATTATCAAGAGGTTTAAGCTTGCCGTAGGCGGAGAGGAGAGGGAGTATCTGAAGGTAGAATTCTTCAATTCAGCAATAACCGTATCTGTTCCTGTTGAAAAAGCGGATGAACTGGGACTAAGAAAACCATTGACCAAAAAAGGTCTTTTGACAAAGCTGGCTAATTTAGGCAGCAAGGTGAATATCACAGACCGTACTCTAAAAGAACTGGATGAGGTTTCCAGAAGAAGGCTTCTTTCCGGAGGAATAGAGGATACTATCAAGCTCGTAAACACTTTGAAGTCTTTGGCGAAGAAGAAAAGAGAGGAAAACAAAAACTTCAGCTACACGGTTTCTGAGCAAATGGAGATAGCTGTAGAATTTTTGAAATCTGAAATAGAACTTGTACTTGGGAAGAAAGCAGTAAGACAGTATGATTTGTGATTAGTGCGAATGACCCCACCGGGAATCGAACCCGGATTGCAGGATTGAGAATCCTGTGTCCTAACCGTTAGACGATGGGGCCCTTCGATAAGCTCAGGGCAGGCCATTAATAAAACTTTTTTACGAAGCTTACCTGTATAAAGAGCTTAAGAATTATACAAGGTATGGGGGATTCAGACAAGCGAGTGTAGAATATAAAGTTTAATTGAATCCATTTATTATGTAATGATAAAAATATCTAAAGCCACAAAAAAAGACTCTCTTGATGAGGAGTGGCAACTTTGCAATGCCGCTCGTTATGGTAAAAGTGTAAATTGGATCGTAAAGCCGTTTATGTTTAAAGCGGAAGAAAATGGGAAATTGATTGGAACAATAGATGGGAAATATGAATCAGGAGTAATTTATATTAGCTCACTTATAACAGCTAAAACATCAAGGGGTAAGGGAGTTGGAACCAGGCTAGTCAATAAGGCAGAAGAGTTTGGGAAGAAGTTGGAAGCACACAAAATCTGGCTGGTAACAGGCAAAAAGTGGTCAGAAAATATTTTCTACAAAAAACTTGGTTTTGAGCTTATTGGTGAACTTCCTGATTTTTATTTCCATAAAGACTTTGTTGTATACTCCAAAACTATAAAATAAATACTCATCATGAAGATCAATGATCCAAATCTTCAAAGTGATTTTTACCTAGTCTGGATGAAATTCTTCATTTATCCTTTTCAGTTTTATATCTCTTACTCTTAGATATCTGACGATCTAATAATAAATTTTTATTAGGCGATGTTATAAATGAGAGAAGAACTCAGCATGAAAGTCAAATAAAGAATATATCTCATAGACCGTACTGTGTCTCCAAATATTTAATAAGCCTGAGAAAGAACTATTATTTCCAGCTGTCTGATTTGGAACCGAAAGTAAAACTAACCTCAATGGGGATGCTTAGTCACAATTTACATAATTCTTACAAACATTTTATACAAATATTACAACCATCCCTTATCATTAATTTAGTATTTTATTTATCATGTATCTGTTATGAAAAAATTAACAATAGGCTTGTTCTCAGATAGTACAAATGCTGAGAAAGCAGTAAGGGAAATGAAAAGTAAGAATCTTGGAAGCGATATATCAATAATCGCAAAGGAGGAGGCAGAGAATTATAAGACTTATCTTGATCCTGCAGTAAACAAGATTCAGATAAGGGATAACAAATCCTCAGCAGATGGAATCCTCGCGGGGGGTATACTCGGAGGTATAGTTGGGTTTCTTATAGGTGCGTCAGCTGTTGCGGTACCAGGAGGTTTTCTTGTTGTAGGACCAATTGCAGGGTCTATTCTTGGAGTTGCTGGGGGTGCAACCCTTGGAGCATTGACAGGGTCCCTTATTGATTTGGGCGTAACCGAAGAACAGGTTCAGATCTTGACAGATCGTTTGAACAAGGGGGAAGTTGCTGTGATAGTAGAATCAGACGAATCAAAAGATGGGGAGGTGAGAAAAGTGATGAATAAACATGGTGTTAAGCTGATAGAGCAATACAAATAAGATTTTAAATAGTTAAAAATGAAAAGAAGAGGGATTGATTTTACAGGATTGATTATTAACGTAGTGAATTTTATTACAGGGCTAATTGTTCTAGGATTACTTATTAGATTCCTGTTCAGACTTTTAGGGGCCAATCCGGGGTCAGGAATTGTTGAATTTATCTATATTTCAACAAGTCCCTTGCTTGACCCTTTCAGGGGAATCTTTCCGACAGATGTTATCGATCCAAATAACGTACTAGAATATTCCTCTCTGATAGCGATCATATTTTATCTGTTGTTTGCCTGGATAGTTGTAGTACTTATAGGAATGTTTAGGGATTATATAGATTCAAGAGACAAAGAAGGTTGACATATTTATCAGCTGAAAAGACAACGTTAAAGTGTGTTTGAGTATTAATGATGTTTGATATCCAAGCTGTCTAGTATTGGAGTAATGGTTTTAGAAACAGTAGAGGGCGGATACAAGTTAATCAATTCTTTGATAAAGGACTGAGTTAACGGCTGGCCGTATAAGATTTCAAATCTCAGTGAGTGAAGTTCTAGGAATTTTGTATCTTTGAGAGCTCTCTATGATCCTTGTGAGAGGAGTCAGATAGCTTCTGAACTTATTCAGGGACGGTTTTACTATCAGTGCTTGCATAATAAAGCCCTGTAGCAGAAGTGACCTATGGTCAGATATCAAGAACTAAGTATTGCTCATTATTACGGGGTCCAGTAAACCAGATTCCTGCTTCGAACAAAGTATCCGGACTGATTGTTTATCTTAAAGTCGTGTCCGTAAACAAGTCCTTCATCCTTTATGACGGTTACCCATTGGGATTCCCATTTAGTAACAGTGTCAAGTTGCCCGCCTGTATTATTTACTGAATCTATCAAGCTTATTGCGGTGTAGCTATCTTCAGAGTAGGGGATACCAACTAGATTCCAGCCGGTTGAGAGTTTTATAGGAACAGGCTTATTTGCTTTCTTTCCGCTAATACTAAAATCAGTTGACTTTTCTGCCTTTAAAACATAGCCTTCTCCTAGATTTAATCTAAAGTTATTGTCATTACTCGAAATCCTATAAATCTGCCAATAACCATTCCTGAATTTCATGATCCTAGAAACTAAGACATCATCATGTTTGTTGATATCGTCAATAAGATCACTAGCCAAGTAATCCTCCTTTTCTGGAACCGCATTTAGTGTTATAAGATTCCAACCTTTTTTCAAAGAGTGAACTACTGATATATCCTCAATTCCACTAAATCCCCCGTACTCCTGTTGATCTCCAGTATCAAGAATGAGTTGCAGGTTGTATGATTGCCCTTGCTCTACAAGAAGTGTTTCTTTTAATGTTTTGTATCCCTCTCTTTTTACCTCTATTTCATATAAATTACTAGGAAGATCAACAGAGAAGTAACCATTTTCGTCTGTCTCTACTTGGAATGTTTCGGGATACTCGTTCCCTGGAAAATGAAATAGAATTTTGGCACCATTAACTGGCGAGGAGTTCTTTGCCTGAACATTTGGTACTATGTTGCCAGACGAAGCAGTTGCACTTGAAGTACTTACATTCCCGCTGACTGTTGGTATGAGACTAGCAGAAGAAATACAGGCATACTCAAGCTTACTATTACATTCCCATTTTTTTATTTTTGCATTTTTCTCAGGATTACTGTAGGGACATCTCTTTGTGCAAATTCCGAGATCAGTGTTTAAAGCGCAGGGGTTTATGTAATCGCTTTCTTTATCTCTACTGAGAGAAAAATGGAAATGAGTTCCCCCTGACCAAGAACATGTTCCTGGTTTCACTTCTTTAATGTAACCTATGAGCTGTCCACGAGATATTTGTTGTCCTGAACTTACTTGTAAATTATCGTCTAAGTGATAGTACTCTGCATACATTTCAATTTTTGAATGCCAAACTCTGACATATTGACCACCACAGCCTGCATCATCTGCTGGGGGTTCAGGCCAGGTGAAAATATCGGTAACTTCTCCGTCTGCGATACTAGAAATCGGATCACCAGCCTTAGATGACTTATCTATGCCGTTATGGTTGTTTACTCCTTCACATGGATAAAAAGGATCAGACTCATCACATCCGAAACAACATGATGTGCAGGGATTGTTTGACAAAGGTTTGGCCAGATCACAGTCTCCCCTGCTGAGCTCTTTTGGTGTAGTTGTTTTGTTACATCCACTGCTCCATATCCGTACTTCAGGGAAATTGCATACATTAAGAAACCTTCCTTCTTTTTCGTAACTGAGTTCGAAATGAAAGTGCGTTCCAGTTGCTTTATCGCAGTTACCTCCACTGTTGTCTTTAACCTCTCCTATCGGTTTATTTGTGTCTGTGATAATTGAGCCCATGCTAACTGATACTGAACTATCATCAAGATGAATATAAGCAGAGTATATTCCTTCTTGTGGGTGGTATAAGGAAATGAATGTTCCGCCGCAATTGCTTCCCAGTAGAACTACTTCCCCTGGTGCAACGGGATATACTTGAGTCCCTGCCGATGCTGCTACATCTATTCCTTCGTGTAATTTAAATTCTCCATCTACTGGGTGAAATCTGCATCCGAAAGGGCTTGTCATTGCGAATTTGTTCTTCAAGGGCGGATGAAGACCCAAAGGAGTTGGATCGCTAGGAGGAGGTTCGTCGGGTGGTGGTGCTGCCTGTGGCGGCATTCTACATACCCACTCACAATCTTGGCCGAGTGCTGTTGAGGAACCTCCGGGACATTTATTAGGAACAGTTGTCCATTCGTTCTTATTAGCAAGTTCATCGAATTCTATTTTTGTCATACAAGTTCCACCGTCGGTAGTACATTGAGAGGGTGTTCCGTCTAAATAATCCTGATGGTGATACTCTGGATCATCATAACAAGATTCCTGTGGTGGGGAAGGTTTGTCCTCTTTTTGTAACTTAACTGTGTATGTATTCTCGATAAGGCTGCCTATACCATCATGTGGGTCAATGGTACATTTGATGATGAGAGCAGTATCCTTGGAATTAAACTCACTCTTTTCGATGATGAAATCCTTCATAAATTCTCTTATTTCCTCTGGAGCTGTAGAGACTATTGTTCCCATTACATCGTATTCGCCTCCGACAGTACCAGATATATTACAGTTTATTAACTCATCAGTTTTCAGAGGATAGTACCATCCGGTCATAGATATCTTTGTATCTTGTTTTAGCTCTCCTTTTGAGGTTGTTATAACTGGATTTGGCCAGGCACTCTGGATTTTGATGTTTCTCTCTCCAGTAGGTTTTTCCGGAGGCTCAATGATGGGTGGCATTCGACAAACCCATTCACATTCTCCGCCGAGAACTGTTTTCGGTCCTCCGGGACATTTATTTGGAACAGTTGTCCACTGGTCTTTGTCTGGGAGATTCTGGAATTCTATTTTTGTCATGCATGTCCCTCCATCTATTATACACTGAGAAGGAGTACCATCTGGATTGTTCGGGTTTTTATATCCTGGATCGTTTTCACATTTTTCAGCAGGTGGGGGTTCTGGCGGGGGAGTCGGCTGTCCTCCGACCTTTATAAGATATAGGTCAATACTGTAATCATTACATATGTTCATAACTACATCTCCCCAGCCCTCATCAGTTGAGAAGTTTGTTGTAGTAGTAGCTGAGATTCCTAACCACCCTCCATTTGCAGCTACGTCATTCCATTTAGGTATCCAATTGGACTCAGACGAATCTATGTTATAGGATACATCTTGCCTACCATTGGCATCGATTCTGATATCTTCATGTTTTCCAAACCAGAGAGCTACATCAGCAGTGAAAGTAGCTTTTGGTCCCGTCTTGTTTTTTGTTTCGAGCGCATGAACATTAATGAGAATGTCATGTCTTTCACAACCTCCAGATGGTGGAGGTTCTCCTGGTGGTGGTAGTTGCCCGCCATTCCAATTGTCAACACAGCTTTGATTGTAGGCTGAAGCCCAACAATCCCAATCATCATTAGTATTGTTGGGATCTGGTCCGTTCATTTGTATCTCCCAATGACCGTTTACACATTCCTTTCTTACAGTTATACATTGTGGCGCGCAAGCCAGAACATCGCAACAGTCAGAGTTAGCGCCACCACAGCTTCCGGCGTTACAGGTGCATCCATCAATAGTTCCTTCCTTTGCAAATATCGGGGTTACAAGACCAGAGGTCGAATTACTAGATACTTTTTCTAAATGTTCATCTATCTTGAGCGGCCCGGTAGGAGAGAATTGCTCCAGGATTCCCTTATATATATACTCCTCTCCTGACTTTGTTTTTACAGTCATGGTTAAACTAATATCCCCTTTTAATGAAAAAGGTTCTGACAGGTCATCTCTATAAAAACTATTTGCATCTATAGTCCAAGTGCCCTCACTACTTGTCACGGTAGAAACATAATTGGACTGTTCATTTGTATCATTTCTTATTTGCAAAGTGATTATTGCATCAGAGACGCTTTCTTCCTCTTCTTTTTCAACTACCGAACCCCAGAGCGGCTCTGGTACAGGCAATTCTTCTCTTATATCTGTTGTGGAGGCATTAAATTTCTGATTATTGTCAGAGGATTGAAAAACATAAATAAGTTCACCAATCCTAAAGTGATAATTCTTTAAGTTATCTAGCTCTGCTACTATGACCGAGTGATTATAGTAAAAGCCGTTATCATTTCGCTCATCATAGAAAACCTTTTTACCTACCTTGCCCACTAAAGGCAGAAAATTATCTTTATCCGAAACATAGACTTTACCTGGAACTGGTATCCTTGTTCTCCAGCTTACAATAAATCCTCCTGAAGTCTGGGAGGTAATCTGAACATCATATGGTTTGAGGGCTACCTTGAAGAATATGTAGATTGCTATAATCATTACTCCGGACAATGCGAGAAACCGATATAAATTCTTTCGTGTTTTGAATATCTTTTTCAGAACTTTTTTCATCTGCAAAAAATAACATATATATTACCTTAACAATATAATAGGTTTAAGAGTATTTGGCAAGGTGTAGCGGAACGAAGTAGGCATGTAGAAATTTGTAAACAAATAGCATCTGAAGGTGATTTAATAAATCAATTTATGAAAAATATATTGAGAAGTTAGTAGAGTTGTAATGGTGAAAAAGTTAATGACCGTTTCACTAAGCAGTTATCATATAGATAGGGAATCAATTTGAGACATAATATCTATATTAGTATGAAATACATGAACAACAATGTGTCCAGTAGTATACAAATCTTTTAGTGCATAGTTACTCACAGTATGATCTTAACTATTAACTAGAAACTCATCCCGGTGTCCAGTAAACCAGATTCCTGCTGCGAATAAAGTATCCAGCCTGATTGTTTATCCTGAAATCATGACCGAATACCAACCCCTCTTCTTTTATGACATTTACCCACTTGGATTCCCACTTTGTTACAGTATCTACCTGACCTCCGGAACTATTTGCTGAATCGATTACACCTACGGCAGTATAACCATTTTCAGAATACGGTATACCGACAAGATTCCAGCCGGTTGAGATCTTTACAGGTACTGGTTTATCAACTTTTGTCCCGTTGATAGTAAACTCACCTGCTTTATCTGATTTTAGTACATAACCTTCTCCAAGGATCAATCTGAAGTCTTTATTTTTATTATCTCCATACTGATATATTTCCCACCTGCCGTTTTTGTAGCACATGATTCTTGTGATGAAGCTGTGAGTAGCAAGCGCGTCTTCAAGGAAGTCACTAGCGTAATAATCGCCTTGATCTGGAACTACGTTCAGTGTTATGAGGTTCCAACCGCGATTCACCTCGAAGTTGACAGCGATCTCTTCTAAGTTTGAGAAACCACCATATTCTTGTTGGTTTCCTGATTCTAATAATACCGAAACATTGTAGGTTTTTTGACTTCCAAGTTCAATAGTCTGTTTATAAGTCTTGAAACTATCCTTTTCTACTGTCATCGTGTAGATATCAGCCGGTACGTCTAGATCAAAGTTGCCTGATGAATCTGTGTAAGTTGTATATTTATTCTCGAAAAGTCTATCTTCAAAAGTCAGTTTGGCGTTTGACACTGGATAGTCTTCTGAAGCGGTTACATTAGAAACCAGACTCCGGTCTTGAGAATTCGATTGATTACCAGAAACGCTGCCTTTAATGGAAGAATTTGTGCTGCTAAGACTTAGATTGCATTGCGGCAGGTCAACTGTTTGTCTGCACTCATCTCCTTTCCATGACCTTATTTCGTTTGCTCTTTCGTACGAACAAGGGTTTATATAGCCACCCAAATGAGATGTACTGAGACCGAAATGTAGGTGTGTTCCCGTGGATTTGATGATCCCATTTTCGGTACAACCATCATCATCTATATGTACTGTGCCGATTTCTTGTCCAGCGGTTATGTTATTCCCATCAATGCCATGATAATAATCGATATGGTAGTAGTAGGAATATAAATTTAGTCCCGGATGATAAATCTCAATATTATCTCCTGCACAATCACTCGTTATTCTCTCTATCTTCCCTGCAGCTATACTTCTTACAGTTCTACCCCCAGTTCTCCGTAAGTCTATTCCTTCATGCATATCGCATTCGCCATTTAGTATCCTCTCCCCAAAGCGGCTAGACACTTCGTATCTTCCATCAAGCGGCGGTACTAGATCCGGCTGCGGCTGAGGAGTAGGCGGAGGAGGGTCGTTTCCAGGTGGAGTCGCACTGGGATTTTCAAATCTATAATGCCAAGATTCCGTTCCATATGTTCCCCCATTACAGTAAGAACATTTAAATCCGTATTTGCCAGCATTTTCAACAAGCCAATTATATTCTGCTGATCCAGCAGGTACCAGAACACCTGGGGCGTTTGAGAAATCGACAGCTATGCCGAGTTGGTGTTCGCTTTTTCCTGCGGGAGCATACTGACCATTTGAACAAGTGCCATCTGGTTTTACAGTTCCACATTTATCTTCTTGCCAGGAATAGGGTCTGTAAGCTGAATTTAAATATAATGTTAACCCTGCATTCTTAGCGTTTGTAAGAAGCGCCTTGAGATTGGTGGTTAGGTTATTACAGTTTCTTATTGTTAGACCTTTATCTCT
>JAQVGX010000115.1 GCA_028696515.1 Candidatus Dojkabacteria bacterium | reverse complement strand
TTTTGCTGATTAGCCATTTATTAATTCCTACCCCCACTTCCTAGCTCTTTCAATTTTCCCGTCTTTATAAGGCCCTTTGGTATCCTCTACAAAGAATCCTTCAGATTCGGCAACAAGATCCCAATCATTGCTTTTGAGTGATTTTGAAATTTTTGGAGCTGCAAAACCCATTATCCCCATGAGCCATTTCAAAAAGAAGTTTTGTTTTTCGACAATTGCCCTTGTATCAAATGCGGCAACTTTTTTACCTTTTAATGCTCCAGAAGGAATATTATCCAGATAGGCTTTTGCTTCAGGCTTAGGTCTGCCGCCATGTGTTGGGGCACCACATACTATTAGTTCGTAGTCTGATATATTTTCCTTGCTTGCCTCTTTTACTGACACAACCCTAGCATCAGAAATTCCATGACTGATAGCTCTGGCAACTTTTTCCGTATTTCCGTGTAGAGAATCAAAAATGATTAATACATTCATGATAATTTTTGGTAAATCTTAGTAATATACTTTCTGGCCTTTCTTTCAAGGGCCAGTAGCTATGTCATCTATCTGCCACTCATCTTCAACAAGAAGAAGCCTTATCCATCTTGTATTCTCCCCTTCATCCCAGTTTAGGTTATACTCAGGGGTATCTTTGAACTCTAAAGATACTGTCACCTTATATGTTCTTGAGTGCATCATCCAATTCTCTTTATCGTATTCCTCTATCGATAATACCTGAACACTATCCCACTCGTCAAAGGTTACTGCATATGCCTGCATTTTAGAATTTGACTGAACCGGGTCTGTCCCCACAAGCCCGCTGGTCATCATAAGAACAGCCTCGTTTGGTTTATCATCGTTGATCAGAGAAAAGAATTTGCGGATAGCATCTTCCGCCAAAGAATCTAAAGATGCAGAAGTCGTTATAGTGCTTGCTGTGTTCTGTGAAGTATTTGTGGCTGTCGAGCCTGTCTCTGCAATGTTATTTCCCCCCTCTGTCTCTTCCTTGCTTCTGCTGTACAATATGATTGCAGAAACAGCAGCTGCTACTATTAGCACTATACCGACACAACCCGCCAGCGTAATAATGATTTTCTTCATATTTTTAAATAATAGGGTAAAATATTGATTATCATGATTTAGAATAGCAAATTTGAGGATAAAATACTACCTATAACCAACCTAAATAGTCTTTTGCTCAATGCAAAACTTACTACACTAATAAAGCAGTAGGAAAACATTCCTTCCGGCTTAATAATTTTCAATCATCATACTCAGTCATAATCTCCCCCTTATGCCGTATAGGATGCAAAAAGCGGAAACCCGCTATACCACGCTTCCGAATAGCTTCTTTCAAATCGTTCCTCATAAAAGGCCTATACATATCTGCAAGCAAGAATAGGGGAGGGCGGTCTTTCAGTTTGCTCATGTCAAGATAAATACCATTATGCTTCTCATAACGATCACCGCTCCACTTTGTTTTAGCATTATCAAGTGCATCAATTGTCTTCATAAGAGGATGAAAAACATAATAGTCGTAATCGACTAACACGTTTCCTTCTCTATCAACTATCTTCACTGGAAAGTACTCAGAATCCACTTTAAATTCGCGCATAAGATCTATCAGACGTTTCGAGTAGAGTGTGAATCCGTGAGAATCTTTATAGTTATCAGGGCGCGGATGTTTTGGATTTACTTCATATACGAGTTTTGGATCTCCAGCGTAAGGCTCCTCCTGCAGAGGACTTCTAAGAAGAATAGCATTTTTACCACTTCCATAAGAGAATGATGATATGCCGTCTTTTGTAACAGTCTTCGTAGTAGAAATAAGCCGAGCCTGTACATAAGCATTCTTATAGGATAAGAATTCGCTTCCATAAAGCCAATATTCTGTTTCACCAAATTCCTTGATACTTTTTGCTGATCTTGGGATCGATTTCTCCTTTTCGAACTCTTCATCAGGAACTAATTCTAAAACAGCTTCAGGGATTCCTTCATGCAGAACCAATTCCTTCACCTTTTTTCCTTTAACTGCTTGAAATAATTCCTTTGGAATATCAGAATCGGTAAATTTCTTAGTCCAATCAGTTCCATTCTCATCCTTGGGATCATAGGCAATATTTGAATTCTTGTAAAATCCGGCAGAGTAATTTTTCTCGATGAGATCAGCTGCTTTTTTCCAGTCCTTTTGCCAGCCAAACAACTTATCAATATCTTTGAATTTCGACCCGCCAATTATAAGCAGTATGTACCAGTAAATCATGAGAATAGTTGCCTTGTCAGTCTCCGGATTCTTCGCAAGCCAGAGTAAAGGTTTGGCTCCAATGGCGTTATTGAAATCCACAACCGACTGATGCCACTGTTCAGGAGTAGAATTCTCGAAAAATTCTATGTAAGCTTTTGTGTAAACCTTTTCGAAAATCTTATCATTCATAATATTAAAAAATACTCTGCTGAATAATACTCTCAAAGAAACAACTATTTGGATTATACAGCAAAAAACGTAGAATTTACATTCTACCTGGCTATGATTTATAATTCTTTGTTTTAAACTATTATAAAAATTGCACGAAATGAAGATAGGCAAAAGATATCTCGGATTCATAGGATTACTTGGGATCATACTTGCTATAGCCGTTTCTCGAACAGAACATCCTGATTTTCAGCTGTTCAGGACATCCTACAGTATTCTTGGTTCCTATCAGGACAATTCCCTAGCTATTATCTTCAATCTCGGGCTGATGATTTCCTTTAGTTTATTTGGGATTTTCATGCTTGATTTTCTGAACAAAAATCTAGAACTGAAAAGTTTGTCTCTTTCTATGCTTAAAGTCGCATTTCTCGGGATAATTATTGCCGGACTCGTGCCCTGCAGGCCGTTTGGGATTCTGCAAAAAACTCACATAACTGCTGCTTTTATCTCCCTGGTCCTATTTCTGCTGTCATTAGTGGATATCCTGCCTCAGCTTTTTAGAAGGAACAGAAGTTTATTTGCTATGTCTGCCGCTCTTTCGGCTTTGTTTATGATATCGGCAGTTATAGACATATTTGTACTTGAAGACGGAACCGAAAATCTAGGGCTTATGGAAACAGCAGGGATACTGTGTTTATTTTTCTGGGGAAGCTTTGTCGGTTTCTTTTATAAGTATAAAAGAATATAAGGCCTAATGTGTGAATTAGATAAGAACTTTAAAAATAAGTAGAGAATCTATAGTATTAATGGACTTAAACTATTAATA
>JAQVGX010000114.1 GCA_028696515.1 Candidatus Dojkabacteria bacterium | reverse complement strand
TTACTAGGAAGCAACCTTATGTGGAAAATGGGTCTTAAAAGTTACTCATCCGCCAGCAGCTAAGCAAATAAGCTGACCAGCCGACAAGCCGATTAGCTAACTTGATACTACAATCACATATTCTTCTCCCCGATACGCCTCAATCCCGTCTTGATTATTTGTAATTATTTCTTCAACTTTAAATATCTTCTTGAGGAATTCCTCTGTTCCCGGTTTCTCATGATCAGTAAATTTATAGATTTTAATGCCGGCTAACTTCTGATCTGTATTTTGTATAAATTTATTTGTCTCAAGTATTTGAACGAAAGATGCTTCCCCGAGTATCTCAGCCGTCCAGTCTTTCTCAAGTACAGTATTACCGGTCGCATTATAAATGGAAATGACCGGAGCTTCATTATAAAGTAAGGGGTACTTTCTCACTTCTGCAAGTAATGCCTGGATAGAGGTATATGTTAAATCGTGCGCTTCGATGTTATAGCCTCTGCCAGGGAATTCTGTTGGTCTAAATATGTACTTGCCAGGAACATATCCAAGATTTGGATCGAGAACAACTTGACCGATGTTATCTGGATTGAATTCATCTTTTAGCTTCAAGGCTGCTCTGATGTCATTAATCGTAAAGCTGGAGGTTTCGATGTTATCTTTTACTATATTGTAAATATCCCAAAGCTTAGCAGGATCAAGTAATGTGTCACTCGACAAGATCTCATCCTTCACTGAGTTGATAACTCTCTGCTGCCTTCGTGCTCTGTCAAAGTCGCCCATCGGACTCAACAATCGACTCCGGGCATAGATAAGTGCTCTTTGACCATCCATATGTTCAGTTCCCTCCTGAAACTCAAAAATGCAGTATTCTCCAGCATGATAGAAAATCGCACACGTGTCCTGATAAGACTGAGGCAATTCTGATTTTGGATATGCATCTTTGTAATATTCTGGTATCTCGACATCCACCCCGCCAATAGTATCAACTATTTCAACAAATGCAGACAGAGTAACCTTTACATAATAGTGGATTTTCTGGCCGGAAATCATTTCGATAACCCCTTCCAGTGTCTCAATTCCTTTTCCCGCCTCAAAATATTCTCCCATAGCATAGGCGCTGTTTATCTTGCTGGAGGAATTATTGCCATTCGGTAATATATAAGAAACCCATAAATCTCTAGGGAAAGATGTCATCACAACAGAATTATTGTTGTGATCTACTGTCAGAAGCATGATTGTATCAGTATTCATAAGCCCGGGGTTATCTTCCCTGGTATCAATTCCTACAATCAGTACATTGGTCAGACCTTTATCCTGTTTTAGTTTAGGGTCAATAGTTGCTTCAATTGGACGGAGAATAGGGTTGCAATTCTCACCATCACATTTTGAGGCAGCATTATATACATAGTAGGCTACACCGCCAAGAATCCCGAATAAGATTGCCAAGGTCACAATGATACCAATCTTTCCCTTTTTGCTTTTCTTTTCATTTTTCTGATTCTTGAGGGTCTTTAATCTCTTTTTTCTTTTGTCAGTAATATCGACAGTGTACATCTTTTAAAAAATTACATTTTTGATATTAAGTTATTAGGTTGTAAGATTATTTAGCTACCTATCTATATTTTTATCTGCTTCGCCGCCTCTATGCTTATCAGCTTATCGGCTTGTCAGAGGACCAGTTACCTTAATTTCCTGACTTCCTAGTACTTCGACTACCTGCTGCACTACTTGACTAATCTACTATTTTATCATTAATCCAATCTCTGTTTGCTGCCTGCACTACTAGTAATGAGCTTGCCGAATCAAGCTTGCTTGCAGTAGACTTACCAAACTGTCAAAGTGTTTGCTATCTAAAGCTTCTCTCTTGCATCCAATATAACATTTACAAGCTTGTCCGCGAACTTATTCTCTTCACGTCTAACATGAATAAATTCGATACTTTGGAATGTTTTTAGCAAACCATCTATCTTCTCCTTTACACGCGCAATTCCAGAATTCTTGACCTTGTACTCCCCTTTTAATTGCTTAACGGCCAGTTCACTGTCCAGATAACAAAGAATTCTCCCTGTGATATTTCTTTTGATCAGCAATTTAATTGCTAATTCCAGTGCTTGATATTCTGCCTGGTTATTAGTTGTATTGCCAAAGTACTTTGCATCGATCGCAAGTAGTTTACCATCTTCATCAAATATAACAATACCCCCCGCAGCCGGACCTGGATTTCCCCTAGCGCCGCCATCTGTGTAAACCTTTATCTTCTTTTCCATATTTTTACGAATAATTTGTTCATTATACACGGGAAACAAGGGACAGTAAACTGCTAAATTAAAAGTCCCTAAAAGGAAAAGAAGTCCCTATGTTTAAAGCAAAATCTTCCAATGAAACCGAAGGGAGCGCATTGACAACTCGTAACCACACATCAGCCAATTCTAGAACATTTCACAAAATGATTTGACCTTTTGATTATAAGTGAAACTATCGGCACGATCATCATAAAACTAACCAGTATAAATATATACATAATATTAAAGCCAGTTTCGGGCAGAGTTGAATCTTCAAGCTGTAAACTGAGTCCACCTGTTCCAGTTTGATTACTTATTTTCCAGTATTCGACTCCATTTACCATCACTACTTCGACATTTTCCTCTTGTTCATACGTTATTCCGGGACATAACACAGTAACTTCTTCGAGCGTTGCCGCTTCTGGACAGATCGCAACTGTATCATCTGTGGCTCCTTTTATTACATACAGGCTATGGCCAGATGCAGCCCCAGGTGCATCCTCTAAGCCTGTTATAACGGATTTTCTATTCAAAGGATCAATATCTCCATTTACCCCTGACCAGTCTCTGTCCTCAGATAGTAATACTGAAGTTTCGGCTATAATCATACCATCCTTCATTACATAGACACCAAGAGTCCCTGCCCTCGGTATTACGCTTAAATCTGTAACAAAGTCTGTTAATAATACAGGTGACAGACCAAGAGGGAGATTGTTTATTGTATAGGCTGGACCAAGGAGAACGTAGACCTTACCATCCCAAAATCCATCTGGATACCCAGTGGATCCTATAACAAGATCATTGGCCCCATCACCATTTAGGTCTCCTTGGGATGAAATTCCATAGCCCGTGTTATCCCACTCGTTCTCACCTACAAACGAAGCGTCTGCCGATGTTAGAGGATTATCCATATTCCATCCGCCTCCCTTACCAAAGAATAGGTGTACTATCCCCTCTT
>JAQVGX010000113.1 GCA_028696515.1 Candidatus Dojkabacteria bacterium | reverse complement strand
ATAAGTAGAGTTTCTTTGTCCATTTCGGGCAGTATTAATAGTTTAAGTCCATTAATACTATAGATTCTCTACTTATTTTTAAAGTTCTTATCTAATTCACACATTAGGCATGTTATTTTTTGCAGATGAAAAAAGTTCTGAAAAAGATATTCAAAACACGAAAGAATTTATATCGGTTTCTCGCATTGTCCGGAGTAATGATTATAGCAATCTACATATTCTTCAAGGTAGCTCTCAAACCATACGACGTTCAGATAACATCACAGACTTCGGGAGGGTTTATAGTAAGCTGGAGAACAAGGATACCTACTATAGGAAAGGCTTACGCTTCAAGCAGTGAAAACTCGTTTCCCTTATTAGGACCACTTTTCCATTCAAAGTTTTCGGATGAGAGAGATCAGATCAGATCGCTTGGTCTTTATAAAAATCACTCTGTGCTTGTAACTGGCCTCGAACCTGAAACAGAATACTATGTAAAGATAGTCTCCACAATTTTTAGCTATAGCGCGTCAGAGAAAGCAACTACTGCATCAGAAGTACAAGAAATCTACACACCAGATCCTTCTTGGGGAAGAATTATTGACTCTGATGAAAATGGAGTATCTGATGCATTGATAAGTATGACTATAAAGGGGAAGAATGATATGTCTGTAGTTTTATCGACTGTGACAAGTTCGGACGGGACATGGACCCTCGATACGGGAAACATATTCGCTGGCTCAATGAAACAATTGTACAAGACCAAAGATAGTGACGAAGTCATTATAAAAGTCTCAACAAACGATGGAAAGCTTTTTACAAGAGAAGACGTACTTGATCTTACAAAGCCGGCTTTCCATTGGGAATTAGGAAAGGACTTGGAAGAGGCCTTAACTACTACAGCTCAATTAAACTCGTTGATAGGAAATGTTTATGCCTGGGAGGAAAATGTTACTTATAATGGCCAAACATGTATGTGTGACCCTTCGAGCTGCAATGATAACGGAAAGACAACTTGTTGCGCTGTACTACAATGTGCATCTAATTGTGTTGACATAGCAGGGGGAGCAACTTGTCAAAGTGACGGTAAGTGGGATGTCTGGGGAGTTGATTGGGGATGCTGGGGAGGACAATATGATGCTGCCTGTGATAGTAAGTGGGCACAGGGAGCTCCATCTCCTCCAGAATCACCGCCGGCAAAGAATAAGGAAGACTGTCACACTTGGAAAGATTTAAACAAACAAGTTGAAGTTAAAGTTGAGTTTTCAAATGGGACTCAAAATGTTGATCGAATAGTGGACATTTATTATGCACGAGGCGCTGGGGCAAAATACGATACTGTGGAGGGAAGATGGAGAGATGTAATTGAAGCCGGAAGAACTGAAAAAACTATTTTTATAGGCTTAAGTGATCACGCATACGATGCTGAGGGATACGCTATTGGTATAAATGCTAAAGCAGAAGGAGCCAAAAGAACTAGTGATAAGCCAAAAATGATGGAAGTTTGTAAAGGAGAAAAAGGTGCAGGAGGAGACATAGTTATCGACTTTGCCTGGGATTCACCTGCAACTCCACCTCCGTCCGCTGTTTGCGGAAATGGGGTAGAAGAATCTGGAGAGGAATGCGACGATGGAAATACGAATAACGGAGATGGCTGCAGCGCCAGTTGTAATGATGAAAACGCACCTCCGCCACCGCCTTCTTCTTGTAATCCTGGCAACTGCTCCTTAGATACTGAAAATTATGGCCAGCCAACAAGTTGCACACGCTTTGAGAGTGGAAATTATGGTCCGAATCCAACAACTGGAGACCATGGTATGTGTATGAGTGGAGCCCAATATAGAGGCGAGGCTAGATCTCCCGAAGGAAATATTATTAACTATGAAGCTGAAGGGTGGGAAACTTTTACAGGTCAGTGTCCTGGGACTCAAGAATGTACCGGGGAAAAGGCACCGTGTGAATGGATATGCAGAGTGCCACTAAAAGAAGATGCTCCACCTCCTCCCCCGGGGGAAAATGATTTAATAATAAAGGAAATTGTTAACAGGAATAATGTTGAAGTAAAAAATGTTAGCGGAGCTTGGACGTTACAAGGTAATACTCAGATTGATATTTACCTTGATTATAAATTTAATGGTCCAGAAACTAACAAATATATAGCTTGTGATTTGATTGGGCTTTCTGGTACAAACAAACACGGTCGGGCAGGCTCCCTTAAAGTTACAGGAGAGAATTACTTTGGAGAACGTACTGAAATAGCAGCCTTAAAAGACGAAGTGCTATCTGCATCAATAAACGGTTCCCCTAAAATAACTATCAATTGTGAGATAGAAGGTACAAGTACAAAGACATCAAAAGACTACACCTTCCCTATTGAAGGCTCCACTAATCCAACTATATCCTTTGATGATAGATATAGAATTCGTCCAATTACTTGGTATAAATATTCAGTTGACTCCAATTGGCCTTCTATGCCCTGGAAATATGATCACTCAGATCCTGCTGATACAAACATGCAAAAACGAGTTTTATACGAGAACTTACCTAGTGGTTCAATTCTTCGTTGTGCAGTGGTACCAGAAGATGGATTTTCACTTTCTGGAAATACAAACTGTAGTTCGTCAGATGGACCGTGCTTATACTCCAAAGAATCAGTAAGTGGAAACGGCGACTACAAGTTCGAACTTAGGTTGAAGGGTACCAGAATGAAGCCTTTAGACATTCTTGGTTATGCGGCAATCGAATGTCGCGTTACAAATTCTGATAAGTTGATTACTTCCATCCAAGAACCCCTGGATATATTTCAACCCAGCCCAGATGTTAAGATTAATAAATTCAAAGTTACTCAGCCCAACGGAGCTGGAACAAGCAAAGTGCGTGTCGAACTCAAGACATCAAACGCTACAAAAGCAACTTTATATTGGCGTGTTAAAAAAACAGAGCAAGATACAGAAGAAACTGTAAGTGTTCCAGTTAATTCTGACGTAACAAGGGAAAAAGATTACTCACCGGGAACTTATAACCTTAAACTTATCGCTGAGAACAGCTCAACGGGAAAAACAAAAGAGTCAGCCACTGTCTCGATAACAGTCAATGATAATACTCCACCACAAACATGTGACTGGAAGCCCGAAGGACAGATGTGCAATGCTCAAAGCTGCTTTGAGTTCGATAAACATGATCTTGAAACGAATCCCTTGCCTGCAAGTTTTGAACCTGGTGATAGGATAAGCGTGGAGCAAGCTGTCGGAAGAGATCTA
>JAQVGX010000047.1 GCA_028696515.1 Candidatus Dojkabacteria bacterium | reverse complement strand
TTTCCATCACTCTTCATGATTTGCCAGATCACTGTAGCTGAGCAAGCAATTGGTCTGAGGGTCATCCTGAGGGGTGCAGGAGTTGTGAGTCCTCCAAGTTTGTGATGATCAATGATCTCTACGATCTCAGCGTTTTCTAGATCATCTGGTAACTCCTCAGGATTTGACGTGTCAATGATAACAACCTTTTCTTCTGCTTCAAGTTTTTCCAGTAATTCTGGAGTCTCGAACTCAAACTTATTTAAAATAAATTCCGCTTCGCGGTTCATATTTCCCAAACGAAAGGCCTTCGCTTCAGCATTCGTTTTATTTGTAAGGTACCACGCGTATACAATTGGAGAACAGATCGAATCAGTGTCTGGTGATTTGTGGCCGAAAACTTTGATCATGATAACTAAAATTAAAAATTTAAGTGTTTCGCCAGGGGCGAAATGTAAAGTTTAAGATTTAGAGTTAAGTTATTCTAGTTTTGAATTCTATAGGAAAAATTAGGGGAAGTAAAATTCAATTATTCAAAAAGTGGTCAATTATCGATGTGCAGTGGACGATCATTTGCAGTGTTAATCGATAACTGCGAATTGGTCATTGAGAATAATACTCAGGATACATCTTTCCTTCAAGAGTTTCTTTTATATAGAGATCAGGATCAAATTCTATGCCCCAGATATCTTTTAGGAGAATTTTTGCTATATAGGCGTTGCCGAGTTGATTTGGGTGAACTACATCTATTTGTCCCTTTTTCATATTTTCATCTTCGTTACCTACTGATGCAAAGGTGTAAAACCTAGTAAGTTTATATTCTTGAATCTTGTCAAACATGTTTACATATGGAATTTTATTTCTTTTTACTATCTCCAAGCAGTCTTTTAAGTATGGTTTAAACATCTTGTTACGATCTTTGTCCAAAGAAGCTGGTGTACCCCAGTAAATTGTTTCAATTTTATGGCTTAAGAGGTTCTTAATCATTTTGTTGATGTTTTCAGTGTGTTTTTTTATAGGTACTTTAAAAGTTAGATCGTTTCTGTTTCCTTGAAGAAGTACGAGATCAGGCCTTTGGTTGATAACATATTTATCTATTCCTTCAGCCATCTCAGAAGAAGTAGATCCGTTAAGTCCACCATTGAACATTCTGATGTTCCATGAGGACTTTTTCCAGTCTTTAGTTAAGAATGTGAGATGATCTTCAAGTACATATTTTGTGATCTCTCTCCAGTTCGGATGTACCCATTCAGTTGATGTGATCGAATCGCCGTAGAAAACGATTTTGTAGATTTTGTTTTTTGAGATTTTGGATGCAATTTTCTGCAGATATTTATTCATTGTGATTCAAGAAGATATTAATTGTTATTAGCAGTTATTTAGTTCTCAGGTCCAGCCAGAGGCTGGTGCGCTGTTGGCGCAAACTAGGTAACTAAGTAACTAAGTAACTAAGCTACTTGGCTTCCTTGATCTGCTTTCCCATCTCAACCCATCCGGTTTCAGTAAAGCCGAGTCTTTTGTACCATGCATAAGCAATAGATTTCGGATCAGCTATAAGCCGGAGTTCATTCAGTCCCTTCTCTTTGGCCTGCTTCTGAGCTGCATCCCATAATGCTTTCCCTATTCCCTGCTGCATATTTTCGGGGTTGACTCCGATCGAATGGACAAACAAAGTATCAACATCTTTGTCCCCAATGATAAATCCTACGATCTGGCTTTTGATCTCAGCAACAAGTTTGCAGGTACACTTCTGGTGCTCCTCGACATATGCTCTGCTGCCTTCAACTGACCAGCCTTGGCCTATACTATTAAAGGCTTTTTGAAAAACTTCAACGGTCTCGGGGATATCTTCAATTGTCATTTCACGGACCTTTATCTCTGTCATATCATTTGACGGACTTTTGAAGAGGATTTTCTCTTTAGAAGAGATGTCATTGAGTTATTAAGTAATTAGGTAATTATTTAATTATATAACTTAGCTACTTAGTTTGATTGTTATGCAGGTTGATATTATAAAGAATTTTATACTTTCCGAATCAAAAACACAAAGTGTCTATAAAACGATTCTTTATCTAGCGATTGATTAATAGTACAATCTTTCTAATTAGTTGTTATTCAGTTTATCATGAATAAAACAAAGATAAACTCATCTGAGTTTGCCGAGAGAATGTGGGCTTATTCTCATGGGTACAAAATTGAAATAGGAGATGCCGTATTGATTTTTACAACCGGTCAAATAGCAATGGACAAGGATGGAAATGTCTTGTATCCGGATGACCCGGCAAAACAGGCGGAATTCGTTTTCGAGTCGTTAGAAAAGATTCTAAATGAATCGGGAGCAAGTCTCAATGATGTAGTGAAAGCGACAGTTTTTGTCACGAATATGGATGACTTTGAAGTAATTTCAAAGGTGAGGAATAAATACTTTAAGAATAGCGAGCCGGTTTCAACATTGGTTGAGGTCAATAAGTTTGTGAAAGAGGGTTGTAAGGTAGAGATCGAGGTGATAGCAGTGAAGAAGTCAAACAGTTAAAAGCAAACCGGGTAGCTTCGATGAGTTAATTTATTAGCATGAATGAATGAAAATCATTCGAAAATCAGAATCAGAAAAATATCCGGCTGCGGATACAGCTGCAGTCTGGGAGTACAAAATGGATGATAAAAGCGTCAACGCTTCAGTCGGAATTATTAATGGCAGGTACCCCGAAGAAGGACAAGTCGTAAACAAGGTGTGCAAAGAACTGGTGCATATTATGAGTGGAAAGGTGAAACTTGTTCTTGGAGGAAAAGACTATATACTAAAGGAAGATGACCAGGTAATGATCGAGCCAGGAGAAGTGTATTATTGGGAGGGTAAATGTGAACTGATGCTGATAAACGTTCCGGCCTGGTATGCAAAGCAACATAAGTTCGTTTAGTGATTTTACGGTATCCGTCAACTATTAACTTATATTCTTAAAACTTCCTAGAAGAGTACTTACCTCATCAACGGAATAGTATCCGTAGAACCCAATAAAGCAATAATTTTCACTAGTTTCCAAGTGAATGGTTCCCCAGTACATTACAGTACCTGATCATCTTGAGGCAGTCAAAGTGCTCGAAATTTGAGACTTGTATTGCTTTTTCAAGAGAATATTATAGAATATTTGTTATAGTTAAAAATGTTTTAATGATGATATGGCAGAAGTAAAAGTTCTCATAAAAGGGACTGTAAAGGAGGAGCTTGTAATTCCTACAACAACTCTGATTCTTGATAAAGAGGAAAGAATAATAGTAGATCCTGGAATGGGGAAGAATAAACCGGATGTGTTGAGTAAAAGCCTTGCAAGTTTGGGATTGAAATTCAACGATATTACAAAAGTTTTTATCACACACTATCATCCGGATCATACTAGGTTTATCGGGTTGTTCCCGGATGTTCCACTTTTTGATTATAAGTATATTTATCAGGGAGACCGCTGGACAGATCACGATGGAGAAGGGCAGAAACTATCGCCGGGAGTTGAGATTCTACACACTCCGGGCCATACGGAGGAACATGCCTCGCTGAAGGTCAAGACTCATGAGGGAATCGTAGTCATCGCCGGTGATGTCTGGTGGTTTTCAGATATGACCCCGCGGGAGGATGAGATGGCTGTGGATCAAGCTTTGCTTGAGAAGAGCAGAGCCAAGATACTAAAGGTTGCTGACTGGATAATCCCAGGGCACGGAAGGATGTTTAAGAAGCCAAATAAGTAGTTTCTAGGTTATCACTGCTCTGGCTCTCCAGGGCCATAAGGGCAATGATCTGGTAAGGTAAAGTCGCTGTCTCTCCAAGATTCCTTCAGAACTAATAAAAATATACATGCCATAGTATCTCGTCGAGTTCCTGTAATTGGGTTGACTTCAGTCGCAGATCTGAGATAGGTGCAATCACCACATTCTACAGCTAGACTTTCACTGATCTCAACGAAGTTGCTCATGGTTATTAGAATCACATAGGCTAATTATATCTGAATTCTGGCTGTCGAGAAAGGTTTGTAAATCATTTTGTAGCATATTATAATACATAGTTCTTTTAAGCGGAGCAGTTTCCGACTTCACTAAAGTTATGTCGGACACGCAGCAAACTAAAATAAGATGCGGCGGTAGTTCAGTTGGCTAGAATGTCTCCCTTCCAAGGAGAAGGTCACGGGTTCGAATCCCGTTCGCCGCTTTTTTCTTTCAATCGTGAAATTTGAGATGAGAACCCGGAACGGGTTCGCTCAACCCGCCCGCCTGCGCAGGCAGGTGCTCCGCTCTATTCTTACGAAAGCTTCAGATGGAAAGAGCCTCAAAGAGTGACTGGTAAAAAAGTGAGCCTTTTAAAATCTTTATCTCTTCCTAAAAATCTTCATAAAATCAATCCTTCCCTCTCCGGGAACATAATAATCTGGTATTTTCCCTACCTGTTCATAGCCGTTTTTTACAAAAAAAGTTCTGGCAGGTGTATATGAAGGTATATCGCAGGTTAAAATATGAAGATATCTTCCCCTGTGTTTCTTAACAAAATTTTCGGCTGTTTTCAGAAGTCTTGATGCCAGTCCTTTCCTGCGGTAGTTCTTATGTACAGCGACATAATCACTATCCATCTCATACCCATTACTGCCATACTTATTCTTTCGAATGCCCAGAGCGGCAACTATCTTTCCTTTATCTTCGAAATACCAGTACTGGTGGAAAGGATTTTCAAGGCTCTCAAGTGGAGCTTTACTAACATACTTTTTCTCCTCTGGAGCCCAAGTCTGATCGAAAGTATTTTTGGAGATCATAAAATCTCCCACTTCCTTTGCTTTTGCTTTTGTTCTGAGTCTTTTGATTTTCATAGTTGAATTATAGCTTTCAAAGATATGTTTTTCACTCTGAAGCAGACTCGATAGCTCATTTCCAACCTGAAAGTTTATTGGGAATATTATACCACCATGTCCGCCACAATGCAAGACAGGCAGGAGCTGTCCGCCCAAGTCGAGGACAGCATGCGACTATATAAAAAATTACTTTTTGGAAATATTCTTTATTGTTTTTGATTCTGTAAATAATATATAATATTTATCGAAACCTTAGAAGTTTGTACTTATATGGATAAGAAAAAATTTGCGGATGCTACGAAGCTCTTGAGTACATTTGGAATGTCAAGAAACGAATCCAGCATATATTTGCTTCTGCTTGAATCAGGAGATATGACAGCTCTTGATATCAGTAGGCGGACCGGGATCGTAAGAACAACAGTTTACAGAACTCTTGAAAAACTGCAGGAGAGAGGGCTTGTAAACGAAGTCATAAAAGAGAATGGCAGACAATTTTCTGCTAACCCCTATGAGAATCTCAATTTAACTTTACTTGATCGCGAGCAGCAGTTGGATTCTCTTCAAAGAAACTGGACTGAAACACTTGAGTTGTTTTCAAATCTTATAAAAGAAGATATCCCCAGGTCGAAAATAGAATACTATTCAGGTGTTGAGGGACTCAAACAAGTGACCTGGAATTCCTCAAAGGCTAGGGGAGGGTTTCGTATATTTGAGATAAGCATCATGCATGAATTCCTGGACTATAAATTTTCCCAGAAATTCTTGCGTGAGCTGGTCAGGAACAATATCATTGTGCACCAGCTTACGAACATCTCTGATTATGAAGAGGATACTGAAGTGAAAGAATTTGTTGAGAAGCACTGGAAGTTGCGCTATATTGACCCGAAAGAACTGCCTATTGAATTTGAAATTGTCATGTACAATGATGTCTATGCGATGTACGACTTTACCGAAAAGGAACCATTCTGCATAGAGATATATAATGAGAGACTTGTTGAGATGCAGAGTAAATTATTTGATTTTGTTTGGGAAAATGCCAAGCCGATGAAGTTTATAGGTGATCAAGGCAAGGCTGTTCTGGCTGATGGATAGACCGATTGAAGTTCTAGAAAAATATGGTTTGAGTAAAGACGAAGCAGGGATATACCTTTATCTTTTGACAAATGGTACAAAAACTATAACTGAACTTCGCAAGGGTGTCAGCAAGGGAAGGACAAAAATTACCCGGTTGTTGGAAAATCTGACAAATAAAGATCTTGTGAAAGAAATAAAGGATGAGTCAGGGAGATACTTTAGGGCAAATTCATATGAGAATCTGAAAAAACTTCTTCAGGATCAAAAGGAAAAAATCGAACAGCAGAGGGCAATACTTCCAGAGATATTCAAGGAGCTGGAAAAGTTTGGAGGAAAGATGGATAGGTTCTCAAAAGTTTTACACTACACAGGACTTGTAGGTTTGAAGCAGGTCATGTGGAATAGTTCCAAGGCGAAAGGCAAGCTGAGGCTTGTTGAAGAAGCTGGAATGTCTGCATATTTGGACTATGGATTTTATGAGAGAATAAGAGAGGAGTATGTTAAAAACAAAGTCAAATGCTGTGAATTGACAAATCTGAAGAAGATGCCCGGGTTTACAGACATCGAGAAGTTTGTGAAGAGTCACTGGGAGGCACGCTACATTGACGCAAGAAACTTCAACGCGAAGTTTGAACTGATGATCTACAATGATGTTTACGCCCTTTATAATGCTACGGAACAAGGGATCTTCTGTGTTGAGATTCATAACCGGAAACTTGCCCGGATGCAGAAGAGAATATTTGACTTTATGTGGAGGCACGCTCAGGAAATGAAGGTGCTGAGTAAACATGGAGCAGTGCGTGTGAAGCTGGGAGGCAAATAGCAGACAGCCAGCAGTAGATAGCAAACAGAAAGCAGCTCAACTAGATTATGCTATTTCTTCCGTCCTACTAGTTTTCTGAATTTACTAGAAGAATACAACGGGAGGAAAAGATCGATACAACCTGTTAATTCCCTCGAATTAGTGTTTGTATCCTGCTATAATGTTCTTATGGATAAAAAGCTGCTTGATCGCATTCAATATATTTTCGTAAATTGCCATTCTCTTATAGAATCAGCTTTTGGAAAAGATTACCCAGTTGCAGGAAATATTGGCATATTCTCACAGGGAGATAAGGAGTATCAAACATTTAAACTGATTAGCGAAGGATTGATTAAAAGGTCAGATAATCCCAACCAGAAGTATTTTGAACTGAAAAAAGAATTGAGATTAACTGATGGAGATTATGCAGCAATTTTCACGCATGTTTACATTCGAAAGTATGATCCCTCGGAGTACGGGAGGAACAAGGGAGATGTCGATTTTGTTGCAGGAGAAGAAGAGTATTCTTTTTTGAAAAACAAGGTCAGGAATAGTGAGTATAAAGGAGCGGCTATGTACAACCGCCCTGGATGGGATACGATTCAAATTACTGAAACAGGGATTGATGTTGTTTCTTATTTATGTACTCGCAAGATGGCTGAGAAGGTGAGAGTGAAGTTTGATAGTTTAACAAATCTTTAAATTCTAGATTGTTATGATAGATTAGTAATAATTCTTATGAAATGGTTTAGCGTAAATCCTATCGTATCGAGGATAAAGGGCGGTGAGGAAATCATTTTCCGTTCACTTGAAGAAGGAGATGAGATCAATTTCGGGAAATTTATGGCTGAATTGTCCGAAGATACTAAGGAGTTGTTTGGTCCCCATCCATTAACTAAAGAAGAAGCTCAAAAACTCTGTCAGCAAGCTAAGTTCTCAAATACACTGAGAATGGTTGCATCAAACTCAAAGAACGAAATTGTCGGCTATATGGTTATCTCCTATCCTCTGAGGGAAAGTCAGCTTCAGCGTTATGAAAATTATGATATTGATATCATTCAGGGAAGGGATCTTTGCATAGCTCCTTGTGTATCTGATGCTTATCAAGGGAAAGGACTGGGGAGTTTTATGATGAAGGAAACGATTAAGATTGCACAAGACCTAGGAGCAAAGCACATCATTCTCTGGCAGGGAACTCAAAAGTCAAATAAAAGAGCTGTCAATTATTACAAAAAATTTGGATTCAAAATAAATGCTGAGTTTGAGAGGTATGGTCATACTAACTATGACCTGACGCTTTCACTTGATGATTGAACTGAATCCAATCCAATTCTTTTCCCAAAAGTGTTAGAGTTCATCATAAGCAGGAGCTTGAATGCTAATCAACAACTAACATCCAATGTCTAACATCTAATAACTATCTTTCATCTATTGATCTTTCTTCACAAAAACGCTATCTTGTATAAGGTGATCTAATCGATCTAGTCGATTTAAGATCTGATTTAAACTATTAATTTATCTCTATGGCAGAGAGAGTTATTTCCGAGCGAGTAGTATCCAGCAAGGTGATCGGCAGTGCAAACCCGATAGCCAAAAAATTCCGCAACCTGAAAGGAAGCTTTGGTGGAATCTGCATTGCTCCGTTCCTTATTGTTCTCGCTTTCGGCATCCTATTTTATAGCGAAAAATTCAAAAAGAATTCGGAAGTAGTTGAAGCTTTATCGCTTGAAACTGCAACAGAAGTTACAGCAGATTCCGGCATGCATAAGATGAAGGGTACCCCAGTTGTAGAAAACGCAGTGAAAGCTCCTGAAATAGGAGATGTTCTCTATTATTCCTATAAAGAACAGACTTATGAAGAGGTCGAGAAGACCGAGCAGGAAACTATCACTACGATTGAGAATGGACAAGAGGTTGAGAAAACCATTGAGAGAGTGAAGATCGTCGAGGAGTGGGTAAACAAGGAAAGTAAGTCAGAATGGGCGGGTTTTAAACTCGGCAGTTATACCGTAAATCCTTCTGGTGCTGATCTTGAGCTCAAGACTCAGAAAAAAGAATATATGGCTGAGATAACCGAACAGAAAAATTATAAATTGATTTGTGAATCAGCTAGTGGGCTTTGGCTATCAACATATAATGAGTGTGAAGGAATTGGGAAGACCTATTGAGAATCAAACGGGGGAGAATACAGCTCCTGTGAATCAAATTGCCGCCATGCTGTTGTAGGGGAAGAATGCGTACAAGACAAGATGTGTTATGAGGTCTGCACCTTTAAGTCAGATAGTACATATGTTGATATCAGTGGGAAAACAATTACTCCCGATATCGGAGATGAACGGCTGGTTGTTGAGTATCTGCCAATCGAAACTGAGATGCTGGTTGTAGGCGAGATTTCAGGAACAACTGTTTCGGGCGGGGACACATTTATTGTTTCCAATAAAAGTGATTCCGAGTTACTAAGTGACCTGAAAACAGAAGAGACTACCATGTACTGGGTCATGAAAGGAGCTGTGTGGTTGATGCTGACATTTGGGCTTTTGATGATCTTGAGTCCGATTCTTTCACTGCTTGATTTCATACCAGTTGCAGGTAAAGCCGCGAGCTGTGTAGCTACTATTGTAGCGGCTGTCATTTCTGCCGGAATTGTTATTGCAGGGACTCTGATTATAAAGTATTGGTTTCTCTGTATAGCTCTTGCTGTCATCGGTGTAGTCGGGCTTGTAGTGCTTTTAGTAGTATTAATGGCTCGAAAGAAGGAATCTGGAGGAAGTGAGAAAGAGAAGAAGTAGAGGAAGCTATTTGGGAAAGTTGGTATGAACATGCGAGGTCCAAACAAAAAGTTATTGATATACTGGGCTGGACTAGGAGTCCAGCTCAGCTTCTTTTTTAAATAGCAACTCAGACTTCCCTTTTTCATTTTGTATCTCTATAATTGTCTTGTTATTTACTTAGCGAATGGAAGTAAAGAAAGTAAAAAAAGAACAACTTGATTTCTCAAGTATTGATAGGAGGGCATTACCTGCCTTTATGACATTTCTGATTCTTGCTGCTGTTGGGCTTTCATATTTTTTTTACTTAAGAAAAAGCAGAGAGGAAAAATACAATGATGAGAAAATTTCTGTTGCTACTTCGATCTTTCCGTTTTATGATATAGCCAAGAATATCGTGGGTGATAATAGCGGGGTAGAGGTAAACTATATAATTCCTGTAGGCACTGATCCAGCTCTTTATGAAGTCGATGAAAGCGGGAAAGAAAAAATAACAAATTCTGACCTGTCATTTTTTGTTGGAGTTGGACTTGACGATTCATTGAGCATATTGGCAGGAGACTCAAAGGTTGATTTGAGTGCATATGTGGGGCTGACGGAAGAAGAAGAAAAGAGCGAATCTGTTGACCTTGTAAAAGTTTGCGCAGGGAATGGTGGAACTTGGCTGGCTGATTATCATGAGTGTGTCAATTTATCCGAACAGGTATGTGGTGAGAACCTTGGAAAATATGACAGCTGCGCATCCTCGTGCAGACATGAACCGGATGCTCAGCAGTGTATTACTGTTTGTGTTCCTCTGTGTCAATTTGATTCGGATTCATATGAAAGTACTTCGAAAACCACGAACCCTTATTACTGGCTTTCGATAGAAAACTCTAAAACGATAGCACAGGTAATTTATAAAGAAATTGCAAAAAAGAAACCCCAGTATTCTTTTCAGTTTGCACAAAATTATGAGAACTATGTACAAAGTCTGGATGAAGCAAGAACTTACATCAGCGAGCAGTCAAAACTCGTTGATGATCGGAGAGTCCTTGTTCTGACAGATACTTCTGATTATTTCCTTACAGACTATGACTTTGAGGTTCAGACAAGATTAGGGGGGAAGGATCTGAAAGACATTCAAAAGGCTGCTGATAAATATAATTCTAGAATTTATCTCAAAGATGAATTTTATTCAGATGAGAATATTACGAATTATCTCCTGGAATCCGGAGCAAGAACAGTGACTATTAAAACTATCGGTGGAGAAGGACAGGAGTTGAATTATATCGACTTGATGAGAAGCAATATTGATAGCTTAGTTTCTTCCTACGGTGAATTAGAGGAATATCGTTTTATTGGCAGAGACCTCGTGGCCGAATTCAATCTAAAAAATACAAATCTGAGTATATTGAATGAAAAGTCTCAAGTGGCAGAGTTGGAACTATCAGATCTGCCCGATTCTATTGGAACTTCTTTTGAAAATTATCTCTGGACCGGCCCTTCTAGTTTCGCAGTTGAAACCCATGTAAATCCAAGTTATGGTGAATTATATTTCTATGAGATCAAAACGGAAGGTTTAGAATATATAAAAAGATACTTAGGGGCTGATTTTACTTTGTCACCCTCAGGAGAGAAGGTCGCGTACATTGGTCAAATAGTTCATTTTTCCGATTTTGCTTCCCAAGATATCAACTTTATGGTTAACGACGAGATTCTTTATACAAAAAGCGGAGACCAGTTTCTAAGTAAAGCAGAATTGTTCTCAAACATATCATGGTCAGACGAAAGTACAGTTCAATTTAGAGATTGGAGCAACGAAGGAGAGTTAAAAATCATAGTCGCTGAATAGACATCATGGATGACATTTACTACAAAGTAGCCCACAGAAGCCAGAAAGAGATGAATTCCTTTGCTACTCGTTATGATGACTTTGACACTGTTCTCATCCCTGAGATTTTCCACAACAGCTTAGGGTTTAGAGTAAATACTTGGAGACAGTCTGAATCGTGGGGCAGTTCTCATGTAGTATATTTTGTCAGAGTAGAGGAGCAGGATGAAGAATTAGTCCTAAGAGCAAACCTGGGTATATCTTCCCCAGAAATAGTCATGCAGGTCGAAAAACTCGTAACCGGTCTGGTCGACGAAATTGATATTCCAACAAATAAGGTTGTTTTTGTAGATGTAAGCAGAGAGAAGTATCCTTTTGATTTTCAGATTCAGGAGAAATTGGCAGGCAACGATCTGGAGGATCATTTTAAAGGAACAAAAAAAGATTACGATAAAATGTCTTATGACTTGGGCGTTTATATCGCAAGATATTCTGATCTTGAGTTTCCGATGTTCGGTCTGTTTGATGAAGAAGCTGCTCTTGAGGGCAAATTGAAAGGAACAAAGAGATCATTTTATGATTATCTGATAACAAAGCTGGAGGATGATTTAAGATATCTGGTAGAGTTTAAGGAAATTAGTCCAAAAGTTGCGGATCAAGTTATTGACGTTTTTGAGCAAAGAAAGAGATTAATAGACGTAGAAAAAGGTTCTTTAGTCCACCATGACTTGGCGGATCACAATATCTTCTTCAAAGGTAATGAGATTACAGGAATTTTTGACTGGGAAGCATGTGTAGTTGGTGATCCTGTTTTGGATCTTGCGTCCTGTCCTACATGGAAAACTCACTATCCCAGAGAGAAAATTCTGCTTGATGGGTTCAGGTCTGTAAAGAAACTTCCTGAAAATCATAGTGAAAAGGCAGATTTGTACAGGTTGCGAACCATTCTTTGGAAAACTGTATTTTGCCAGAGGATAAATATTCTAACTCCTGAAAGGCGCGCTAGACTGGGACTGGCATTAATGCCTTTTAAGATAGGGCTTTAGATGTATTATCTTTCTCCTTGAGGATTCCCCTGGCGGCGAGTATTCCTGAAATAGCAGCTCCTACTATATTCCCAGATGTTCCTGCACCATCTCCGGCTACGAATAAATTTGGGATTTCGGTCTGCATTTTATCATTGACTTTGATTCTATTCCCTCGCAGTTTTATTTCCGGGCCGTAGAGTAGGGTTGAGCCGCTGTTGATGCCGTGCAAAACATTGTTCAGCATGTCCAGACCCTCTATGATGTTGGTAAGTATTCTATGAGGATAAGCAAGGGAGATATCACCTGGTGTTACATCAGTTAATGTAGGTGTTACATAACTTCTGTTAATACGTTTCCAGGTACTGCGCTGGCCTCTTTTGAGATCGGATAATCTTTGAATAAGCGGTTTTCCTCCTCCAAGGAGCGTAGTTAATTTAGCAATTGATACAGCATAGTCAGTAGTGTTTTCGACCGGATCATCAAATTGTACCTCGGTTGTAAAGTCAAAATTCGAGTTAGGTGATTTGCTTCCGGCTTTTGAATGACCATTTACACAAACATAATCTCTATAATGCTCAACGGCTACTTCACCATTGGGACAAGGACAAAAGGTTCTGACCAGATCATCGTATGTAGGTGTACGCATACTGTAGATAGTTTCGTACATTATTTTCGAGTGGTCCTCTAGGATGAATGCTGGAAATTCTACTCTCAGGCCGATCTCTACTTTTTGATAATCATAATTCAGCCTTAGCTTGGACGCCTGTTTTTGCAGCCATTCTGCACCGATTCTTCCTGGGGCAACTAAAAAGGATCTTGCCATATATGTTTTCTTGCTTCCTCTCAATCCAATTATCATCTTATTTTTTTTATCGATTGAAGAAATTTCGGTTTCACATAGAAAATCAACTCCTTTTCTTTTCAGATACTTTTGGATATGAGCAATAATTCCCGGCAGTTTGTCACTTCCCACATGCCTGCACTTTCTTACGTACAAATTTATGCTATTTTGATGACATGCTTTTACGAGGCCATTTACGTCTTTGATATTTTCAGGAGTTGCCTTGGCCTTAACTCCAAAGTCAAGGAATATCTTTTCTACATAATTGATCAATTTTTGATAAGCATGAGTAGAAACCAGATCAAGCAGTTTTTCATGTGAGAGATTGAGAGCAAATATAAGCTTTCCGTCGGAAAATGTTCCTGCACCTCCGACTCCGCACATCGTTTCAGTAGCAGGTCTTTTTTCGATAGATTTCCCTTTATCGATGATGAGGATCTTAAGATCAGATCCCTTGACAAGCTCGAGTGCAGCAAAAAGACCAGAAGGACCTGCACCTAGAATGATAACATCATATTTTTTGTCCATGTGAAAACTACTAAAACAACCTTATAAAATTATTACATTTTGACTTACATTGCAATATATTATGACTATTTATAATGTTTGTGAAGATCAAATGTACTTGACATCTTTCTGTTCTCGATTCAAAATGTACTCATTCTATCTTATCTAATTTTTTCAAATTATTATGGATAAAAAGTCTGAGAAAACAAATGATAAAGAGGCGGAGCTTGATACTGAGGGAAAAGAGCAAGAAGTGGTCGAAGAAGTAGAAAATGAAGATCCAGTCACGGTACAAGAATCGAAACCAAAAAGCAGAAAGAGTGGACTAATCATAGTGATTGTATTATGCCTAATGTGTGAATTAAAATAAATTCATTAAGTGATCAAGTTTATTAAAATCAAAATTGTATTTATAGTTGATATACAAACCAAAAGTGAATGCTAAAAGTTTATTTACAAGTCGGGTAA
>JAQVGX010000046.1 GCA_028696515.1 Candidatus Dojkabacteria bacterium | reverse complement strand
ATTCGTCGGACAACTTTTTTGAGTCTGCTACTCTTTTCTCTATCAATTCTCTCAATCTGTCAGGATGAATTGCTCTAACTACTTGTCCTTTTTCTCCGAATTCAAATACAACAAGTCCGGCTTTTCTTAGGTTTTCTATTCTCTGATAAACTGTTGATCGCGAGATTGATGTGGCTCTGGATATATTTTGTACTGAACTAGGACCTGACTGAATAAGAGCCAGGTAAATATGTACTTCCTTTTCATTTAAATCTAGTTTTTTGAGAACTGAATTAATAGTTGGCATGGAGAAGCTGTATTAAGTTTAATGCCGTACGTCCGGAACATCAATTGTTCGTCAAATATATGTCGTAACAGTTTACCACAGTATTACTACTCACCCAATATGTATTATAATATAAAGGATTTGGGATGGTCAATGTTGTCATAGCGTAGCGACAATACAGTCACCGCCGGTTTATTCGTATCATCGGAACGGCCTAATCCCTACGCTGTTTCTCAGCTAATAGCTGGCGGCTGTTGTGGGGTTCCGCTTACCGGACTTTGCGATGCTTCTTCATATGGGCCCTTCCTTTTCTTCGAACTGACTATAAGTGCAGCAAGCGTTCCCAGAATGGCAACTCCTCCTATACCTAATATGATAATTAGTTGAGAATCATTATCATGACTAGATTCATCTACGATCAGTTCATCTGAGCTGAATTCAAATGACCATTCTTTTTCTGCTTGTTCCCCTTTTTCTGAAACAGCGGTCAGTTTTACAGTGTTCAAGCCAGTAATGACTTTATCTGTTGCATCATACTTTACAACATTGTTTTCAGTTTCGATGTCATCTGATAAGTCTTTTCCATTTAAAGACAGTACGAGTTTGTCAGCTTTTATATCGCTTTCTGGCGATGATATCTTTGCACTTATTAATACAGATGAGGCAACTATATTAGATCCATTTTCAGGCTGTTCATCATAAATAGTAATAGCATCTCTAGAGATGATATTTATTTTTACGGTATCGGTTTTGTTTTCAGCAGAAGCTTTGACAGTGATTTTATGAGTTCCAACACTCAGATCAGTCAAGGTGAATTTCTCGCCTTTCTTGAGCTCGCCATCTTTGCTGGATGACCACTCGAGTATGCTGGAATCAAAGATATCTCCGGTGTTATAGAATGCCTCAGCTTCAAATACTATCTTTTCTTCTTCATAGAAAATCTTATCATTCCTTGGAGTTATGATGCTTAGGGTAAGTTCCTTTTGCGTTTCCTCTGTTTCCTTTACTGTATCTTGGCAACTGCAATCTGCTCTTTGGACTTGATCCTTCTTACAGGAAGTGGGACAGATACAACTGTCACAAGCCTTATTAACAATCTTTGGAGAAGAGCAAATATTTGCTGGACACTTGCAGGTATGAGATGAGTTATTGCAGTGATTGAATCCGGAGCAGTGTGAATCTTTTGTGCATTCCACTGATATGCATTCACAATCACTAGTTAGGATTTCCTTCTCTCCACAAGTTTTGGTACACGGATCAATAGGGAGCGGCTCATAGCAAAAATCTTCAGGGATGAAATATTTCTTTTGATCAAGCAAAGTTGAACATTCAGACCCGTAATTATGACACGAATACAGTTTGATATTATATTCTGTATCTATCTTGGGCTCCCAGGGGTCGGGTGAACAAGCATTTGCAGTGGCAATTAGTTTTTTTGCAAAAATTGTATCTGGAGAATTCATGCATAAGGCTGTCGTGTCATGATATTCATAATACACAACATTTCCAGATTTATCCTTTACTTCATATAAAAACCATATCCTGTTGGTTTCAGAAGGATAAATATATACATAATCGTATTCACAAAAAGTTCTGTCCCCGACATTGACCTTTCCGTAGGGATCTTCGACAGAATATTTCTTAGTAGATGCGTTTGGAGAAATCGTTATCGGTCCCTCGCATTTGCTGTCGCCGCAAGCCCAAATATCTACCCAATATCTGGAAGCCGAAGGTTCGAGCAAGGGAGAGGTATAGAAAAAGATTGCATTTTCTTCTGGTGTTACAATCCTTTCATCATGAAATCCTCCGTCTTCTCGTTTCAAAATACAGTAAATGGCTTCAATGTTAGGTGTTTTCCACATACTGAAGTATATCTTCTCTCCGTTTCTCAACTCTTCAACTACAAAAGATAATGCATCAGTTGTTTTTGCTTTGTTTCTTATGTCAGTAGTATCTTGTCTGCTTGCAGTCAAAGAAGTAAGGCCGATTCCGATTGCAAGAAGAAGAACTAACAAAAGAGGAAGAGTTACCTTACTCGAGTTCATAAAAAAATCGTAACATTTTATATAAAAGACTAGCATAAAATGTCATGCTTAACAAGCTGTTTAACAGATAATCTAGGAATAAGACATCTGTCAGGTGGTTCAGAGTCCACGTCAGTTTTGTCATCATTTCGATAGTAGTGGGAGCCAGACCTTTGTTTGAGTGATGCTTCTTCTCCTGATACTGTCAGCAGGGACAGCTACATTACTGTAAGCAAATGCATATGTCATATTTACTGGTCTTGAGACAATAGCATAATAGGTTCCTCCGCTTCCGGCTGCATCTGTTACTGTCATTTCTATTTTGTCTATAGTTGGCATATTATTTCTTCCTATTGAGCAAACAGCGGTATCGTCTAGTTCGATAGATGCTATCTGGCTTAAACTTTTCAACTCAGATGAGTACACATACAATTCTATACCAAATGTGTTTGTATGGTGAAAACAAACTAGTGAAGCAAATATTCTATCGCTTTTAGTATTTGCTAATTCTTCCCCATTCGTATGAGTCAGCTGCAGGTTTTCAACCTTATGCAGTCCAGTCAGCCAGGTGCGTTGAGGGTATAGGAGTACTTGTATAGGAACAGACTCTCGAGTCAAATTCCCTTCTGCATCTTGGCTTATAAGTACCGCTCCTGTGTATCCATTCTCATCCGCATCTGTGCCGTAAACAAGGGCAGTGTATTCATCAATCATTTCAACAGCTGGATTGTAAATATGGTCACTTTCGGCAGACTCTGACTCTTGTCTGAGACTATAACCAGCTTTAGCTCGGACAGTAGTCTGAATCCTTTTAACCTCTTCATGAGGGGGTTTTTCATTGACTCCAGAAGCAATTGGCTGCATAGGGTCCCAGATACTTACTGCATGAACGAGTTCTCCGGTGTTGCTGTCTACTACTAAGGCTGATAGAAATAACATTCCATTCTGTCTTGATCTTACACGGGCAACAGTCAGACTTGGAGGTGAATCAAATCTATGGTCAGTCACTTTTGTTTCGATTACGGGGCTGTATAGATCTGTCCAGGAGGTGAAACGGATATCTAACTGATCATTTTCTTCATGTTGAATCCAGTCAACCAATGCTAAAACGTCGAGTCCGGATGTTGTGCCAAATGCTGATGCCTCTAATCCTAATCTTGTATCAATGGTCGCATTCTCTATGCTGATCTTCAACGGAATTGCAGTCTGTGAGTAGGTATCAGTTGCTCCACGTACAAGGATTTTGGCTCCACTTTCTGTCTGTACCAATGATACTATCCCGCTTTGGCAATCAAAAAAAGTTGGCATTTGTGCAACTGCCGCTTCGTGTTGTGTATGAACATGCAGTGCCACAGGAAACCATGGGGCTTGTGATACGGAGTCAGGTCCCTCAAGCGCTACGAAGCTCATATCTTGTGAAAAAGGACTGAATGATGCCCATTTTGGAAGACCGCCGGCTCCCGGCAATACTCTCTCGACAAGACGTGTTTCTGGTATAACAGCTTCAACTGTTTCTCTCGAAAAAAATACAGTAGCAGCTGCACCTAAAGTAGCTCCAGTTAATTTGAGAAAGTCTCTTCTGCAAAGTCCACTCCTATTTTTACCTGTTTCGATTTCCATTTTTAGTATACAAAATTATGAGAAGATTTTATAATTTGGGGGGTAAAAACAAGGTAAAATTTGAACTTGGTGCAGATAGTATTCAATTCTGCAGATCTATGCTTTACGGGCTGGTTGTCGGTACGGATAATCTTGAGGCAGAAGGAAGCAGCTGCAAACTGGGACAAACAAATATAACCGGTTTTTTTAGTTGCCGATAAGTGGAAGCGATATACTTACGGTTGTCCCTTTTCTTACTAGGCTTTTGATTTTTATATTTCCATTATGGTTTTCTACGATTTTTTTGCAAATAGCCAGACCCAATCCACTGCCTCCCTTTTCACGCGATCTTGATCTGTCTGTTCTGTAAAACCTTTCAAATATTCTATCAAGTTCTGATTTCTCGATTCCTTGGCCATTGTCGATAATTGAAACGAAAGCATTATTGGAGTCTTTACCTAGTTCGATCTTTATCCATCCGCCCCTTTTATTGTATTTGATTGAGTTATCGATGATGTTGAAAAATAGTTTCTCCAGCCAACTTTTGTCTCCTAGAATTTTTAAATGTTCTTTGAGATTTATTATAAGATCTATTTTGAGTTTTTCCATTCTTATCTTAGGTTCGATATCTTTTACTACAGTTTTGATGAGTTCATTGAGATTTATCTTTTTCTTTTCTAGTACGACTTTTTCTCTTGTTAAGAATAATAAATCTCTTGTCAGCTTTGTAAGTCTTTGAGTAGATCTTTCTACCGTCTCAAATACCGCATGATAATCGTGAACTGTCTTATGTGAATTTGCTTCTAATACATCGAGGTTCGTTTGTATTATTGACAGCGGGGTTTTAAGCTCATGTGAGGCATCCTGGATAAACTGTTTCTGTAAAGAATAGGCATGATCTATTCTGTCGAGCATATCGTCGAATGTATCAGCTAGGGCCTTTACTTCGTCTTTTGTATCCTTTAATTGTATTCGTTGTTGCAGATCTTGACTTGATATCTTTTCGGCCGTTCTTCTGATCTTTTCAATTGGATTGAAAAATGCATTTGCCAGAATAAGTCCACTTGCAAATGAAAGCGGCAAAACAAAAGCTAAAGCTAGTCCAAGATAAATCCAGACAGTTTCAGTTCCGGGGGTAAGAATATACCTGGGATCTTCGATAATCATTGTTATTATACGAATAATAGAATTTATCCCTGTTGTGTCATCTACAAAGGAAACAGATATGAAAAAATCATTCATAGAATAGGATATGTAGATCATCAGGGTAAGGAAGAAGCAGATAGTGAATGTGATCACTGTGTACCACAAAGACATCTTGAACTTTATAGATCTTAAAATACCAATATTATTCTTCGATTTTATAACCGACATTTTTTATTGTTGAAATTAGTGAAGTTTTGTTTTTAATGTCAATTTTACGTCTTAAGTTGTTTATTTGTGCTTTTAGGGTTTGTGAGAATAAATCAGCTTCTTCGTTCCATACATGTTCAAATAGTTCCTCACTACTGACTGCCTTTCCTTTATTCCTCATTAGATATTCCAGAATTCTAAACTCCTTGTTGTTTAGATCTACTACCTTTCCCTTTAGCATAGCTCTTCGCCTGACAGGATCTAGTGTCAGATTTTTTGCCTGAAGAAATACTTTTTTGTCCATACTTTTTCTTCTTATCAGGGCTTCTATTCTTGCAACGACTTCTTCAAAGGAGAAAGGCTTTGGTATATAGTCATCAGCTCCAATAGAAAGCCCTTCTACTCTGTCTTCAATCTCTCCTCTGGCAGTGAGCATTATGATTCCAATTTCTGAATTTTTCTTTCTTATTCTTTTGCAGACTTCGGTACCGTCTATCTGAGGAAGGTTTAGGTCTAGAAGAACAACGTCATAGTCATTCATCCTGAACTTATAGAGAGCATCTTGCCCGTTCGTAGATTTGTCAACAGCATAACCTTTTTGGGCCAAGCCTTTTTTCAGAGCTTCCAGTAGATCTATTTCATCCTCTACTATAAGTATTCTCATGCTTTTGTAAACTCAACTGATCTTACTATGTTATCAAAAGTTAAAAATAAATTGTTTACTTCCGGACTGTCTATGTCCTTATTTGTTGTTACTTCATATCCTATAAAGTATTCATTTCCATTGGGTGCCTTGAAGTAAGTATAATCTTCCGGATACTCGAAGGCGACTGTATAGATATACGTTTCATTTTTGGAGTATGTAGTAATTGTTTTTTTAAATTCAGTTGAATCAATGGTAAACGGTTTGTAAGCAGTATCAACAAATTGCTTCCCCTGAGTATAATCAAAATATACTGTATATTTGGGAGTAGCAGGATTTTTTATGATTGTGATATAGCCGTCTTTGCAAATGAGTCTGGCCTGGACTTCTTTTGATAACCCAGATATATAGTCGTCAGGTGATTGGATGGCTTGATTTGGTTCTGCTGCTAATCCTTGTCCCATTTCCTCAAAACTACAATCTAAGCCTTTTGGAAATTTAAAAGTAACTTGTAGACCAGAACTTGTATAAGTATCATGTTCTGTGTCGATCTCAATTCCGGCTATAGATGTTATAGAATTAATAAGCTCAAGCAGAGCATTGCTTTGTTCATGTACAGCCCAGCAGCTCCATTCTGAATTACCGTCAGTTATCAAAATTTGAAAAGCATCCTCATTTTCACCCAATACTAGAACTTCCTTTATTTCCAGATCTACTGGTTGTGTCAGATCAGGAAGTGAGATGGAGTACTTTTGTTTGGATGCCCAATAACTGTGGACATACCAGGTACTTGAAGCTTTGATACCATCAATTTCTTCATCCAGCACTATACATAGACCTTGATATCCAATATCGCCCAAAATGGATTCTATGTTATCGGTTAACTTCCCTCTATCGGACTCGTCTCCATAGGAAGTTCCATTTATCTCAATGTCTGTTGCTATGTCAATACTATCAGGCGCTATACCAGGCTGAGGTTTGAGTTTTGTAAAGTAGAAGTATGCTATAGAGCTTAAAGCACAAACAATCAATATAAAAATAAGTGTTAGTGCAATTATCAATTTTTTGTTCATCGTTATTCTTTAAATTAATTTAGGAACCTATTTTATCAGTACAAATGTAAAGTATAGGTAAAAATTTTGCAAATTCTGGTTTTGAAATTTGAATAAAATAATCTCAAAACTTCCAGAGCTGTTAACGTCTTGAGTTCTACAGATTGTTCGATGGTCGCTAGATTGTTAAGTAATAGAACCATACAAACACGATTTTTACCTTTGTCTGTTCATATTGCTTATGAACTTGCACTTGAATAATTCTTTATTCCCCACTTCCATAACATATTTGTCACGACCAATAATCCAGAGCAGACAAGTATTTCGAGTCCGAACAATTTATAATCCAGCTCTCCGATTAAAGCACGGAATGGTATGTTGATAATGAGAGCATAAGGTATGACGAGGAAAAATATAAATTTGGTAAGCTTTGTATCAAATATCTCATATGGATAGCTTGAGATATTCGATGTTTCACTGAATAATCTATAGAATGAATTTTCGATAGTCCAGAAGGTTGGAATCAGGGTGAGTACTATTATTTGATGAGCAATAACAAGTGCTATAAGTATTGACAGGAAAGCTACAAAAATTCCCAGTAAGTCAAATCCATAAGTTTTGTTTGATAACGCATAAAAAACTATGGCTGCTGGCTGAATGAGGCTCATAAGTTCATTAAATGAGTAACTTTGAAGTGTTGAGAATAGCAAACTGCTAAAAGGCTTGGTCAGAACGAAGTCAAAATTTCCGGACTGTATTAGTTTTTGAAAAGTGCCTGTGTTTGAATATATGGAAAAGAAATATAGATATGCGAACACTTGTGAGATTCCATAAAGGAATATCAGGTCCCATTTATCCCAGCCTGCTAACATTGGTATTTTATCAAAAAGAAATGTGATAAAAAGGATTGCCCCGATGTTGTAAAGTGCTGAGCCCAAAGAGATAAGAAGTGCGTTTGATCGATAGACAAGCATAGCCTGAAAGTTCATCTTGATCAGAACTATTTGGATCTTTAGAATTTTAATTAGTTGTTTCATTTTTTATTTTGTCAATAAAGTTTTACCCTCCAACCGATTCGTATTTCCGAAGTCCTCTACTCCACAATAAGGCAGCTAAAATTGAAAGGAGGAGAATTGATAGAATCAAGATTGCTACTCCCTGGACATTTGTCGAAGGATCACTTTTTCCGGTCAGGATCTGAATCTGATAGAACATAGAGTATTGAAACGGAAGTAATGCCATAATTCTTTGGAAAAATGCAGGAGCTATGTCAAGTGGAAACCACTGCCCTTTCAGTATATTTATCAAGTTCATGGAGATGTTTCTGAGTCCTGATGTTGTGATGACCCAGAAAGCTAGAGTGCCTAATGTCCAAAAGAATAAGTATAGAAAGACATTTGATAGAATGAAGAAAATCAGTGACCAAGACATCGTATAGAGAGTAATTTCTATATTTGTTCTTATTCCTGGGATAATCACAACTAGCGAAAAAAAGATCAAAAATGTAAAAATATTGACTCCAAATCTTACTCCAATCTCTCTGAAAAACAGATACAGGCTTGTACTAAGTGGTTTGATAAGAATGGCGTTTAATTCTCCGTGTTGAATCAGTTTCTCGAAGTGTTTTGTGGTTCTCGCATTGAAGTTTGAAATAAATAATCCACTTAAAAGATAGTACGCCATAATAGAACTCAGGTTATAACTGCCTATAGTTATGTTATCTTTGATAAGTTTATTCCACAAAAAGAACATAGTTCCGACTCCCAGAAGGTACATTAGCAAACTGGAAATTACATTTGTTCTGTATTCGAAAGCGCTTATGATGGAGATTTTGAAAATTTGAAGATATTTCTTCATGGCTGGTCATTATAACATATGAGCTGCAACTTGCGTTACTCGTGATATGCTTGCTCGATTTATGAACCAAATTATTCTCTGATATTCCTAATGCACACTATGTGCAATGCACCTAATGGACTTTTATACTGTATTTGGTGTTGGAGGTTTATTGTTTATTTGATCAGGCGAATATCTTAGTAGTTTGAAGGAGGGGTATTATTTCCTGATTCAGGGTTGTCCTGATTGGTCCCATAAGTACTTGTTGTGTTGCTCTGACTCTCAGTTTCTGAACCGGCATAGCTCTGTTGTGCTGGATCTCTGTAGCTTTGCCAGCTGTCTAGAGCTGCTGGCTGAGATTGGGGTGAAATTAGATTGGATTGAGCTGTCTGTCTTTTCAGTTCGCGTTTTGCAGTCGTTTTATTCCAGTAGCTATAGACTAGCCAGGGAATCAAGATCAGTGCCAAGGCTGAGCAACATAATGATCCTGAAATTTTCAAAACATCTGTACTGATCTTTGTATTTATTCCAGGTATGACTATATAGTTAAGTTCATCTTGATCTGTTTCATCCTGAGTAATGTCCTCGGGTTTTTCGGCTATGGTAAAATACCATTCTTCTGACGCGCCTTTCTTCACAGTATCCTTGATCTTCATCCGAACTTTGTGTTTTCCAAGGGAGAGGTCTTCTTTTAGCTCACATAATATTAGGTCTTGGGTTACAGAACATATTTCATCGATCTTTTCATCATTAAGCAATATATCAGTTTCATCTATGACAATTTTTGCTTTATTGGAAGGTGCTATAGAAGCTGAAATCACTGGCCGGAGTGAATATGTCTGACTATCTGGCTCAGGAGTAAGTTTATCAAGGGTTGGAACAGAGTTATCCTGACCATCAACGCTTCCCTGGGGAGTGTCCGTTTCATTCGTAATATAGAACTTCCCTGATACAAGCGAAGTTGCAGATTTTTCTGTGCTAGAATCTGTTACTACTAGTCGCAAATAATAAGACCCATTGGCAAATGAAGAGACGTCCCATACTTTTTGTGTTATGCTGCCAGAGAATGTTCCTATAAGATACCATTTCTTACCATCACTAGAATAGTAGAGTTCAATTTTTGATATTCCCTCCTCATCGGCTGCCTGCCACTTTATGGTATTTGCTTTACCCTTAAGTACACTTCCAGCCAGCGGGTATACAAACGCAATCGAGGCGACATGGTTCTCAGGAGGGTTAACATTTATTGTTATGATTTCGGTATCGTATCCTTCATGATTGTCATCAACGAAAGCAGCAAATGTGTACGTTCCTGGGATGACTGTTGAGCCTGAGATTTTTCTTCCTTCTTCATGCAACCAATCAGGGTAGCCGATAAAATCGTAGTTTAGAGAATCTCCATCTGGATCAATAGCCGTGATGGAGTATTCATACTTTTCACCGGTAGTTATACTTACCTTTTCCGCTTTGCTCGTGATAGTCGGTGGTTGGTTGATGTTTAGCACACTTACCTTTTTGAAATCAGAAATCGCTTTCTGGTCGATGTTCTGAGGGTCCGAAGCAATTACTCCCAAGCAATAGTCGTCATCTTCATACCCTTGGCTATCCCAATTGAGAGTATATCCTTTATCTGGTTCGATGTTCAGTTTATCAAATCTGCCCAGGTGTTCGATAAGATCTTCACAATCAGTATCGTAGAGATTTACCTCAACATCAAAGAGTTCACTTCCACTCATCTCCCACACAATGTCATTTTCTCCACTGAATACCTGTGATCTGTTGGTCTCAGATAAATTGACTTCCAAATCGCCAGTCTGTGGTAATTGGAAATCGCAATCTGTTTCTTCTAAAACAGCAATATTGAAATCTATCTCGGTACAATTTTGTCTTAGGTCGCAAGCTTTCACTTTAACAGGAACAGTATCTCCAATGTTCTCAGGTTTTATATCGCCGGATATCATTGTTGAGTAAATAAAATGATGATAATCAACTCCTTTGCTTCCTGAAACAGCTTTAACTATTTCCTCTATACTGTCTTGTTTCACTTGTAGAAAATCATCTGGTGTATATACTGAAAATCGAACAATATCGCCATCAATGTCTTTTGCCTGAATGGTTTCATCGATCTTATACGTTGAAGAGATATATTCTCCTTCGCAATTCTTATAAAACCTTACAATTTTATTCTCTGGTGACCTCACGAATTCGGGATTGTTTTGTTCCTGCTCGCACGATTCTTTACTATCAAATTGTTGCCAGGTACTTGGAGCTTGACATTTCATCTTGAATAGCCGGCATAAGTCGTTGGTGCTGTATGCTAAAGGATTTCTTGACCAAACGGGTGTTGTCTCGCAATCGTTGGCGTTGAGATAGAACTCTTTGAGGGAATATAAAAACTGCAAATCAGTATCACACCCTTTACATGTAGATATTTCTTTTTCTCTTTGTCCTTTAGCTAGAAGAGCAAATTTGGCAGCAGTTCCCTGATCGATATTGCCGGTATAAGAAACATTGGTGTTTATTTCTCGGTTTTCTTCATCATAATAAAGCTTTTCCTCATTTGATGTTAGCCAAGTCGGGATATCAAGTTCAATTAGATCCAGATTTCTGAGATACTTGCCTTCGGCGACTAGATTTATGACTACCTTAGGATCTATGCTGTAGTTTCCTATTTCATTTGAGTTTATTGTCAGATAACCTTTTTTGCTGAGAGCTGTATTTTCGGCAACATTATTTGAAGTAAAATAAACAACAGTGATGAGGGTAACTAGTGTAACAAATCCGGCCCAGAATCTTGGGGGATTTTTAAATAATAAAGATGAGAGTAAGTCTGTGAATTTTGCTGAGTACTTCTCCCGAAGGTCTAGATCGTCCAGTCCCAAGTCCCTTCCTTTTCTGGTTAAGTATTTTAGTTTAGAGTTAGTGCTCACTAAGTACGGTTATCAAGTTATTCGAATATCAATAGTTTGTAGTTATAATCTCATTAATAGTTACAGCAATTCCTTCCAATGCTTTCTGATAAGCAGAAACTGAGTAACCACCTGATCTTGCGGCTTCGTCAATAAGAGCGTTAAACTCAAGTGCAACTTTTTCAGAGTCTACCATTCTCCAGCTGACAGCGGTATCTGCCATTTTAACATAAGCGCCGACATACTTATCGCTAATAAGTTCTTCACTCATATCCTTCCGTGGATATATTTCGCCATATTCCCTCACCTCCTTGCATTTTTCATAGAAGGATCTCAACTGTTCCTGCTCTGTTATAAACCTCAGGAAGTCCCAAGCGGTGTCAGAATGAGCGGAATTTGACATAACGCCATATGCCCAATAATTAGCCCAATTTTTCTGGTTGCCTGTGAAAGTTGGTTGCTGTGGGACTGGAACGACATCGAAGTCCAAAGATCCTCCTCCCCATTCAAGGGCATCCAGTATGTTCTGGGCTCTCCAGCTCGGTGCGAACATCATTGCCAGGTTCCCTTCAGTAAACATGACGATATCATCTGGGAGGCTCCGATCCCAGGTATGGTAACGTGTTGTATAGTCAACATAGGTTTTAAAAGCTTTTCCGGCTTTCATTTCAGTATCATTTGCAAATACAGCTTTTCCTGTAGCATCTGTCATAGTAACTCCCTCCTGAAGCATAAGCAGATTTACTATATCAAAAGAGAATTGTATGTTGCTGGCTGTTCCCATGGATACTCCTGCCACGGTGATGTTACCATTTGAGTCGTATTGGGTCAGTTTCTTCGCTTGCTCAGCAAAGTCATCCCAGTTATCTGCAGGTAGTAAAATTCCAGCATTCTTTAAAAGGGTTTTGTTGTAGTAAACTCCAAGCCCATCGAACATAAGAGGAATTGCGTATATTTTTCCATCGGTGCCCTTGAAGTCTAACAAAGCAACGTTGTAAAAAGCATTTGCATAGTCACTTTCACTCATTACTGTAGATGGTAGAGGGGAGAGTGATCTTTGAAAAAGTGGAAGCCATGTATTATGCATAGGAACAATATCCGGTTTTTCTTGCTCTGGAGAATTGAGTTGTCTTATAAGCCGCTCTTTGTAATTCTTCTCTAGATGCGGAACGATTTTTATGGTAACACTAGGATTTTGAGCTGTATATGCGTCGGCTAGAACTCTAAGAGAGTCTTCGTCTTCCCAAAGAGTCCACCATATGAGTTCTATCTCTCCTTCTTCTATAGGTGTACTTTCATCTCCCTTTAGGAAATTGGTATATACAAACCATCCTCCCATACTAAGTGCAACTATAACAAGCAACACTATTGTGATTTTTATAACGGACTGGAACTTACTAGTCATACCTCGATCATAACAAATTTACCTGCTAAATTTAACACAAAATATATGCCTTAACAAGTACAGGAAATATCGGAATGGGATTTTATACATTGTTTTCGGAGACTGGATGTTTGGAATTGGAGATTAGTTGTTAGTTGCTTATTGATGAATTGGAACAATTTATTATAGCTTTATGGTTATAAATATTTGGTTAAGAGAGCAGTTTGGAAGTATGTAAAATATTATGTGAAGCTTAAGCACACATGCGCAACCATGTACGCAACCGGTACAAATCTTTCAAAAACTTATAAAAGTGTGCTAATATGAAGTTGCTAATTTTTTAGCAAGAAAAAATGGAAATTCAATTAGTTGAAGTTGTCCTTTTAGTGATTTCATTGTTATCTGCAGGCTTGGCTATATACTCTTTTTTGCAGTTGAGAAGTGCTAGGGACAGTTTCCAAAGGCTTTCTTCAGGAGTTGTTGAACAAAACCTCGAAGAACTTCTGAGAGAACATCTGGAAAAGATAAAAGTCGCTATAGACAAGTCAGAGGATATAGAAAAATCCCTTCAGGATTTTAAAAATTATACAAGAAGAAACTTACAAAAGGTTGGTTTTAAGAGGTACAACCCTTTTGAAGAAACGGGTGGGGATCAAAGTTTTATTCTTGCATTACTTGATCAGAACAATGATGGCGTCATAATAACCAGTATGCATCAAAGACAGTTGACCAGAGTTTATGCAAAAAAGATTGACAAAGGCAATTCCGAAAATAAATTATCCAAGGAAGAAGTAGAAGTTTTGAATACTACTATAAAGAGTAAGTGATAGTTGAATCAGAAGAATAAAATTGGACTTTAATTCTTAGTAGCTGCCTATGGTATTAAGTGTTGAGATAAATGAATCGGATAAGCAGAATTCTGATATAAATATTCCGAAGAAAGGCCTCAGCGAGAGAATACGAAGTAAACTGAGACTTTGGAAGGCTAACTTTGTTAAGATGTCGTCCTCACACAAGTTCATGCTGATAGGGATGATTATACTTATCGGAGGAT
>JAQVGX010000045.1 GCA_028696515.1 Candidatus Dojkabacteria bacterium | reverse complement strand
TTCTGCCATAGTCGGGTCTGTCTTTGGCAAAAGATTATTGAGGTCAACTAAATCCCCTTACCCAGGATGCACTCAATAATTACTGATGACAAAATAGCTATGAAGAACTTCAGAAGAAATGAGTTATTGGGTTATTGCTCAATGAGGCATAGAAATTACAAGCCTTGAGCAGTAATTTCTGATTGTCGAATTAGCTGATTAGTCCGCATATCAGCACGTAACTTTTTATTTCTGTTTACTCCTTTGCCCTTTAGCCGTACCTAATTGTTCTCAGCTGCTTACTGTACTCTGTTTAGTTGTTTCCCTGCTCTTCCTGGGCCAAACCGTGCCTTTTGAAAACATCTCTTTCATAACCGTCTTCTTCAGCCTGGGTTGCTGCTTTGTGAATCGGGACTGTGAAATGGAAAGTTGTTCCCCTTCCCACCTCACTATCCACCCAGATACGCCCTCCTTGGGCTTCGACAATCCCATAAGTAACATAAAGACCGAGTCCAGTCCCACCGGATCGAACCATCTTCAGATCTCTTTCCTTTGATTCATCGGTATATTGTTCGACTCTGTAGAATTTTTTGCCAAGATTTCTTTGGGCATCTTCAGGTATACCAATACCCGTATCACTGATATGAATTGTAACAAATTCATCATCATGTTCGATCTCAACTTTTATGCTCCCCTCAAAAGTATACTTGACAGCATTGCTCAAGAGGTTGTCCATCACTTCTTGAATTCTAGCTCTATCAGCAAGAACCCTTGGGTATTTCTCCCACTCTTCAGGTTTAATAAATTCTAAGTTCAGACCCTTCCTCTGAGCAAATGCTCTTTGCCCCAGAAGCCCGTCTTCTACAACATCTATGATATCTACACTTTCAAGTTTTAGGTCAAGCTTGCCCTTATCGATCTTAGTTGCGCCAAGCAAAGTATCTATAAGCTTTATCTCACGTTCGATATTCTCATCTACTCTCGCATGATATTTTTTGATCTTATCTTTTGTCTCGTTATCGACATTTGGATAAACCTTGTGCTTTGACAACATGCCGAGGAACCCAAAACCGCTTTTTATGATACTCATCGGAGTACGGAGTTCATGTCCGAGTATATCTACCATATCCTGCTCACGCCGGCGGGCTTCTTCTAAAGCTTCTATTTTATCCCGAAGCTGGACAGTGGCGCGGTCAACCTTCTTTTCGAGATTAATGGCAAATTCCTGGACTTCCTTGTAAAGAAGCGCACGGCCTACTGCAACAGAAGCATTGGCGATAATACTTTCAAGAAGATTGATATCTTGAACAGTAAAGGACTCTAACTGGTCCTTATTCCCTACAAGCAAGAGACCATTGAGCTGGACCTTCCTATTCAAAGGCAGAAGAACAGCGATATCTTCCTCCTCCATAAACTTAATAATCTTCTTGATATATCTAACCTCCTCAGCATCCCGTTCTCTTAACGTTGCAACGACCTCTTCATAAACCAATATCTCACTTACCTGGCCACCTCTTTCTTGATAATCCCAAAAACTCACAACCTCTAGCAGATCCCTCATGTTTCTTTGAGCCTTCTCATCAAATCCAGTTAATCTTTTATAGAGTATCTTTCTACTGGACTTATCAAAAATCACTAGCCCAGATCTTTCAACTTCAAAAGCTGATTTTACTACTCCGAGAACCGCTAAAACAACTCGTTCTAAATTCAGCTCAGTACTTGTTATCTTCAATAACTTATTTATAACATCATATGGATTGTACTCCGAATAAATAAGAGCTTTCTCTAAAAGTGAACGTAAGTATTTGTCTATTTGCTTGTATAAAACTAGATAAATTAAAGATGTGGATATTAAAACGATCAGAACAGTTGCTAGACTTTCTTGATGAATTCTAACAGCTAGAACAAAAAACGTATAAATCAAAACTAAATTTGATAAAACACTAAGAATGAAATACAGCAATTGCCCGATCAAGAATTTTGTTCCTAAGAATCTGTGTCTTACAATAGCATAAGCTATAATTCCAGACATAAATATTATTGAACTTGGACCAACCCACACTAACTCATAGTTACCAAAGAAAGGAAGTATGAGATTAAAAGGGAAACTCATAGCCATTGGCAACAAGATTGAAACAAGTATGAAGGTTATCTGAGACCTCAGAATACCACTCATTTTTTGATAACTTCTAACAAGGGTGATAAGACTTAGGCCCATGATAACAGTAAACCATATGACCCAAGGAATATATAAGGGGCCAAGTGTTACATGATTTCCTTGGTCGTTGATTGTAACATCTTGAATAAAAAGTCTGGAAACAACTATGAAGATGATAAAGACGATAAATGGCAGCCAACAAAGTAAAGTTTCAATAAACTTCACTTTTCTCTTCAAAAAGAAGATCGAGAAATACAAAAATAACGGTGCTACCAGAGAACCAACTGTATACAGTGCTATCGCTGCAGCCCAGGCTTCATTGACATTTCTACTCTGTCGGAAAAGAGTAATTGTGAATGACCACAGTGGTCCTTGAAGAGCAAAAAGACCATAAGCTATGTTAACTCTTTTACGAGGCTTCCGAAATATAAAAAGAAAAACAATGGGAAGACTTACTAATCCTACTAAAATGTTGAAATAATCGACTAAATCCACCTTAAAACAATAAAAACTATAGTGATATAAACACTATACCATTTTATATTTAATTTGGAAAATAGTAATTATTCTTTTACTTGAACAACATGAGCGAGCATCCATTTGTCAAAATATCTGACTTCTTTGTAGTTGATAAGATCTGGATCACGTTGTATTACTTCCCTCACTGCATCAGGAGTTTGTTGAAGTTCAAGTAGATTCCCAGCTCCTTTGGCTAAACCAAATAATCTGAAAGTGTCTCTTGCTTCTTGAATCCTACGACCTGCTAGCTTAAGCAAAACTCGACCCAGCTCACGCATTTTGGGGAGAATCCCTTTCACTTCAGGATTTGCTTGAGTAATTATGATTACACCCCCTGGTCTCATTACTTGTTTTACATTAGCCAGTGCAGCTTGAAAATTCTGTACGTAAACAGCTGAGTGATCTAAAACAATAATATCTACTGAACCTAGCAACGATTCTGGAGGAAAATTATTGAAATCCCATCCCATAAGGACGAGTTGTTCTTGAAGTAGTTGCTCATGTTTGATTCCCGAATCAATTGGAACAACTAAGAAATCACCTCTCTCTCTTGCTGCCGCTGCCTTTGCCATTACTACACCTCCAGCAACTGCTGTGAAACCTCCATCAACAGAACATACAGTAACATCTTCTCTATCTTGGAATGCATGATACCTCATGAAATATGTGTTCACACCTGCGCCAGTTCCTCCGTCGACAACCAATCTTGCTCCTTGAAAAGCCTCACGAACGAAATCTATTTGAGCTAACTTCCCGTATAGTTCAATAAACTGATCGACCACCTTAGATAGAGCAGATTTTGCCACTAAGGCATCAATATCGTCTCTCTCAGAAGGATAAGAGACTGTATTGAATATCCTATGAAAAACTCCAGAGGTTACAATATGATCCAACTCACTAGTAGTTAATAAACTACTACTCCATTCGAAAATTCTTTTAATTCCACCAACAAGTCGGGTTTCAATAATAGACAAGCCGGCTCCACTGTAAGTTCCAGGATTCCATAAGTAATCAACTTCACTTGATCTGCAAACAGGTCTTGGTTCTTGAGCTGATACCTCTGGAATCTTATCAACTGTAATTACTAAAGCCATATTATATTAGTACTAATCTTATTGATTAAATATTATATCACAGTAACCTGGATTCATTCCATACTATCGGTCTATCTTCGGTATATAATAACATTTGGGTATATTTTGTCAAATGAGTGTAGATACAGAGTAACTGATAATTATTATAGCTACTTCTGGGCGATAGGTACGACTCCCACGATATCTTTTATCTCAAGAAAAGTCTCCATCCAGAGAGGCTGGACAGACTCAACAGAATATGGAGCTCCCTCCGGCTCTTGAAGCTTCATAAGCATGATAAACTTTGGATTATCCGAAGAATCCCAGCCGACATAAGTCACATTCACTTTATCCTCAGCATAAGATAAACCACTGATATCTTTCACAGAGGCAGTTCCCGACTTCCCTGCAAGCTGATAGTTTAGCAGTTCCGGAAACATCCAGCTCGATCCGTTTCTATCGAAAACCTCAGTCAGCATGGCGTTAGCAATGATAGCCGTTTCCCTTGTAATAGGCTTGCCCGCTACTTTCGGTCTTATATCAATAGTTTCCTCTTCATCATATATTTTGGCTACTATATAGGGCTGCATGCGTTTTCCATTATTTGCTATAGCAGAAAGTGCAGAAATCACTTGTAATGGAGTAGCTGAATAGCCTTGGCCGTAGGAGTAAGCTGCCAGATCAGCTTTATTCCAATACTTGCCTTCTTTCAGCAGACTGGTTGATTCTTCTTCGAATCCTGCGTTTGTTTTTCTACCCATACCAAAATCCTTAAGATACGAATAGAAATTCTCACCACCTATTTTCTTTGAAACATAGTATGCCCCGATATTATCGCTATTAGCCAGAACATCAGTCAAATCCATAGGCCCTGCCGGCGTTTTACTTGCAGTACACAACTGAGTGTCATTGACAAAATCAACACAGCCCTCATGATGTTTAAATATTAGAGTATCTGGACCAACTTTCTTGAGATCGATGCCTGCAGCTGCAGTAAAACACTTGCCTACAGATCCAAATTCATAGGCATCAGTTACAGTTCGGTTTTTATATGTTTGCCAGTCCTTCACCTTCCAGTACTCATTCGGATCATAAGTTGGATAATTCGCCATTGCAAGAATCTCACCCGTCCTTGGATCCATCACAACCACTGACCCGCTCACTGCTTTCCACTTTTTCACTCCTTCTTTTATTTTCTTTTCTACAACCCGCTGAAGGCCGCGATCCAATGTCAGACGTACACTTCTTCCGACTTTTGGGAATATAGGTTCGTACTCACCAGTAAGTATCTGATTCCCAAAGCTATCAGTCTCCTCAACTAGATACCCCTTTTTCCATGCCAGGTCTCCGTTCCAATATCCCTCAATCCCATTTCGACCTACATCCTCACCAAGTCTCGACTTGCCAACAAAGCCAAGCACATGACTTGCTAAAGACCCATCAGGATAAATACGCTTCTCTGCAGGCTCAAAGTGGAGTCCTGATATAGAACGTTCAGCATTCTTGTCTGTCTTTAAACTCTCAAGCCTTTCTTTCTCTTCTACAGACACCTGCTTTCCTATCGATACATAGAGCAGATCTGTATCAAGAATATCCTCCACATCTTCCTTGTCTAAATCCAATGCACTACTTACCTTATCAACAAGCTCTTCTCTTGTCTGTCGTAAAAGTTCTTCAGCATCATTTATTTCAGGTATATATGCATAAACATCATAAACAGGGATACTATAAGCCAAAGGGGAACCTTTTGAATCATAAATAGAACCTCTGAGTGAAGCCAGCTGCGAATCCTTTACTCGCTGATTAGCTAAAACTCGGTAACGATCATACTCCAATACTTGCCACCTGAACAAAAATGCAGCAACAAAAAAAACTATAACAACAAACCCCATATACAGAATTCTTATCCTCCAGGTTGATATCTTTTGGCCCGTGATCATGTACAGATAATTAATGTAATAGATGGAACTTTATAAACATTTTGAGAGATAACTAAGCTAATCAGCTTTCTGTCTATATGCTACTTGATAAGTAATCATTTATCAACTTACTGAATATTGCTAGTTTTCTCCGATTGTAGATCTTGGGGATATTATTTTGACTTCTCCTGCATCGATCATTCCCATTTCTTCTATAGCCACCTTCCTAATCCTAGATAAAGACTGCTGTTTGCTTATTTCTGCTTCAAGCATCTCATTTTCCAATATCAGTCTTTTTTGCTCCGCTCGGATATTCGCAACTTCTTTTCCCTTCGTACCGAAGAAGCTCAGAAAGGCCATTTGCGAAAACATAGCAACTACAAGAATGATGCCAAGAACAATTAAAAGACTTGGTCTGTATGCTATCTGGATTCCTCTAAATTCTTTCATGGGCAGTTAGGTTCAATTTACATTTAATCCCTGCCAACAGCAGGTCCGCCTCTGGCGGAAAAGACCAATTTACAATTGTTTGTTACCTGTTTCTCTGAATCACTTAACTTCTCAAACGCTCTGAGTTTCGCACTTCTTGATCTCAAATTTCTGTCCTTTTCCTGATCACTTGGCGTAATGTATTTATCAGTTAATAATCTTATTTTGTCCTTATTCTCTTTGATGAAGTTTTTCACAATTCTATCTTCACCAGAATGGAAAGTTACAACTACAAACCTTCCACCTTGCGTTTTGTCAGCGGAGAGTGCCTCAAGTGCTTGGGGCAGCATTTTTTGCAGAGAACTAAGTTCAGAATTAACTGCTATGCGGAGAGCTTGAAACACTCTCATTGCTGACTTTGTCCAGTAAGCACATACTGACGGCTTACCGGCTTTCCTTACTTTTTTTCGAAAAGGTAAGGCATTTTTAATAATTTGTATAAGGTGCTTTGTAGATTGTATTTTTCTCCTTTTTCTTTCCTCAGATATCAGTCTTGCAATCCTTCCTGCAAACCTTTCATCTTGCTCTTTAAATATTCTTTCCAGTTCTTTCTCAGGTAATACTACCAATAAATCTTCTGCTGTCACTCCAAGCCGTCTATCCATTCTCATGTCTAAAGGACCTTCTTTTGAATAGCTGAATCCTCTTTCGGCTTCATCCAGCTGATCAGAGGAAACACCAAGATCAGCAACAATTCCTTGAACGCTTTCAATTTCCAATTCGTCCAGAACTTCACCTAAATTCTCAAAATTTATATTCTTTAATATCACTTCAACACCATTTTTTTTAAAATCATCGTTACTTCTCTTCCAGTTATTTGCTAAAAGCCAACTTTTGAATCTATCAATCGCCTCACCATCGGTATCAAAACACAATAATCTTGAATTTTTTGATTTCCCGCCAGAGGCGGGCTCGCCTTTGGCGAGTAACTTTGAGATAATACCCTTTGCATATCCTCCTCCCCCGAGTGTGCAATCTATATAGATCCCTCCTTCTTTCACATTTAGAAGCTCTAGACTCTCTTTTAAAAGAACCGGTTTGTGTACGCTACCAACCATATTAAATAACTACTTTTCGTTTATCTCTTGTAATTTCTCAGCAATTTTTGCTGCATTTGGCTTTATCATTTCCATTCTCTTGTCCCACTTTTCCTTTGACCATATTTCAACCCAATCGACTAATCCTATAAATGTAACTTCCTTGAAAATCTCGGCAAATTCCTTCAAATTTTTAGGCAGTACAAATCTTCCCTGCTCGTCAAGATTTATCTCACTTGCACCGCCTATCAGATATCTCCTGGTGTCTCTGACAGAACTTTTGGTGAAAGGCTGATCTCCAAATGCTGAGAGCAGTTTATCCCACTGCTTTTCATTTACTACTATAATACAGTCCTCATATCCTCTAGTTATTATCACACTCTCACCAAGAATTTCTCTAAATTTCTTTGGGAGAGCAATCCTACTCTTTTCTCCAACTTTATTTGTAAACTCGCCTATCAACATAATTTTTGTTAAGGTTCATATATTCAATTTATTTCACCACTTTTCACCACTACTCACCATAATAAGGCAATCGAGTAGGTATGTCAAGCATATAAGCCGGAAATGTTGAGCATTCAAGAAAACAAATATTAGGCTGATCTAAGGACAAAACAAAGGGTTTGTGGTAATATTCTAAACACTTGCACTAACATATTACAGGATAGTGGAAAGGGGATGCTGGATACTAGTCGTTGTTTGTTGGATGTTGGAAGTTGGTTGTTAGTTGGCAGTCAGCGATTGTAATAATGTTCGCTATGAACATCACGTACACCATATATCGCCTTCAAATTATCATACAGACTCACATTCTAGTAACTAAATACTTCCATACCACTACCTAAAAATTCTTCAGCTCATACAATTCTCCGCTAGGAAGTGTAATCCAAAGCTTATAGCCACTGCCAGTTTTCTGATAATGCACTGTCTCGCCTTCAATAACCGTTGAACTGATGTCCAGTACGCTTAAACTAGATGGATACTTTTCATTTTCAACATAATATTCTTCAATCCTGGTACGGATTATCATCATTTCACTCTTTACCGAATAATCGTTATAGGTAGGATCTACTTCTGACATGATATCTTCCCAGGTTTTTGCATCAGGAGGAACAGTGATCTCTATGTCAGCATCATAATCCCAAAGTTTTAGATCAAGATCCACATTTTGTGGCTGACCATCCATAGCCGCCTGCATGTTTAATCCGATTCTATGAATTTTTTCACTCGTCTTTCCAAGACAGCCTTCAATTTCTAACTTCGTGAACCCTTCTAATGATTCATCTATATCGCCCTCATTGAATTCTTCCTCGTAGATACTTGCATAAGTTTTCATAACTTCTTTCAGTTCCTCTTTATTCCAGCTATGTTTTACACAGTAACAGTCCTCGCCCCCTATGGTCTCATCTGACAAAAGCTCCGCATTCTGAACAACACTCTCATCTGTTATGAATTCGAGAAGTTTTGCTACATCGTCATTATCTACCTCTTGCTTTTCATCGCTTTCGGTAGTTAGTCCTTCACCAAAAAGTCCCGATGCACTATCTATATCATCTGGAGTTATATCAACCCATTGTCCTTTTATATCTCCATAAGTTCCACTTGTAAGAAAAGGGAACGTGTCCAACTTAATGTAAGTATCTGATCCTACAGAACGCAACTCACCTACCATATCCATCCCGAACCCTTCCTGCTCGACATTTATGTCGAATTTTGCCTCAGCTTTCTCGTTTCCTGCTTCCTTTCCGTCATAGGCACCTACTAGATTCATCTCCATGCTACCGCCTGACATCAATGATGCAACATCTTCACCAGATGTACTTGATGAATATGTAGCCGTTCCGGAAAGATCAAACCTGACAGATTTAACTTCTTCATAATTATCAACTAAGCCTTTTATATATTCCCCGGAAACAGAACTGTCAGCAATAGCAGAAACTAAACTGTCATCTTTTGCAGCAAGGGGTACCAAGGTACTAACCAGAGTACTAGCTATTTTCTCCTGCATTTCCTTTGCTTCTTGAATAGGATCTCTAAACATTGATTCTATCTTTTCTATAATATCTGAAACAACTGGGATATCTGTTTTGGTGAAATAAGCATATGCAAAAAGCCCTCCGGTAACAAGCAACAAGAATGCCAATATTCCGCACGTACATGTGCAAAACATCCCTTTCTTCCCACCCTTTCGTTTACCACCTGCGGGATCAAATGAAGAGGGAGCCTGTTGTCTCATGCTTTCAGGAGCACTATCCAAAGGTTGTCCTGATGGAGGTGGCGTTTGATTTCCCGCGCCGCCTTCCTGAGAAGCAGGAGCTTCCTGAACTGGAACAGCAACAGGATCTACCGAATCTACTTGAACTGGATTTGGAACATTGTTCTGCTGTTCTCCTCCAGAAGAATTATTTTGAGCTAATGGAACAGGCGGACTATTTGGATCTGTATTGTCTGGCATCGTTATAAATGCTGATTTTAAATAGATGATAAAGTATACACTAGTTTCCAGCCTGTGGGAAGTATTTATGTTAACAATGCTATCAGATAATTCTTCCTCTAAAGAGGATGCTGTTTGCTAATTAGGGTGCCAATCTCTCAACATCCCTCGGGAATAGAGTTGCTTCCCTTATGTTCTTGAAGTCGAATATTTTTTGTGTGATCCTCTCCAACCCAAATGAGAAACCAGCCTCAGGCGGCATACCGTATCTAAATGCTTGCAAATATCCTTCATAATTTTTCAGATCAAATCCCGCTTTCTTCATTCCCTCGACCAGCTTCTTATACTCATGGATTCTAATGGTACCAGTAAGCCACTCTATACCGCGACACAATAAGTCAAAACTCAGCGAAAACTCTCCTTCATTCTGCGTATATAAGTTTTTATCTTTATAATAGTGTGTCAACCATATAACATCACTCTCATACTCCTCTTTAGCCCATTTACAGATCTCCCTTTCATCTTCCGGTTCTGGATCAAGTTTACGGTCAGGACTCTTCCCGATTCTCTTTTCGAGCATTTCAAAAGCTTCTTTTACCTTCACCCTTGGGAATTTTCCCTCTGGTAATCTGGGTGTTGTTACGTTCCAGAGTTTCAGTTCTGACGCATTCTTTTCGTTCACTTTATCGAAAATATGGCGGACAACGTATTCGATAACTTCCAGAACTTCGTCCAGATTTGTTACAAATCCCATCTCTGCATCCATGTGTGTCAACTCAGTCAGATGCCTGTTTGTGTGATGTTTTTCTGCTCTGAATACTGGACTGATGGTAAAAGCCCGCTCGAAAACACCAACCATCATCTGCTTGTAGAATTGCGGACTTTGTGCCAAATAAGCTTTTCTGTCAAAATACTTCACTTCAAAGACATCTGCCCCGCTTTCAGATGGAGTTCCCATAAGAACCGGATTCCGGAATTCTATAAAATCTTTTGACCGTAATGCCTCTCTAAATGCCTCCAGTACAGTAGCTTGTACTTTAAATATCGCCTGGATCTTCCTATTACGTAACGTTATAGGTCGATAATCCAGAATAGTCGGAAGCTCTGCTACAACTTCATCTTTATTGTATTCGACAGGAGGAGCGTCTTCAACAGGATTCAAAACCGTAATCAGCGGTTTGATTATTTCAACCCCGAGCTCAGTCTGCTCTGCCTCCTGAACTTCACCCTCTACCTCGATCGAGGTTCCGACATAGTACTTATTTACCTTCTTAAGTTCTTTTTCATCCTCTATAACAACTTGAATATAGCCGCTTCTATCGCGGAGAATAAGAAAATTTATTTTACCAAGTTCCCTCAGTTGGTTTACCCAGCCTTTAAGAAGCACTTTTTGGCCGACGTGTTTTTTACATTCGGCTGCTAATGTTCTGTTCATAGACATCACTTAACATTTTAAAAATAACAATAGTTTAATAATTGCTCAACAATCGTTGGACTGCTTTATTCTTTTCACTCATCTATCCCCCACTTCTGTCCTTCGACTGTATCCTCTACTTTAACCCGATACTTCTTTAACAACTCATCTCTAATCTTATCAGCAGCAGTCCAGTCTTTAGATTGGCGTGCCTTTTCTCTTTGTTTGATCAGCTTCTCAACTTCTTTTCTTGATTCTGTTTCCATCTTTACGTCTGTGACTTTCACTTTATCCAGTCGAAGACCTAAGACTTGGTCAAAGTCCAATATTGTCCCTACTATTACCTTTGCTTCTTCATCTGATCTAAGTAGTTCCCAAGTTGCCGTAAGAGCTTCACAGGTATTGAGATCTTTTTCCAAGCCACTCATAAACTTTTTCTTCCACTGAACGCTGACTATTCTCTTCCCTTGAGCCTCTCCCATCATAGTTTTTAAATCCTTTATGAGATGATCTCTTGCATTCGCAGCATCCTTCAGACATTCCCAAGTAAAATTCTGCTTCGAGCGATAATGAGCCTGCAGATAAAAATATCTTAAATCCATGGGATCAAATCCTTTACTAATCACGTCCTGCAAAGTATAGGCATTGCCGAGACTCTTACCCATCCTTCCGCCGTCTACTGTAAGAAATGCATTATGCAGCCAATAGTTAGCCAGAGGCTTAGCGTATGCACATTCCGACTGGGCGATTTCATTTGCATGATGGAGCTTGATAAAGTCTTCACCGCCAGTATGTATGTCGAACGGCTGCCCCAGCAATTTGTGGCTCATCGCACTACATTCTATATGCCAACCAGGATATCCCTTTCCCCAGGGACTGTCCCACTGGAGAGCATGATCGGGCTGATTTAGCTGCCAAAGCCTGAAATCTGAAGGGTGCTTTCTGTCAGGGTCTTTTGAGTGAGATCTTTCTCCACTGACCATATCTTCAAATTTCTGCTCAACTATCTTTTCATACCGCTTAAACTTCTGGATATCAAAATAAACCGCCTGCTTTGTAACATAAGTATATCCTTTTTTCTCAAGCCTCTTTATAAAATCTATTTGTTCGTCTATGTATTCTGTTGCTCTTGGAAGATGAGTAGGTTTCAACATGTTCATCTTTCCAAAATCTCCATCTTGCTCAAACTCCTTGACTTTTTCATAATTCTTACCAAATATTGCATCTATGTACTTCCTTGCAATCTCGAGTACTGATACTCCCTCTCTTCTTGCCGCTTTCTCCATCCGGTCAACCCCATCATCAACATCTGTGATCTCTAGTTTTTCCCCACTTTTCTTTACTTCCTTCTTTTGCTCATCAGTCATTGTTACATGTCCTACATCGGTAATATTTACTACTTGAGTCACTTCATATCCTAGATACTCCAGTGATCTTCTCAGAAAATCATTAAAAGTATAGGCACGTAAATTTCCTATAGTCACATAGTTATAAACAGTAGGGCCACAGTTATACATCCCGACCTTCCCTTTTTTGATCGGCTTAAATGGAACTAATTTCTTTTTATAAGTATCGTAAAGTTTTAGCATATTAGAATAATCCAAAATTAAAAATAACATCCTTAATTTTGAATTCTACATCTTGCACTTTTCATTTTTAATATTACACTAAAGTAAAATAGATTGGTAGGTACGCATGCTTTTCAGCTAATTGGCACATCTTCTTATCAGCACAAATCTTTATCACTTATACCATTAGATTGGCCGAGGGGCTGATAAGCTGTTTGACCCCTTTAAAGATTCCCGAGCCTGATCCAGATACAATTTGCTGGACAATTCAATTCTTCTAAAGGCCTCTGCATACTTAACACCAATCGCCTTCCCCAAAATGGTAGCTTTCTCTTCAAGAATTCTCTGTTTCTCTTTCCAGCCTCCAGCAAATTCTGAGAATTGGGTCCTGTGAGCCTTATTGGAAATCAGAACAAATTCCCAAACTTTTGAAACATCGATAAATACATTTGGTTTCAGTGTGTCAAACAACAATACTACATCAACGCTCCAGCCTCTAACTGCAGACTTTATAAGTGAATCAATAATAGCTTGCCCTAGGTTCCTGTGATCAGGGTGAACTTCAAGTTCATTTGCCGGATCAAAGGTTATTATTATTTCCGGCATGAATTCTATTATTTCTTTAACTAGTACCTTTCGAAGATATTGATCATTCAGAACATTCGTGTCTCTGAAATTCAAGAAGCTGACTTTTTTAATACCTAAACTTTTTGCAGACTTTCTCTGCTCTCCCCTGCGAATCATCTTCAGCTTTTCTTTAGATATTTTTCCTCCATTTTCACCACTTGTAGCAACTATCAAATGAATGCTGTTATTCCCTGACAACAATTTTATAGTCCCGGCAGCGTAAAATTCCAAATCATCGGGATGAGCCACTATGGATAATATTCGCTTATTCTTAATCTTATTTATATACTTTTTCATAATTAATTTTCTAATATTCTTAAAGTGTGTTGAATCGCCGATAAGCCGATCAACTGAAAGTTTCTAGTCAGCCTATTACTACATGTTTGTTATTTGGAAAGACAAGCAGAAACAGACCAACTAAAGTTAGTTAGTCGCAACAATCGAAGAAATTGTTATTTACAATATTCTGCATAGTAAGGATAATATCAGAATGAAACACTTTTGGCAACAAGATTTAGTAAAAGCCGCGTGACACAATAACAACTAATACCTATGAATAACCGAGGAAGAAAGGATGTAATTGGGTAATTGGGTAATTTGCTTTTCAGCTTGTCGGCTTATTAACCTATTAGAATGTAAATTCATGAGCTTATGGGCTAGCTCACCAACTCCTTCTCTTACTAGCTAATTCGCTCATGTCTGTTTTGCTGTTTAGCTGCTTAGCTAATTGCTACTCCACCATCTCAAATCTCCAATCAGTTTTAGCAATTCTCTTCTTAGCCTTCTTATCCCTGACAATAATAGTTTTCCTGACATGATCAAATATCCCCCCTCCTCCGATTTTGAAATTGAAATCAGCAAGAATCCTGAACAGCATTCTGTTCAATTCTAACTTGTATTCTGCGCTCTTAGCTTTTTCAAAGAATCTGATCTGTCCAGGTGCTTTCTTTTTCAATACTTCAATTATCCTTTTCAATTTATTGCCGCTCAGATTTATATGTTCCATCCAGATCTCTTTATTCCCAGTAGTCTCAATAGCTTGAAGCAAATTTCTGATATGATCCTCGCTGTTTACTAAATTG